>JFLJ01000112.1 GCA_000634115.1 Prochlorococcus sp. scB241_528O2 | reverse complement strand
TTATAAAAATTGCATTAATTAAAAAGTTTGCAAAAATTACGCTGCGTTTTTAAATGATTAAAAGTGTGTTTAAAATAATTATATTAATATTCTTATTTGGATTTATATCAATAAGTCCAAAAACAAGATATTTAGTTGGCATATCTCTAAAACAAATTTCTTCGTTTCTTTTATGGACTGTCAAGTATGAAGATAGAGAAAAATGGATCATAGATAAACCAACTTGGATACCTAGCCAAAAACTAAAGCCATCGTATTAAATGAAGACTTATTTGGAAGAACGAATTGAATGGTATGACGATAATTATAGAAATGGCAATGCTTTAATTTCTGATAAGCAGTTCGACCAGCTTGAAAATAATTTATTAAGAACAAACCCTAATTGTGATTACTTTAAAAATAAAAAAAAACTAGTTTTACCTTCATTAGAAAAGGATTCAATAGATGAATTTTTGAGTGGATTATTAGCAGATACCAGATTACTAATTGAGCCTAAAATTGATGGTTGTGCTGTTGCTTTGCAATATAGGAATGGAACCTTGGAGAAAGCAATATCAAGAAAAGGTACTGACGTTACCAATAAAGTTATAAAGGTTAAAGACATTCCCAATAATCTCCCTTTACGAGGAGTTCTTCAAGTTAGAGGCGAACTTTACTCACCCAACCAAAGTCCGAATATCTCCCAGAGAATCGCTTCTGGATTTCTTAGAGCCAAAGAAGGATTTTATGAAAGTCTAAGCTTTTGCGCATTTCAAATACTTAATTCATCACTTAACCAATATGAATCGAAAAAGAATCTTTCCAAGCTAGGCTTCACAATCACTCAGGATATTTCATGCAACTTTACGAGCCAAGTTCAATTATTTAGAAAACAATGGTTAGAAGGAAAGCTTTTTAGGAAATATCCCACCGATGGAATAGTAGTAAAGATAAATTCTAGAAAATTACAATTAATTAGAGAAAAATCAAATTTAGATTATCCTTATTGGCAAGTGGCAATAAAAAGTTAATGGAATTAATACACCAGATTTTTCCTACTTGGCATATTTACTTAGACATGTTTTTGGTTGGTTTTGTAACTTACGTTTTTCTAAGAATTAAGAAAAAAATAAAAACCAAATAAATAATTCATAAATAAAGTTTTCAAATCATCCGTGGTCCTTAAGAATGGATTTAAGTTGTTCGCGATCTAATTGTTCGAGATAATTTCTCATTGCCAACCAAGATCTTCTGCTTTCTAACTTTCCACTTTGTTTAAATAAATTTGCGGAGATTTGATCTATCAATTCTTTATTAGTCATATTTATATTCTTCATGAATTTCAATGACAACACCATTAAAAAATTCTGCTAATAATTTTGATGGGTCTTTTACAGAGACCTTTCTATCTATTTTTGGTAGTTTCTTTTTGATTGGATTTAAGTTAGTCATACTGATTCAGGTAATTCAAGTTCTTCAAAAGTCCAACCTTCTAATTGAAGGTCATGCCATTTATCCCAGGCATTATCCAAATACATTTGAGTTGATGATTTAATTGCCATTGGTTCACCAAGATCATTTGCATAATATGTATGAGCAAAAATTCTCATACTATTTCTTGGAGATTTTTTATTTTTTGTAAATAGAATTAATTTTCTGCGGTCTGGACTAAGCAACCAACCACTTGGAGACTCATTACGATAACCGTAAGAAAAATTAGTCCAAACATTAGCTCCTCCTAAAGTCATTAATCATAATACATATGTACTATCAGTATAAGCGCATTAGAAATGGATCGTCAAGTATTTTAGAAACCAATTATTTATACACATAGAGAATAAAAACAGCCCAGATAATACCCAAAAAGATACCTACCAAAAGCTTTTTATAGCAAGCTTTTTGATAGGTAATACCGGATCCCCGTCAGTTCTCTGCTGCATCGACCTGGAAATGCCAGAAGAGGATTCAAAGTGGGCTTTCGTTTCCGATTACAAGATCGGTTTACTACCGCATCACGACAGAATCCTCATGTCGAAAGAGAGTCAGATCAGAGCACATAAAGAAGAACTTAACCAAAGATCCAGTAATCTAACTTTAACTTATTTTTTTATTCATTTGGAGATGGCCAAATGTCTCTTACCTTAGTTAATAAAATTTGTGCTTCATCATATCTATCAGAATATGTTTTACCATTTAATAAGAATGTAATGTGAGCCATTTTTCTTCCCAGTATTTCTCTTGATTTGCCGTAGTAATGAATATTAGAACCATTAATTTCAGATAACTTTTGAATTCTTGTCTCTATTGAAATTGGAAAAGTCTTTTTTAATCCGAGTAGATTTATCATAATTGCTCCTTCACAGTTCATTTGTATTTCAGGTGGCATAATCCCAGAAGAAATACATACGTATTGATCAAACTGACTTGACGAACAAGCTTCAATAGAAAAATGAGCAGAATTATGAGTTCTTGGAGCTATTTCATTAATTAAAAGACCATTTACACCATAAAAGAATTCAATGCAGAGAACTCCAACATAATTAAGTTCATTTACTATTGAAGAGAAAATATTTATTGCAAATAAGTTTAAATCATATTCAGTTTCTGCAGGTGAAATAACCCAATCACAAACATTGTTTGATTGGAATGTTTCAACAATTGGAAAGAATCTTATCTTGCCCTTTTGATCCCTAGAACCTACAAGAGCCAATTCCTTCTCAAAATCTATCCATTCTTCTATTAACCAATCCTCAGAATCATTCTCAGTTAAAAAAGAATCTAGATCTACTTTAGTCTTTATTTTTTTGTTTCCTTTCCCGTCATACCCTCCTTTATTAGATTTTGCCATTAAGGGGAAACTCCAATTATTGTTTTCCTCATCAGAGAGACTTTTAAACTCTTTAATCCCTAACCATCTTGGACAAGGGATGTTCATACTATCTATTAATTTTTTTTGAGAAAACCTATCTACTAAGGGCTTAATTGCCTCTAGGCTTGGGATGAAAATATCATTATTATCAATTAAATTTAACTTATCAATTTTTATCCATTCATTTTCAAAAATTATTTTTTTACATTCACTAATTAATGACTTATTACCCTTGATCTTTAAAGGATCAGCTTCTATTACATAGTCTGCTTTTAAACCAGCAGGATCATCACAAGATTTTGTTTGCACACATACGTCTAAATCTCTCTTTTTTGCTGCCTCGGTTAACATCAAAGCTAGTTGACCACCTCCAATTATCCCTAGAGAATAATTTTTCTTAATATTGTTTATGTTTTTTTTTAAACTCATAGGATGATTTTATTATCATTTCTAATTCTTAACAACTAATTTTTTCAGTATCTAGAGCTTAGATTTTGCTAATATAGTAATTATTTAATATTAATTATTTATAAATTTAAGTTTGGTTATCTATTGTGAATAAGAGAAAAATATTAGTCCCATTAGGCAATAAGTCATACGAAGTAATTATAGAAGAAGGAATACTCAATAATATCTGCGAAGAGCTTTTAAAAATTGGAATATCAAAAAACAGAAAAATACTTGTGATTTCAAATGAGGAAATATCGAGTTTATATGGAGAAAAATTCTTAAATCATTTAAAAAAAAATAATTTTAAAGCCCAAATATTCCTTATCAAGGCTGGAGAATCACACAAAAATTTAAAAACTTTAAATGAAATATATGACGTTGCATTTGAATTTGGTTTAGACAGAAATTCCATAATCATTGCACTTGGAGGTGGAATTGTTGGAGATGTCAGTGGATTTGCAGCTGCAACTTGGCTCAGAGGTATAGATTATATCCAGATACCAACGACATTATTAGCAATGGTTGATTCATCTGTTGGAGGAAAAACAGCGGTTAATCATCCTAAGGGCAAAAATCTAATTGGAGCTTTCCATCAACCTAAAGCTGTTTTTATTGATCCAGAAACTTTAAAAAGTTTGCCTAAAAGAGAATTTAACGCTGGCATGGCAGAAGTTATAAAATACGGAGTCATAAGAGATAAAAAACTTTTTGATTTCTTAGAAATTGAAAATAACAAGAATGCACTAATAAATCTCGAAAATGAATCTTTAATCGAAATAATTAATGGTTCAATTAAAACAAAGTCTCATATAGTTTCTCAAGACGAACATGAACTTGGTATACGAGCGATATTGAATTATGGTCACTCTTTTGGTCACGTTATTGAAAATTTATGTGGATACGGTGAGTTCCTTCATGGTGAGGCCATATCAATTGGGATGAATATTGCGGGGGAAATAGCAATTGAAAAAGGTTTGTGGTCTAAAGAAGAATTAGAAAGACAACAAAATCTTTTGGAGAGTTACAATCTTCCTACGAAGATCCCCAAAATAAATAAAGAAGATGTTGTAAAAATACTTATGGGAGACAAAAAAGTTCGTGATGGGAAAATGAGATTTATCTTACCAAAAGAAATTGGCGAAGTTGATATATACGATGACGTGGAGGATTCATTATTCTTAAAGTTTTTTTCTTAACGCAAGCAAGTTGAATTTATATTAGTAATCATTTTCTTCTCCTTAAACTTTTTAAAAACAAACCACCTGAAATCACCAAGACACAAGGGATCAACCAGTCTAAGTAATGCCTCTCTTCTTAAAAGAGCATTTGATAAATCCTCCTTAAATTCTTTCTGAATTCCATAAAGTCTCTCTGCTAATCCAAGTGACAACAAGGCCTCTCCTTGTTTAGTTATTCCAAGAGTTTTAAATCCAAGAGTCTCAGCATCATTAATTAAGGTTTCTATACACACATGAGATGTTAAATCGCAATTCCCAGGATTAACCAAGACATTTTTCATCATTTTCTGATTTTCATAAGAAACTATCATCCCATCAGAATTCATAGAGGAATAGTATTTTTCAGCTTCTTTAGCGTAATCAATTATCAATAAAATGCCATTATTGATTTTCCCATAAAGAGCTTTTAACCATTCTGAGTTAGCTACATGCCATTCTGTAGTCCATCCCTCTAAGGCATTTTTAGGTGGAATAGTTATTCCCAATTTACTTTTGGCAAGTTCAATGGTTTTTAACAATTCAACTGGAATTGGAATTTTATCAAAAAATAATTTGCAAGATTTTTTATCTATAGATACTGCTTGTCGAAATAATTTTCCTTTTGAAAAAGTTATTCTCTCTACAGGCAAGGCATCTAAAACCTCATTTGCTATAACTATTCCATTGATATTATTTTCATCTACTTCTTCCAAACCCTTCCATAAAATATCAACACCTAAGTTTAAAAATTCCTCCAATTTGTTTTTTTGTTTTTCTACCATCCCTTGATTAGGTTCAATGATTACAAAAGAAACATTTTTCCAAAAATTCATTCTGCTTTCTAAAAAGTATTTAATTAATCCACTCATAAAACTTCCATCTCCAGCTCCAAATTCAATTACAGAAAATTTTCTATTAGATAAAAAACTATTTTTGAACTGAATCAACCAATCTTCTATTTGTTTCCCAACCAAGAACGCAAAATCATCTGATAAAGAGGGTGATGTAACAAAATCGCCTCTAATACCTAACTCAACTTTACCGCTGCCATAGTAACCATTGATAGGATCATTTAAAACAAAATTCATATAATCATAAAAACTTATAGTTCCTCCCATTTTTATTATTTTTTTTATTAACCAATCTGATTTATTCGCAGGTAAGCTATTCATCGGCGAAAATATAAAAAGACAAAACTTATCTATGCCTTCAAAGATTAACTATTTATTGGGAATATTTCTATCTATGGTGGTTTTAATTTCACAAAAACCAGTTTTTGCTATAAATAATCCAAATCTCTTACCAGAAGAAAAAACACCAGTAATTGATTTAGCTAAAACATTAAGCCCTAATCAGAAAAAATCTTTAGAGGAAAAGCTCAACAATATAGAAACTGAAAGTGGATGGAAAATTAAATATTTATCTCAGTTTGAGAGTTCTCCGGGTAGAGCAATAAAGGACTATTGGGATTTAGATGAGACAAGTTTATTAATAGTTGCAGATCCTAGAGGAGGTAATTTGCTGAACTTTAACGTCGGAGAGGCTTATTTTAATTTTATGCCAAGATTATTTTGGGTTGAACTTCAAACAAGATTTGGTAATCAATATTATGTAAAAGATCATGGAGAAGATGGAGCAGTCCTAGACGCAATTAATTCAGTAAAAATTTGTCTTGAGAAAGGAGGATGTCAAGTAGTACCAGGCTTACCCAAAGAGCAATATATATGGACTTTATGCACCTCTATCCTTGGAGGTTTAATAGCAGGTTTCTCATCCGCTCCAAGAAAAGAGGGGCAATTCATTTCAATTGGCTTTTTAGCTCTTCTTTCTCCTTTATGGGGAATGTTATTTGGAATCTTTGGTTTGGCCCCGATAATCACCAGAACAAATGATTTATTACCTTTATTTAAAAATGGTTTAGCTTTTACAGCAGCAGGAATTGCGGGATATATTTTATCTCAAACATTTTTTTCAAGATATGAAAATACAAAAAAGAGTTAATATTTGATCAAAAATATTTCTCTTCTTCACAAATTTCCCCTGACTCTGAATACCATCGATGAGAAACATGTCTTAATTCCTTTTTTTCAAACTCAATCCATGAGAAGTTAATTAATAATTTGCCATCTTCATCAGTTTTATATCTGGGCACAATTGCAGTATTAAAATAAAAAGTTCCTTTACTATCAATTTTGAACATTTCTCTTAAACCAAGATTTCTTTTAAGCCTATTGTGCATGTGACCAAAAATCACAAGGTCAACTTTTCTTTTCTTTTGTATCTTTGAAATAGCAAAAGACAAATCCCTATCACCCCAATCTAAAGAGGGTAATTTCCAGTCTTTGCCGCAAATACTTCCAGGTTCTGAGCCTAATCCCGAAGGGCCAGCATGAGACATGATTATTAGAGGTATATCATCTATAGCCTTTTCAGAACATTTGAGGATTCTATTTATTGAATCTTGTTCGCTGATAGGACCATAAACTCCTTTTACTTCTTTTGATAGAAAATAACCGCCACCTGAACTACATGGTCTCGCAGATAGTAAATTTATTTCATTATTAAAAACTTTCAAATCCCATGCACAATATTTTTCACCAAGAACACGTATCTGCTTTAAGAGAATATCACCTGTAGAATCCTTCCCTCTATCATGATTACCTAAAACCACAAATGTAGGGATTTTGATTTCATTTATTTTTTTAATTATTTTGACACTACCATCAGAAATATCACCAACAAATAAAACAATATTTGGTTTAATAACAGATAAAACTTTCAAGTCTAGTTCAGACCATTGACCATGACAGTCACCAACAATAGCAATTTTTAAATTTGTCAGAATTTTTTCTGTTTAAAGGCATATAATCTATTTAGATATATTCTAAATCCTGACAAGTATAACTTCTACTGCAAAACAGAAATCCATTCAAAACGAAGAGGATTTGATTTCTGAAATAAAGGAGCGTTGCATTAAAGCTAATGCGATTATTTTGGCGCATTATTATCAATCTCCAGAAATTCAAGAAATTGCAGATTTTATCGGAGATTCATTAGATCTATCTAGGAAAGCTGCAAATAATGATGCAGATATAATAATTTTTTGCGGGGTACACTTTATGGCCGAAACCGCAAAAATACTTAGCCCAAATAAAACAGTCTTATTACCCGATATTGATGCAGGATGCTCATTAGCTGACGATTGTCCCTCAGATAAATTTAAAAAGTTTAGGGAAGATAATCCAGACCATTTTGTCGTAAGTTACATAAATTGTACCGCGGAAGTGAAAGCTCAAAGTGATCTGATATGCACAAGCAGTAATGCAGTCTCACTAATTAAAAAGATACCTGAAGATAAAAAGATTATCTTTGCACCCGATCAGAATCTTGGGAGATGGGTTCAGAAAAATTCAGGAAGAGATCTCAAATTATGGTCTGGCAGTTGCATTGTTCATGAATCATTTAGTGAAGAAGCCTTATTAAAATTAAAATACCAAAACCCGGGAGCAAAAGTTGTTGCTCATCCTGAATGTAGTCAAAATTTACTAAATCTCTCCGATTTTATTGGATCAACCAGTAAATTACTTGATTTCGTCAGCAAAGATTCATCAAAAACTTACCTGGTATTGACTGAACCTGGAATAATACATCAAATGAAGAAGAAAGAACCTAATAAAATCTTCATTGAAGTTCCAGACATAGAAGGTTGTAAATGTAACGAGTGTCCTTATATGAAATTAAATACTTTAGAAAAAATTCTTGATTGTTTGAAAAATAATTCACCGTCCATTGAACTTGACCCAGAAATAATAAAAAAAGCCTATTTACCAATTAAACGAATGTTGGATATGAGTAATTAATTTAATGAAAATACTCTATTTTTCTTATTAATTTCTAAGAATGCCTTCAGGTTTTTAGTCTCAGGATTAAATTGGCTTATCTGGTTTTTACTTTTAATTATATTTATTAGCTCTTTTTCACCTGCTCTATATTGATTATCTCTTCTAGTTCCAATCTCTTTTTCAAGAATAGGGTTGATATTCATTTTTACTTCTATGTCTGGAACAATTCCAGATTCATTTATATCCGTTCCGTTCGGAGTTAAATATTTAGCTACAGTAACAGTAAGCCCAGAACCATCTACCAAAGTTCGCATAGATTGAACTAAGCCTTTACCAAAAGTTTTCTTTCCAACTAATTTTCCTCTTTTGTTATCTTTTATTGCACCAGAAACTATTTCACTAGCACTGGCAGAACCCTCATTAACCAAGACAACTAAAGGCTTTTTTGTTAGAGCTTGACCATTTCCTCTTTTTATTTCTTTTAAACCATCTTTACTTACAGTACTGACTATTATTCCTTTATTGATAAAGTGCCTTGAGATATCAATACTTGATTCTAACAACCCTCCGGGATTACTTCTTAAGTCAAGAACATATCCTGCGACTTGTTTTGCTTCTAAATCTTTAATAGCATCTCTAGTTTCTCTTGATGCATTCGCATTAAATTGTTTAATTCTTAAATATCCAATTAATAAACCGTTTTTAGTTTGATTTACTTTACTTACAACAGATTTTATTTCAATCTTTTGCCTCAATAAAACCTTTAAAAAGGATTTAGATCCTCTAAGAATTTCAAGTTTAACTTTAGTCCCTTTTTTCCCTCTTATTAATCTCACGGCATCCTCTATATTCATCCCTTCAGTGGGGATATCATCTATAGATAATATTTTATCTTTAGCTTTGATGCCAGCCTCATAAGCAGGTGTGCCCTCTATAGGAGAAACAATTATTAATTCATCAGATTCTTTATCTTTAACTATTTGAATACCAACTCCAGTTAATTCCCCAGATGTATCAATCTTCATTTGATTGAATTCTTTAGGTTCTAAAAATCTTGTGTAGGAATCATCTAAGTTAGATAGCATATCTCTAATCGCATCATATGCTTCATTGCTATCTGAGTATGTTTTTGATAAAAAGTCTTTTCTTAACTTAATCCAATTAGACTTTTGAAATTTACCACTTGAGTCAAGAAAATCTCTATATACAATTTGCCACACATGATCAATTACTTCTTTATGTCCATTATTTAAAATTGTTGCTTCAGCAAAATTATTAAAAAATGTCCAAGTAAAAGTTGTAACAAATAAAACTATAAATTTTTTTTTAAGCAATTTTTTTATCTTCAAATAATCTAGTTCCATTTATAGTATAAAGAAATTTTTTAAGAATTTCATAACTTGACAAATCCTTAAGGATCAATCCACTTCCCGTCATCCTTAATAAGTTGAATTAATGCATTAACCCCTTCTTCTTCAGGTACTCTTTTTATCTCTTCTTTACTTCTATATAAAGCGATAGTTCCTTTACCTTTGCCAACATAACCATAATCAGCATCTGCCATTTCTCCTGGACCATTTACGATACACCCCATTATTGCTATATCTAAACCAGTCAAATGTGAAGTGGCGTTCCTAACTTTGTCTACGACTTCCTCTAGATTAAAAAGTGTTCTTCCACAACTAGGGCAACTGATATATTCAACCATCGTTTTTCTTAATCCTAAAGATTGCAAAATTGAATAGCAAACTGGAATTTCCTTTTCAGGAGCTTCTGTTAAAGAAACTCTAATGGTATCTCCTAATCCCTCTGCTAGAAGCGTTCCGATTCCTGCAGTACTTTTAATCCTTCCATAATCACCATCTCCAGCTTCCGTTACCCCTAAATGCAATGGATAATTAAAACCTTCTAAGTCAAGTCTATCTGCAATCATCCTATAAGCTGCCATCATTACAGGAGCCCTGGAAGCTTTCATAGAAATAATTATGTTATGAAAATCAAGCTCATCACAAATTTTAACAAACTCCATAGCAGATTCTGTCATACCAAGTGGAGTATCTCCATAAGTAAAAAGCATCCTCTCAGAGAGAGATCCATGATTAACTCCAATCCTTAGAGCTTTGTTTTGAGCCTTTAAAACTTCTACTAAAGGAGTAAATCTTTTTAATATTGTTTCTTTAATAGTTTTAAATTCCTCATCTGTATATTCAGTTCTTGTAGGATCTGATTTTTCGAATACAAATAATCCAGGATTAATTCTTACTTTATCTACATGTTTTGCAACCTCCATTGCAATTTTCATACCATTATGATGAACATCAGCTACCAAGGGAGTGTTGATATCATTTACAATTAGTTTTTCTTTTATATCTCCGACGGCTTTTGCATGTGCTAGTGAAGGAACAGTTAATCTAACTATTTCACAACCCACATCATGTAATCTTTTAATAGCCAAGTAAGCATTCTCGACATCCATAGTATCTTCATTTATCATGGATTGAACTCTTACTGGATAATCACTACCAATAGCAATATCCCCGACCATTACTGTTCTAGTTTTCCTTCTCTCAATATGAGTTGAATATCTTTTGGAGAGACTATTAACCTCTTTTGATTGAGTTAATGACATTAAAATTCTTGATATTCAAAAGGATTTACTAAATTATAAGGCATATAGTTTACCACTTACATTCTCTAGGTCTTTTAAAGTTAGATAATAAGGTTTATTGATTTCTTTTGAAGGAAATCTCAACAAATAAGATGGATGAAAAATTACCATAATTTCTCTCCCATCTTTTTTAATCCATTGACCTCTTAAATTACTTATGGGATCTTTAACTTCTAAAATAGTTCTCATAGCAGTCGAACCAGTTAGCAATATAAATTTTGGATCAATTATTTTTATTTGCTGGAATAACCAAGGTTTGTGAATATTAATTTCTCCGAGAGTAGGTTTTCTATTATTTGGTGGACGACATTTAATTACATTACAAAAATAAACATCCTCTTTATAGTCAATCCCCGCTTTTATCAATAATTCGTTTAATAATTTACCCGATTTACCTACATAAGGTTTACCTTCTAAGTCTTCCTGTGCCCCAGGTGCTTCACCAATTATTAATAAATCTGCAAATACACTTCCTCGACCAATAACTAACCTTTTCACAGAATATTAAATTTAAAATATATATTATCTTAAGAAATTAGAACATGAAAATAAAATAAATTAAGAAAATGGACCAAATTAAACCATTCTGTGATACTTTTACTTATTCTTAATTTATGAATTTGTCATTACTAAAAGTCATATTTTAAAAGCTATAAATCAATGAGTAAAGCTAATTTATCTAAACGGGCATTATCTATTGAGCCTTCACTTACACTGCAGATAAGTGCCAAAGCAAATCAACTAGCAGCAGATGGAGTAGATATTTGTAATTTAAGTGCTGGAGAACCTGATTTTGATGCCCCAAAAGAAGTTATAGAGGCTACAAGTAAAGCGATATTTGATGGATTTACAAAGTACGGCCCTGCAGCAGGAAATTTAGATCTCCGAAAAGCAATTGCAAATAAACTTAAAACTCAAAATAATTTGGATATTGAATTTGAAAATGTAATGGTCACAAATGGAGCGAAACAAGCAATATATAATCTTTTCCAAGTTTTATTAAATGATGGAGACGAAGTTATCATACCTACTCCTTACTGGCTAAGTTATCCCCAGATGGTTAGGTTGGCTGGTGGGAAGCCAATCTTTACAAGTTCCTCTGCTGAAGATGGATTTAAAATAAATATAAAAGATTTGAAGTCTAAAATCTCTTCAAAAACCAAATTTATAATTATCAATTCTCCTAATAACCCTACAGGGAGAGTAATGTCAAAGGAAGAGTTATTGCAAATTGCTGACATAGCAAGAGAAAATCCAAATATCAATATTCTTTCAGATGAGATTTACGAACTAATCCTTAAAAAAGAATTTACCCACTACAGTTTATCTTCACTAGCAAATGACTTAAAAGATAGGATTTTTATAATTAATGGGTT
>JFLJ01000111.1 GCA_000634115.1 Prochlorococcus sp. scB241_528O2 | reverse complement strand
ATTTTTATAATTAATGGGTTTGCTAAAGGATGGGCGATGACTGGCTGGAGGATAGGTTATTTAGTAGGTCCCAAAGATGTGATCAAATCATCCTCAGCATTACAAAGTCAAAGTACAAGTAATGTTTGTTCTTTTGTTCAAAAAGGTGCTTTGGAGGCTTTAAAAATAAATAATGAGTTTTTTACTATGACTAATAGCCATTATGATAAAAGAAGAAGACTTCTCTATGAGGGCCTTAAAAATATAAATGGAATTTTTATTCAAGAACCTAATGGAGCTTTTTACACATTTCCAAGATTACCTAATTCCTCAATTACTTCTATTGAGTTCTGTAAAAAAGTGCTTGAAGATTACGGATTAGTAGTTGTCCCTGGGAAAGCTTTTGGGAATGATCAATGTATTAGAATTTCCTTTGCGGCATCTGAAGTAAAAATTGAAGATGGCCTAAATAGATTCAAAAAAGCAATTTCTGATTATTTTTAATTCATTAAATTGAAATAATTATGTTTAACTTAAAAAATTTCTTAATTAGTTCATCTATATTTCTTTCTATTTTTTCATCCCCTGTATTGTCAAATTCCAAAGTTTTAAAGGTTGGAGCAATACCTGACCAGAATCAAGATATTTTGAACAAAAGATTTAATTTATTTTCAAAAGAATTATCCAAACAATTAGATGTAGAAATAAAATACATTCCTGTCATTAATTATGTAGCAGCAGTAAATGGATTTAGAACAAAAGATTTAGATTTAGTTTGGTTTGGTGGTTTATCAGGAGTTCAAGCAAGACTTCAAACTCCTAATTCAATTGTTATAGCTCAAAGAGATATCGATAAGGAATTTAAAAGTGTTTTTATAGTAAATAAAAATTTAGAAATCAAATCAATTTCTAATATTAAAGGACTTAAAAAACTAAAAGATTTAAGATTTACTTTTGGCTCTGAAAACTCAACTTCAGGTAGATTAATGCCAGAATATTTCTTAAATAAAGCAGGGGTAGAAATTAAACACTTTAAAGGAAAGAAAGCAGGTTTTAGTGGGAGTCATGATGCCACAATATCTTTGGTTAATAGCGGAGCATTTGATGCTGGTGCGTTAAATAAACAAGTTTGGGATAACAACCTTAAAAATAATCCCAAAAGAACAAGCAATTTAGAGTTATTCTGGGTTACCCCAGAATATTTTGACTATCATTGGGTTGCTCAAGGTGATCTAGACAATAGATTCAGGGAAGGATTCACAAAAGAACTTAAATCAGTAATCTTAAATTTAGATATAAATCAAAAATCACATAAAGAAATATTAGATATGTTCCATGCAAAGAAATTTATTGAAGCAGAAGCAAACAAGTATAAAAATATAGAGGATATCGGGAGGAAGTTAAAAAAAATTAGATGAATAATACTCTTTTAGAATTAAAAAATATATCTTATAAATACGAAAATAATCTGATCCTAAATAAAGTAAATTTAAAAATAAATTCTGGGGAAAAAATTGCGCTTTTAGGTAAAAGTGGTTCAGGAAAAACTACTCTTATTTCAGTAATTAATGGTACTATTAAGCCCACTAAGGGTGAGGTTAAATTATTTAAAAAAAGTTTCGATGAATTAGATAGAAAGCAGAAACGTAATATTACAACAATTTGGCAAGATTTAAGATTAATAGAAGATCTCTCAGCGGAACAAAATGTTAATTGTGGACTCCTTGCGGAAAAAAATCTTTATTTCGCTTTTAAAAATTTACTAAATATAAGTTCTTTTAAAAAAGCTCATAAATATATGCAATTATGTAAACTTCATCACTCTATTTACGCAAAAAAAATCAGCAAACTATCTGGAGGGCAAAAACAAAGGGTGGCTATAGCTAGATCATTAATTCAAGGATCAAATATATTAATAGCAGATGAGCCTTTTAATAATTTAGATCCCAAATTAATAACAACAATTAAAAACCTTCTACTAGAAAATATAGATAAAAACAATATAAAATCCCCAAAGACAACATTAGTTGCATTACATAGATTAGATTTACTTAAAGATTTTGATAAAGTTATTGGAATTAAGGAAGGTAAAATTTTTTTCAACATTGAAAGATCTAACTTAAAGAAGTTTCACTTAGACAAAATATATTAATTAGTTGAACAAATTAAAATTAAACTATTCCTCAATATCTTTTCTTCCAATTTTGGTTTGCATACCTCTAGGGTATCAATTAATAACTAATTTACATTTTGGAGGACTTAATTTATTCCAAGAATTTTTAATATCTGCATTTAATCCCAAGATCAATAATGAAATCATTATTACCGTAATTAATAGGTTAAATGAAACTATCTTAATTGGTTTTTTTAGTTGGTTAGTAAGTATTATTTTTGGAGCTATTTTTGGAATATTATCCTCAAATATTTTTTATAAAGTCTTTAATATTCCAAATATTGTCTCCAGCATAATAAAGTTTTTTCTAACAATAATAAGATCCATTCATGAAGTGGTTTGGGGAATAGTATTAATGCAAATATATGGCATAAATTCTTCAATAGGAATAATATCTATATGTATTCCATATATTGCTGTAAATTCAAAAGTTTTTGCTGAACAATTAGAAACTATTAACTACAAAACTTTTGAATCTATAAACCAAATAAATGCGCCTAAATTTTCTTCTTTATTAACATTAATATGGAATCCAATAATAAACACATTTAAAAACTTTGGTTTATATCGATTAGAGTGTTCAATAAGAAGTACTGTGATTTTAGGACTTTTTGGGATTGGAGGAATTGGTACTAGTATTTTTTTATCTTTCCAAACTTTGAATTTTAGAGAGTTATGGACTTATTTATGGTCCTTAACAATTTTGATAATTCTTTCTGAATTAATATTCAAAAAAATAAAATTTAACAATACAAATAAAATTCTATCTATTTTTTTTATTGCAGTTTTTTTTGCAACAATTTTACTTTCAATTTCATATTTTCTTTATTTTGTTTTTAATAATAATTATGAAAATTTTAATTCTTTTAGATCTCTATTTAAATCAAGTTCATATTTAGGATTATTAGATTTTTTAAAACTTATATTTGAAACAATAATTTTAAGTCTTTTATCGACAGGAATCGCAATTAGTTTACCTCCATTATTAATATTAATTTTTAACAGCAATACTTCTAAAATTCTTATAAAAATTTTTGCATTTTTATTACGTTTAATTCCTACGCCTTTAATACTTCTAACTCTATTAACTTTTAATAATCCTTCTTTATCTTTAGCAGCTTTAACATTAGGTCTTCACAACGCTGGTATTACATGCAAATTACTTTTTACAAATCTAGATAGACAAGACAAGAGAAATTATATTGCAATGAGATCTTTAGGAATCTCAAAAAAGACTAGTTGGCTTTTAGGTTTATTTTCTCAACAAGCAAAAAGTTATTTAGCATATTGCGCTTATAGATCTGACATAATTATTAGAGAAACTGCAATTGTTGGGGTTATTGGAAGTGTTGGTCTAGGTTGGCAATTACAAGAATCACTAAGTTCCTTCGCATTGCGAGAAATTACAATAGTTTTGATGGCTTATAGCTCCATTGCAATAGTTGGCGAATTAATAAATGGTAAAATCAAAAATAGTTTAACTTGATTTGTAAGAATAATTTGTTGAATCAAGTAATTATTTTTTTCCGGTTATAGTGATTAGTTTACCAAAACAGCTAGTTGTAATTGGAGATAGCTCAGTTTATGGATGGGGAGATAATGAAGGAGGAGGATGGTGTGAGAGGCTTAGAAAAGATTGGAGCAATAACCAAAATGGGCCAGTAATTTATCAACTTGGCGTAAGGGGAGATGGGATAGAAAAAGTTTCATCTAGATGGGAAAAAGAGTGGTCATCTAGAGGAGAAACGAGAAGAAATAAACCTAAAGCAATCCTGCTAAATGTTGGTCTTAATGACACTGCAGCAATTGGTCAGAAAAACGGAAGGCATCAATTAAATATAGATGGATTTGAATATGGTTTAGAGAGACTAATTAATGAAATGAACTCTCAAACAAATGTCTTTGTTATTGGTCTGACACCAGTTGACGAAAGCAAAATGCCGTTCGCAGGATGTCTATGGTACTCAAATGATTTTTGTAATTCTTATGAAAGGAGAATGGAGGAAGTATGCCTCAATCAGAATGTCCCATTTCTTCCTACTTTTAGAGAAATGTACTCTGATAAAAGGAGTAAAAATTGGATTACGCATGATGGAATTCATCTAAATTCCGAAGGTCATTTCTGGATTTACCAAAGACTGAAGAGCTGGGAAATTCTTACAAAATGGAAGGATTCCTAGGACTTTCCTAATATTTTTAATTTAAAAAATATGAGTATAAGATAATCGAAAAGATAGCAAAAATCGAAGCAATACTTGTCTGGATAGCATTTACCAATTCATTACTTAATTTATATTTGTTTTGAAATTTAGCACCAATAATACTTTCAGAAAGCGTTGCCAAAAATCCAGAGACTGCAACAACTATGAAGTGGGATTTTGTAGAAATAATTGATAGACAAAGCATTACAAAAGCCATAAATATTGATCCCAAAATACTAGCTAATGTTCCTTCTAAACTTACTCCTCCTTCAGTTCCTCTCTCAACCTTTTTAAGTGAAGTAATTAAATATGTATCTTTCCCAAACCTTTTCCCAATTTCACTACCAAAAGTATCCGCCAACTTTGCAGTAAAACTTGCTGCAAAACCTATTCTAAACAAAAGTATGTTGTCAGCATTAAATTTGGTCATCATGGCAAGAAATAATCCAGTAGCTGCAGAGCCCCACACATTTTCAGGGCCTCTTCTCCCACCTCTTTTTTCGGCTATTCCTTGTTCTTTTTTAAATTTAAAACCTATTTTGGTAACGAGAGATCCAAATAATAAATAAATTACAACTGACATCCATCCCTGCCAGGACAGGCATCCCCACAAAAGTGTTCCTAAAATACCTGCACTTATCCAACCGCCTTTTGTCATCAAAGGGGTCTTGCAGAAAATATAAATCAAAATAAAATTAATGCAAAAACCTATAAAAAATTGATTTGTAATTAAATTCACCATTTTTATCTATTTCCTTATTCCCAAATCATTTCTCCATTGGTTTAGAATTGATGATGCATTAATAGTAGCTGTTGAAGTTCTTAAGATGGTTTCAGAGAGTTTAACAAAGGTATTATTATTTTTATTAAAAAAATCAATTTCTTTTGAAGACCAACCTCCCTCTGGGCCAATTACATTCCAAAAAATACCTCCTTTTTTATTTACAAATTCTTGCTGTTCTCTTAACCATTTATTTAAGTCATAACTAGTATCTTCTCTAGTTATTGAAATTGAAACTCTTTCTTGATTATCTCTACTTTTTATCCATTCAATAATATCCATACCCACTAAAATAGACGGTTTCCATAATCTCTCACTTTGCTCAACTGCTTCTTTAATAATTGAATTCCATCTCACAAGTTTTTTCGTAAAATTTAAATTTTTATTTACCTGTCTTTCTGAAAATAATGGTTGTATAAAATCAATTCCTATCTCAGTGCACATTCTTAAGATATCCTCAAAACCACTTTTTGGTATAACAACAGCTATGCCCAATAAGTAAACTTCTTGTTCTTGAAATATATAGGGGTTTTTTAATTGAATTATTTCTAAACAATCATTTTTTACTTTTACAGCTTTCCATAATGAACCCTGACCATTAGCTATAAATATTTCTTTACCAGTTTTTATCCTCATTACTTTATTAATGTAATGAGCCTCTTCATTAGTCAGCTCTATATTATTGTTCTTAATATTATCAATTCTTTCATGAGAAATAATTAATCTTGTTAAGTCTTCCATCTAAAACACTTAATCTTTGAAAACTAAATCTTCATGTTCTTGAATAGCCCAATCATTATTTTCACCACCAATAATTAACTCTTCAATTTTTACATAATTATTTGATATCTCATTCAAAGAATTAATTAAAATATCTATTGAAAGAGAGTCTGAAGTTCCAAAATCAACCCAACATCTTCCCCATAAGTTTTGATATTCCATAATCCCTAAATTATGCATTAAAGCGGGGAGAGATGCATTTTTTTGGTCATTATCGTAGGACATCCAACTAAGATCTGAACCTTCTTCATGAGTTTGCAAATTTTCAGAATTAAATCCTCCTAACCTTCCTAAAACGTACCAACTATCAAAAACACCATCTAAATAATTTTTTTCATCTTGAGTTGGTGATTCTGAAAATCTTATCCAAATCCAACAGTTAAAAGGATCAACTTCTCTAAAAACAATATTCATATTTACTAATAACTTTTTTGATCTAAAGTTATTATAAATAAGTTATTACTAGATTAAAATAAATACCTCTAACTTAATTAATAATGCTTGATTTAAAAGAAATATCTTATCAACCGCAAACTGGTGAAAGAAAAATAATTGACAATCTTAATTTAAAAGTGCATGAAAATGAAATTATTTTAATTTGCGGTAATAGTGGTTCTGGGAAAACAACCTTAGTTGAAATAATAAGCGGTTTAACAAATCCCCAAAAAGGGAAAATCACTTGGAAGAATAAGATTTTATCTTCTAGACAAAGAAGGTGGTTTTGTGGAGTAGTATTCCAATTCCCTGAAAGGTACTTTATAGGTACCACCATTGGGAAAGAACTCAAAATAGGCCATAAATCTTTGAGAGAAAAAAATATAGAAATAGTTTTAAATAAAGTCGGTTTGAATAAATTAAATCTGACCCAACCGCCAGAACAACTTAGTGGAGGACAACAAAGGAGATTAGCTGTAGCAGTTCAGCTACTTAGAAACCCCTCAATTCTATTACTTGATGAACCAACTGCTGGATTAGACTGGTCAATGAGAAATGATGTAAAAAATTTAATCCTTGATCTAAAAAATAAAAATACAATTATTATTGTTACTCATGAACCTGCCTTATTTGATGGCATTCCATCTAGGATATTAACTCTGGAAAAAGGAAAAATCCAAAATTTTATTAAAGAAAATCATGAAGGATAGAATAGTTAGGGCTACTGCAGCAAATGGAGGTATAAGATTAGTAGCTGTATTAACAACAGAATCTTCCCTAGAAGCTAAAAAAAGACATTGTCTTTCTTACTTAACAACTTGTATATTGGGAAGAGCATTTAGTGCTTCACTGCTTTTAGCAAGTTCAATGAAGATAATGCATGGGAGAGTTACTTTAAGAATAAGATCTGATGGACCTCTAAAGGGATTGCTAGTAGATGCAGGAAGAGACGGAAAAGTTAGGGGTTATGTAGGAAATCCTGATTTAGAATTAGACTTAGTCAAAATTGACAATAATAAGTATTCTTTTGACTTCACAAAAGCATTAGGCACAGGATATTTAAATGTAATTAGAGATAGCGGCATTGGAGAGCCCTTTACAAGTACTGTTGAATTAGTAAACGGGAATATTGCCGAAGATTTAGCTTCATATCTATATCATTCAGAACAAACTCCATCTGCTGTATTCATTGGAGAAAAAATTCAAAATAAAAATGTTATTTGTAGTGGTGGCTTATTAGCTCAAGTTTTACCTAAAAAAGATACTGACCCTTTACTAGTCTCACTTCTTGAAGAAAGATGTAAAGAAATTAATTCTTTTAGCGAAGACCTATTTCAGTCAAAAGATAATCTTCTTTCGTTAATAAGAAATATATTCCCAGATATTGACGATAAATCAATATCTGAAAAGGCTCGTTCCCAAGAAGTTAGTTTTAAATGCAAGTGTTCCAAACAAAGAAGTTTAAATGCCATGAAAATGCTTGATAAAAGTGAGTTAGAAGACATACTTAAGAAAGATGGCAAAGCAGAATTGGTTTGTGAATTTTGCAAAAATAAATATCTCATAAATTATAAAGAAATTAAATCAATGATAGAAAATTAATCATAAGAAAATTACGCCTAGCCATAAAATGGTCATAGCAGGAATACTCTGTATTTTTTGAATTGATAAAGAATTGTTTGATATTTCCTGGATGAAAGAATTAGTTTCAAGTAATCCCCCGAATATTAATCCTATTGAAAGGAAGGTAACACTCCAACCTAGAGAACCTATAAACCTTTTCCCCGATTTAATTTGAGTATAGGTAAGTATAAGTGTTGAGATAGAGAGCAAAAGTCTATTATTCGAATCTGGACTGATAAATAACAAAATTAAAAATAGTAGTCCAACAGATATTTTTATTGAAAGATTATCAAATGAGGGGGGCATTATTTTTGGCAGACTATACTGACTTGAGTCCTTAGCGTTATTATTTAAATTTTTTATTTTAGAAAGTAGTGGGAAATTATTATTGTTAAATTGATTAATTTGTTTTTCTTTTTTTGAAGCATTCACAGCTTCATAGCTTACGTTTCCTGATTGTCTGGCTTTCAAACTCCCCATAAGTAATTTATCGAAGGAGGATTCTATTTTCGCTTTTAAAATTAAATCTTCACCAGCCTCTTTAACTTTAAGATCTCTAGCCTTCTGAATATCCTCAAAAGAAGCACCTTCTTTTACACCTAAAATTTCATAAGGTGATTTTTCATTATTGTTTTTTCTACTGTTTGGGTCCAAAATTTTTTACCAATAATAACAGACTAACCGATTTTATAATCCATTAAGGCTTTATAAAACAATTGGTTCGACTCCACTAACAACAGGTGCAACTTTGTTTATATTTAATTGATTATTGTCTTCAACAAATTGATTTAGATTCCACTCATTTTTGAAAAGAATAACTGGCCTATTCCAACAATCTTTAACTATTTTACAATTGAATATTCTGCCTAGTTTTTCAATGGCTGGCCATCCATCAGAAACCCATCTAGCCAATTGATATGGCATTGATTCAAGACTTGCATCTACACCATATTCACTTTTTAACCTGTGAATCACTACTTCCAACTGCAATTGACCAACAGCTGCGAGTATAGGGTCTCTTTTGCTTTCATCAAAGTCATAAAGAATCTGAACAGCACCTTCTTCACGAAGTTCATTTACACCCTTTCTAAAGTTTTTGAATGCTGAGGGATTTGGATTTCTTAGCCAGCTGAATATTTCAGGACTAAAGGATGGTATACCCTCGTACTCCAGATGCCTACCAGTATAAAGAGTATCTCCAATAGAAAACATACCTGGATTATTCAATCCAATAACGTCTCCAGGATAGGCATCATCAACTACTTCTCTATCTTTCCCAAATATTTTTTGTGGTCTTGATAATCTGATTGTTTTCCCAGTTCTGGAATGTTTAACTGACATATCCTTTTCAAATTTTCCACTACAAACTCTTATAAAAGCAACCCTATCTCTGTGCTTTGGATCCATATTTGCCTGAAGCTTAAAAACAAACCCACTAAATTCATCACTTGCAGGTTCAATATCCCCTTGATTACTATTTCTTGAAGTTGGCTTTTGAGCCATTTTTAAAAAACTATCTAAAAATGGTCTTACGCCAAAATTAGTCATTGCAGATCCAAAGAAAACTGGTGTTAGAGATCCATTAAAAACTTTTTCTTTTTCAAATTTTGATCCTGCCTCATCAAGAACCTCCAATTCTTCAAGTGAGTTTTCAAGTAAATCTCTCTCTACATATTTTAATAACTCTTTATCATCAAGAGTTAATCTTTTCTCATTCGATTGTTTCCCTCTCACGGCTTTATCAAATAAAATCACCTCTCTAGAAAATCTATCAATAACTCCTCTAAATTCCTCGCCACTCCCAATTGGCCAGTTAATAGGTAAAGTATTTAATCCAAGTTCTGATTCAATTTCATCAAGGAGAGAAAATGGCTCTCTTCCTGGTCTATCCATTTTATTTATGAAAGTAAATATTGGTATTTTTCGCATCTTGCAAACTTCAAACAATTTTCTAGTTTGAGGTTCTAGTCCTTTAGCAGCATCTTCCAACATAACTGCATTATCAGCAGCAGCTAATGTTCTATAAGTATCTTCGGAGAAATCTTGGTGACCTGGTGTATCTAATAGATTGATTACTGATCTTTCATATTCAAATTGCAATACAGTTGATGTAATAGAAATACCTCTTTGTTTCTCAAGTTCCATCCAGTCTGAAGTAGCTTTTCTCTGATTACCCCTCGCCTTTACTGCGCCTGCTTGTTGAATGGCACCTCCATATAAAAGAAGCTTCTCAGTAAGAGTCGTTTTCCCAGCATCTGGATGTGAAATAATGGCAAAATTTCTTCTTTTATTTACCGCATCTAGTATGTCTTTATTATTTAGAATTGTAGTACCTAAGCTCATCTATATAATATAAGGGCCATTCACTCAGTTCTTAAACATTACCATAGACTATTAAATATTTATTACCGTCTTCAAACACATCTAAAGAGGATAGATCATTCTCTAAAATGAAATTTTTTAACTCTTTAAAAGTAAAAGAAGCCCTTAAAGAAGCATAATAATCATTAGTCAAAATCTCATTATATTTAGTTGAGAATTGTGCCTTTAGTCCTTGAGCAGACTTTTCATCTAATGGCCTTTTTAAGTCCTTGTGAAAATTTACAGTAATATTACTAGACAAATTTTTTATGGTGTTGAAGAAATCTTCAAGATTGGTAATGTGATGGATCAAACTGTTACTTACAAGTAAACTTATTCTTTTTTTAAGCAAAAAATTATTTGATTTAATGTCTTTGATATCAGAACATATGTAGCTTAAATTTTTTAATTTTTTTTGATTAGTAGAAATACTTTTGTTATATTCTGCTCTCAAAATCATCTCTTTAGAACCATCTATTCCAACCACTTCAGTATTAGGCCATTTTATAGCTAACTTCTCAGAAATATTTCCTGGGCCGCATCCTAAATCAACAATTAAATCTTGTTCATTTAAAGAAATATCTTTTCTCAAAAGATAATGATTAATTTGATTAATTAGATTAACTTCTCCTTCTGAAAAATCAGCTTCGTCATAAGAAATGACCTGCTCTTTTTCTTCCATTAATTCAGGTTCAGGGATTCTTTCCAAAATTTTTCTTAAATAAAGATTTCATATTAAACATAATTTTACACAAACCGTTAAATAGTGGTAAGAATAGTTGCAGACGCCACAGGTAGAGTTATTCTTCCTGTACGGGTTATTTACATACTTTTTTTATCGTGACTGTTGCACCAAATAAAGCTTCTTCAGAGAGCAGCTCCAATAATCTCAAAAAAGATGATTTTCCTAAGACAGCACCAGCTGCTTATCCTGTTTTTTTTAGATCTTACAGTAGGAAAACTTCCTCTGGCAAAAGGGAGAACTGGAACGAAGTAGGTCAAAGAAATTTATCGGGATTAAAAGAATTAGGAAAACTTTCTGATGAAGAATTAATCTTAATGAGAGAGATGCAAAGTAACCAAAAAGCCCAACCTTCAGGGAGATGGTTATGGATAGGGGGAACTCCTTGGATTAAGAAGAACCAAAATTTCTCAGGAGCATACAACTGTACTTCAACAAACTTAATTGATTGGGAAGCCTTCGCTTTGATGATGGACTTAGCAATGATGGGATGCGGAACAGGTGCAATAATTGAGCCTCATTTTATAAACAATTTACCTACGGTAATAAACAAAATAAATATTAAATCAGTTAGTGAAGTTGGAATAACTCCAAAAGATCAGAGAGAAGAAAAGTCATCATTAGAAATCAAAGGGAAAGATCTTCACATCAAAGTTGGAGACAGTAGGAGAGGCTGGGTAGATAGCTATAAATATCTTCTTGAGGCATCAAGTAATGAAAGTCTTGAAAAAGAAATTGATGTTTATATTAATTTGGAAGATATTAGACCTGCTGGAGAATCATTAAAAGGTTTTGGTGGTATGGCAAATCCTATTAAATTGAAAGATCTCTACACTAGAGTCGCATCACTTCTTGGAAAGGCAATTGGAAGGAAATTAAGTACCGTAGAGTGTTGTTTATTAATTGATGAAGCAGCAGTAACAATAGTTGCTGGAAATATAAGAAGAAGTGCTGGAATGAGACAATTTGCCTCAGATGATAAGGAGGCCGCATCGGCGAAAGAAAATCTATGGAGTCAAGATAAGAATGGTAATTGGAGAATAGACCCTGAGAAAGATGCCCTCAGGATGGCAAACCATACCAGGGTTTACCATACAAAACCCTCATACCAAACTGTTTTGGATGCTGTCACAAAACAATTCCATTCAGGTGAGGGGGCTATTCAATTCGCTCCAGAAGCAATCGCAAGGTCAAATGCAGATATTCTCAAAGATGATGAATTGAGAAAGGAATTTATTGAAATTTACTCAGAACAAGGTAAGGATGAAGCGAGAAATTGGATAGATAGTAGTTATGGTCCATTTTCTTCAGAAGAGCTAGATCATAGGATGAGCAGATATGGACTTAACCCTTGTGGGGAAATCTTAGGAAATGATTTTCACTGCAATTTGGCTGAAGTTCATTTAAATCAGATTGATCCCGACAATTTTGAAGAACAAAGAAAGGCTTTTAAAGCAGCAGCTCTTTCGGTAGCATGTTTACTTAATCATGAATTTGAAGTTGAGCGTTATAGAAAAAGTAGAGAGTATGACCCTATTGTAGGGGTAAGTTTCACTGGATTATTTGATTTTTGCGTCCATGCCTTTGGAACGCCATGGTTGAAGTGGTGGGAAGCCGGAAGGCCCGATAATGAAGAAGGGAAGGCCTTCAAAAAGAAGGAAGCTAAATTCTTAGACTCGTGGAGAAGAATAGTAAAAGAAACTGTCTGGGAATATTGTGATAAACATAATCTAAGAAGACCAAACCGATGTACAACTGTTCAGCCAGCTGGAACTAAAAGTCTTCTCACTGGAGCTGCTCCAGGATGGCATCCACCAAAGGCTCAAAGATTCATAAGAAGAATAACTTTCAGAAAAAATGATCCAATTGCTTTAGCTTGCATGGATTATGGTTACTCAGTTGTTCCATCTCAATCTGATAAAGACGAAAATGGCTGCTTGCTTGATAATCCATTTGATCCAAGATGTACAGAATGGTTAGTTGAAATCCCAACAGAAGTAAGCTGGGCAAATATAGATGGTGCAGACCAGATAGATATAAATAATTTCTCAGCATTAGCTCAATTTGATTTTTATATGCAAGTGCAGAAATTCTACACAGAGCATAATACCTCTGCAACCGTAGAATTTAGAGAAAATGAAATAGAGGATTTAGCTAAAGCTATCCATAATGCAATAGATAATAATGAAGGATATATTTCGGCGGCATTACTAGCTAGATTTAGTGCCAACGCAACTTTCCCGAGATTACCTTTTGAACCAATAAGTAAGGAGGAATATATATCATTACAAAAAGAAGTAATAAAAAGGAAAGTTAATAACGATTTCTTTGACGCTCTCAATAAATATGATGTTGGAGAACTATCTGAAGCAGGGCCCGCAGGTTGTGATTCAGATAAATGCCTTCTTCCTCTGGCTAAACCAAAAGATTAAATTTTAAATTATTTGTAAATAAAAAATATAAATTAGTTTTTAAAAATTTAATTTATGGCTACCTCTTAAATAGGGACATAAATTATTTATGACATTAAGCCTAAATATTGGTAACTTATTTAATGATTCCTCTAGTCATGCCTTAGTGGATGAGCTACGAAAAAGAACATCCGAAAAGGATATATTAGACTTTGAAGAAAAATTTAACTCCAAAAATGAAAAAAATCTACATATATACATATGTAGATTTCTCAAAAACAGATCAATATCTAGGGGACTAGCCTCTAAATGGTTAATAACAATAATTAAAAATAAAGAATCAAAAATTAATTATTTGCAAAAATCAAATAATTAAGTTAGCGCTGTGAGTCTCCATAGTGCAATTCCAAAAATTGAGATTCCCATAAGAAAAGTAAAAGCCAAAGCATTTACTAATTGAACCTTCTCATTCATTCTGTTTGCGAATGGTAATAAGTCAGCAAATAATGGAGTCCATTGAGTATTGGCAGAGTTAGATCTTTGTCTTGTAGGTTTTTTGCTTTGAGAAAACATAAAACAAATTTTATAATATTCAGAATTTTACATTTAAAAAGTGTTTAAATAAAAAATAATTCTTAAAAAAGTACAAAATGTAACCTGAAAGAAACTGCATTATGATAAACGTAGATATTTTTAACTATTAGCCTTATTTCATTATTAATATTAAGTTTATTAATTAATAACCTAGACAAATAATTTTAATGGATGTTATTATAAGTTTGTAGCAACCGCTACCAAAACGTTCAACTTGCGTTTAGCAAGCCGCAAATCGACTTAAGCCATGGAACGGGGACTTAAGCGAAACCGGAGCTTAAAAAATGACTCTAATTTACAGAGGGCAAAAGTACGTCCAAAACAAAGAAGTTGCTAAGAAGCAGCATATTGAACTAACTTACAGAGGAAAAACTTATAAAAGCTAGTTCATTTATAAAATAAAAAAAAGCCACTTAATAGTGGCTTTTTTTATTTTATAAATTAATCTTCAGTATAATTTGTAATGAAAATTACTTAGATGCAGTATACATATACCTTTATAATATTCAATAAACCTATTTTTATATAATTGAAAGTTGATATCATTCATTTTCTAAAATCATTAAGAGAAGTATTTAGAATTTAAAAATTGATAATAATTCTACAATCTTCCCTAATTTATGAATTTTATAAAATCATTTTATAAACACAGTTAGGAGAAAAATTACTTAAAACTTCTTTTAAAGAAGTAAAGTAATATGGTTTGAAAACTAAATTAAACGATAAGAATGGCAGATCAAAAACCTTTGTTTAAAACTCCTTATGACATAAAAGATGTAAGTGCTCTTTTTGTTATTGTTGCGTTAGTTCTGATAATTTCTGCCATTATTGGTAATAACCTTTTTGGTTGGTTTCAAGAAAATATAAATTTTGGATAATCAATCTCTATCCATTATAAAAAGAAGACAAAATTAATATTTAATTTCTTTGAAGCATTATTTCTTGTTTTAAATCGCTTCGAATAGTTTCATTAGTTAAGATTGTCAAAAAACAATTAGAAGAGAAATTATTGTATATATATTATTTACATTTATAATATTAAAAATTCACCTTATTAAAAAGATATTTAAACTTCCAAAAAGTTGTTTTCTAATAGATCCTTAAAAACAATCTTATAACCTCAATGCAATTTAAAATATGATGAAGCAAGATTTTTCTCAAAATGGTGATTATATTATTGTTGATATAGGTAGTCATTCTTGTGGGGAAATAAAAAGTTTCACAAATTCAAAATTCTTTTTTTTTAAATTAGCAAAAAGAATAATTAAAAATTTATTCAAAGGAAAGTCTATAGGTATAAATTACTTGTTGAAATTAGTAAAAAATCATTTCAAAGCTAAAGCTAACTTTAAAAAATTTACACTGATTTTAGTCGAGCCAAATTTTTTACACTTCAATCAAAAACCTTACCTTTCATGCTCTATGGTTTTACCCGCCGCTATTAAAAATAATAATTTCATAAGAACTACAAAATTATTCTTTGCCAATAATGACCCAAAATCAGCAGGAAACTCAATATTCAGTTCAAAAGGGAATGTTAATGAAAATAACTTTAGAAATGTTTTAACTTTAAATACTAGAGAATTATTTGAAATTTTAGAAAATACCTATTTACACTCTAAATCAAAAGTTATTTTAAGAATAAACTGCGAGGGTTTAGAAGACGAAATTATCTATGATTTTAAAAAATATTTTCCAAAAAGATTAATAGGAATTATGGGTTCCTTAAAAGATGTAAAATCTATTAAGGGACAATCATATTACTCTCAGCTATTAAATTTTATACACAAGGAGAGAATAGAGTTTGTACCATTCTCTGATGATATAGATACATGGAGCAAAGCCCATCTTTTTATTTGTTCTATATTCGATTAATCTTTATCAATACAAAAAGTAAACAAACATATTAATTTTTAAATTGATATTTTTTTATTTCTTATAAAGAGTGATGATTTACTTTAAAATTTAAATTGATCTATTATTAATAGATAAATTATCAAAAAATTTATTGACTATAAAAGGATTTTTGAATCTAGATTTAAACCTTGATAAACCTTTTTAATTTAGATAGGATTTTATTTATTATGATTATTGAATTTAATTTCAGGATTTATTTATATTAGTTGCTTTAGACTAGATAATTAAAGATAATCATATATAAAATATTGGAAAAATTTTTTTCTAGATAAACTTCTCAACTTCAAAAAAAATATGTTAAATTTTTTTTAAATATAAGCTATGGACGAAAGCACTTTTTTAAAACATTTAGATGATGCAGACAAAGATTTAGACGCATTTCCTTTTTGGAGGATATTTAAAAAAGCATGTGCAGATAATCCTATTAAAGGAATAAAAAAAATGACTCCAGGTAGACAGGCAGTAATTATTCTTTGGGAAGCAAATACACAATATAGAGGTAATGATGGGATATTAAAGTCAGTACCATTAGATGGCGAAAATATTGAAGATAAGCTTCAAAAACTTAAAGATGATCTTATTTCCCATTTCATGAATGAAGATATTGATGAAAAAGCTTTAAATAGATTCTTTAAGTCAATTGTGAAGAAACTTACAAAGTAATATTATTTCTGCTTTAAGCAAAAATATTTGAAAGCATTTATGGTTTGTGATATTTCTGTTTGATTTGCGTATGCCTCAATTTCAAGCATAATATCATCCTTTTTCAGATCTCTATAAATCTCATTATTTAAATATTTGTAATAATAATTCTTGGGTTTCTTCAACTCCAAACCTATTAGAAATGGATAGGAATCAAAACTTCCTCCATTACAAGATTGCGCGATATGAATCATTTCATGACTTAAAAGATACGCAAATTTGATGGTACCCTCTTTAAATACCTTTTCATTAATAATTACCGTTTTATCTTTATGAATCCATTGGCCCGAGGGATCGTTTTCTGGTAAATCTTTGATTAATATCTCTATTTCGTTTGATAGAAGAATTAATAATGCTTTCTTGATGAAAAACTCATATTTACTAGTTTTTATAGGATTTTTTATAAGTTCCTCAATTTCTTCAATTGTTTTTTGGGGTTCATTTGGTAATTTCCTATATGAATATTTAATTTTGCCATTTACAACAATTTTCTTAGGGGAATTTTTTTTATCAAATCTCTTTAAAATATTTATTATTTTTATTATGTTCCTGTTATTTACCTTTAATACAGATATCTTTTTAGATAATAAATATTTAACTTCTTTCACCTCATGAGAACTATTATTAATAACTTTAGTACTGCTATCTAACCCTCTTATAAAAAAATTATCAAAAAAAAATGCAATTAATAAAATAAACAATAAATTCTTTGTCATCAAAAATTAAACTTTCGTCAATTCGATTCGTATTAACCAACAGTACTCATCATATTAAACATTGGTAAATACATAGCTACTAGAATAAAAGCAACAACGATAGCAACAAAAACTATCATTAAAGGTTCTAAGATAGAAGTTAATGATTTAACACTAGTCGATACTTCATCCTCATAAAAATCTGCTAACTTATCAACCATCTCACTTAATTCTCCGGTTTCTTCTCCAATTCTAAACATTGAGGTAAACATAATAGGTATAACGTTAACTTCCAAGGCTAATACCTTATAAATTGGTTGACCTGCCTGGATCTCAGTATTCATTTTATCTGCAATCCTTTGAAATACCCTATTTCCTAATGTTCTTTTAGATATCATTAAAGCCTCTAATATTGGAACTCCTGCAGAATTTAGAGAGCTTAAAGTTCTAGAAAAATTAGCTAAACATGATTTAGTCACCAAATCTTTAGTAATAGGTAATTTAAGGAGCATGGAATCTTTCCAGTTAATAAATTTATTTGTTTTCATTTGCCTCTTGGTTAAAATAAATCCAATAATTAAAGCTGGTATTGACTTAAGAAGAAATGCTGGATCTTTTATAAGATTTGATGCATCTACAAGAAATTGAGTTAAAGCAGGCAACTTAGTACCTGAAGAGGAATACATATCAGTAAAAACAGGTATCACAAAAACAAGCATCACAATTATTACTATCACAGTCAACACAAAAATAGCTATAGGGTAAGTTAATGCACTTTGAATTTGTCCTTTTATTTTTGCAAGGCTTTCTAATAATTTCGCTTCTCTATCTAAAACTTCTGGAAGAAGGCCTGCAGTTTCTCCTGCTGAGACAAGAGCTAAATACATATCATCAAAAACATCTGGATGCTTTTCAAGAATCTCTTGTAGTGTAGCTCCTCTACTAATACCAATCGAGGCTTCTTTAAATACTGCTTTTAGTGTTTTATCATCACTGCTTTCAGATAGAATATTTAAAGCCTCCAAAAGAGGAAGTCCAGTTCTTATCATAGAAGCTAATTGCTTGGTTGCTACTGCCAGTGTTTTAGTTGAGGGTGGCTTGAGTCTTTTACTTTTATTTGTTTTTCTTTTTGATTTTAAACTTTCAAATTTTTTATTTGGTTTTGATATTCTCTTTTTAATAGTATTCTCATTTGAAACCAATACATTTTTACTCAATTTATTTTCATCATCATTTGTTTTAGTAGTACTTATATTAATTTTACTAGCTTTTTCTAGTTTGCCCCTTAAAACAGGGTCGTTAATAAAGCTATATTCCATTTTTTATCTTAATCAAGATCTCCATCATCCTGATTATCTAAAAGTCCCTGCAGAACATTTGGTCTATTACATTTGTAGAAAGCTTCTTCTTTTGTAATCAAACCCTGAGTAACATTTTTTGATAATGCTTGCTCTAAGGTTTGCATTCCATATTTTGCACCAACTTGTAACTGAGAATATACTTGAGAAGACTTTGCTTCTCTAATTAAGTTTGCGATAGCATTATTATTTACAAGAATCTCAGCGGCTAATGTTCTTTTGCTATCTTTAGTTTTGCATAGAGTTTGTGAAATGACACCAATCAAAGATCCAGACAATTGGACTCTAATTTGTTGTTGTTGAGAAGTTGGGAAAACGTCAATAATTCTATCAATAGTTTGAGAAGCAGAAGAAGTATGTAAGGTCCCCATTACTAAATGTCCAGTTTCAGCAGCTGTAATTGCAAGGCTTATAGTTTCAAGATCTCTCATTTCACCAACCAAAATAATATCTGGATCTTCTCTAAGAGCTGATCTTAAAGCCTTAGAGAATGATTTAGTATCCTCTCCAACTTCTCTCTGCCTTACGAGACAGTTTTTATTTTCAAAAACAAACTCTATTGGGTCTTCAATAGTTAAGATATGGTGAGCATTATTTGCGTTAATCCAATCTATTGAGCTAGCGAGAGTTGTAGTTTTACCTGAACCAGTTGGGCCAGTAACTAACATTAGACCTCGAGGTCTTTGTAGTAATTGTTGAACACTATCTGGCAGACCAATTTGAGCGAAACTCGGAATATTTGTATTTAAAGCTCTCATTACACAAGAGACTTTTCCTCGATCAAAAAAAATATTTAATCTGAATCTTGCTACACCTTCAAGTCCATAGCTACAATCAAGTTCCTTTTCATTAAAAAATACTTTTAATTTCTCTTCACCAAGAATTATTTTCAAATCAGATATTAAATTCTCTTCTTTATATATCGATTCACTAGCAGGTAAAATTGAACCTTGAATTCTGAAATAAGGAACTGTGTCCCCAGTTAAATGCAAATCAGATCCATTCCTTCTAACTAAATCTGACATTAAATTTTTAATTATCAAGTTTTGAGATGTCATTTTATCAATCATTTAGTAAGCAAACTCTTTCTACTTCTTCTATAGTAGTTAGTCCATCTTTAACTAATTCTAACCCATAACTCAGTAAACTTTTTACTCCATGATCAGAGGCACATGATCTTATTACATCAGCAGTGCTGGATTTCATTATTAATTCTCTTATGGGATCATTAACTTTCATCACTTCATACAAACCTAACCTCCCCTTATATCCAGTTCCGTTACATAAAGGACATAAGTTTTCACTATTATTAGAAAGATCAACAACATTAGCTTCTTTTAATGTTCTGATGTCATGATCAAAAGCAAGTTTATCTTTTTCTTTATCAACTTGACGAGTAGTTGAGCATTTTGGGCATATCTTTCTAATTAGTCTTTGGGCCATAACTCCAATTACTGAAGAACCTACTAAATAAGGGGGGATGCCCATTTCTCCAAGACGAGTTATAGCAGTTGCAGTATCATTTGCGTGAAGAGTAGTAAAAACCATATGACCTGTTAACGCAGCTTCCATAGCCGTTTGAGCTGTTTCTTTGTCTCGCGTTTCTCCAACCAATATAATGTCAGGATCCTGTCTCATCAATGATCTTAAAGCTCTAGAGAAATCTAAGCCTTTTTCTCTAATAACCTGAACCTGATGAATACCGTCTAATGTATATTCAACTGGATCCTCAACTGTGCTTATGTTCACATCAGGAGTATTTCTTTCATTTAAGATAGAGTAAAGCGTTGTAGATTTTCCACTACCTGTAGGGCCGACAACAATAAAAATCCCATATGGTGAACTACCCATATCACGAACCATGGATAATTCACTTTTTGAAGATATTAACTTATCAAGATCCAACATTGATGAGTCTGACTGGAGAGCTCTTAGAACAATTTTTTCTCCCCATTTCCCAGGAAGTGTACTAACACGAAAATCAGAAATAATATCATTAATTCGACATCTTATCCTTCCATCTTGAGGAAGTCTTTTTTCAGCAATATCAAGTTTACTCATAACCTTTATACGACTAATAATAGCTTTAGACTTTACCTTAGGCAAAGAATATACCTCTTTCAGAACGCCATCAATACGATACCTAATTCTCATCCTATCTTCTAAAGGTTCTGCATGAATATCTGAAGCCTTTAGTCTTGAACAAGTAGATAATATCGTTCCAGCTGCTTTAATTACTGGATCGTTAGCATCTTCAAGTTCAGAATCTTCAATAATATCAACTTCTTCCTCTTCCTCAGGATTTTCATCTACATCAAAAAAATCAAATTTATCCTCTTGTTTATTGCTTAAGTCATTAGTCAATTCATTACTTATAATTTCTTGTAAAAGGGTTTTTGGTTGTTTATCAGGATTTTGTAAAGATTCATCATCTATTTCTTGATCTTTTTGGTTAAAAGCTTTTAGTTCATTATTTTCTGATATATCTTCATTAGAAATCTTATTTAATACGTCATTAGAATTATCTAATTCATTGGGTTTTATTTGTTTTATTTCTTCCGTATGCCATTTTTCCCAATCTTCAGTAGTTATCTGTTGAACTTCAACTTCAAAAGAAAATTTCTTTTTTATTTCATGAACTATTTCTGAAACCTTACTATAAATTGGATTCATTGCACCCAATTTGATTATATTTTGAGCTGATGAAATAAAAACAATTCCTGCATTTATTCCACGATCCGAAGATAAAATTTCTTTTATTTTTTTAATATTAGATTCTGCAATCTTATTTTCTTTAAGTTCACTATTCATAATAAAAAAGATAATCAGGAATCCTTTAATTAAACTAAATTTTTATATTAGTTAATACTAATATAGTGAATTATCATAAAAAGTTGTCCCTTTTACAAATCCTTGTTTAAAATATAAATAAGTTTAATAAGAATTAAAATAACTCTATTTAGTAAAGAATTTCCTAGAAATATGATTTTTTTATTCATTTTGTTTTTTAATACAAATTTTGCTCTATCGAATGAATTTATGAATAACTATAAAAATGAAAATAATAATGCAAATAAATTACCCATCAAATCTGGATTAGAAACAAATTATTCATTTTTTAAAGAAGAAACCTTAAAAGAGATACCTAAAACTAAGGTTTCTGATTCTGAAAAAAAAGAGTTAAGAAAAAGAAATCCATTTTCACCTCCTGGCAGTGAAGGTCTAAATAGTAAATCAGGGATTAATTTTTCAGATATAAGTTTCAAAGGCCTAGCTAAGATAGGAAATAATAAAGTTGCTTTTATCGAAACAGCGCAGGGAATTAAAGCTTATGAACTTAACCAGAATATTGGGGGAGGTTACAAAATTTCAAATATTAATGAAAAAGATTTATTAGTAGAAATATCAAACCAAACTACAACCCATACTTTAAAGCTAGAGAAAGATGAAAAATAAATTAAAGAATATATTCATAAAATACAATAATATTAAATATTCTTTGTTGAAAAATTTGAATATTAGGAAAACAAAAATACAGGTAATTTGGAATCAAATAAACTCCCAAAATAAATCAAAAACTAAAACCCAGAAATCAAAACTTAATAATCAAAAAAGATCGTTATTAAATTTTGAATTTATAAAATTCCGCTTTCCAAAAAACTTTATTAATTCTTCAATTAATAAGAAATCTTTAATTAGTAAATTTACGGATAATAAATTTAATTTTAGTAATCTTCAAAAATATTTTTCTAAATATGATATAAAAAAATTTTTGTCTGATAAATTTTCTAAAAAGAATATTTTTTCCAATATTGATTATAAAAAATATGATGATAAATTTGAAAAATATCTAAAGTTTAAGTTTTCAGATTTAATTGATAAACTTAAAACCAATAAAAGCTCAAACAAATATAAAAATTTTGACTTATTAGTAGATTTTCTTGGAATTTTCTATATAAATAATAAATTATTTTTTGCTCATTTACAAAAACAGAATAAAACTAACATTATCAAAGACATCGTCCAAATAGATGCGCCAAGTGATCTTATTGGAGAGTACAAAATTGAGAAGGTTCCTGAATTTAGTAAAATGATTAAAGATATAGTTAATGTTTTTGAACTAGAGAATCCACCCATAATTTTGCTTCTAAGTTCTTCATTTTTTACGACTAGATCATTTAGTGATAGTGAATTAATTTTTTTCTCTGAGGAAGATCCAGTTATTTTATCCAAAAGTCCATATCTCCCAGATAATACTTTAATTCAGTACAAAAGAGTAAATGGGGATAAAAATAGTTCTTATCATAGAGTTGTTTACGCTGATAAAAAAATTATTGATTCTTGGATAAACGTACTTGCACTAACAGATTCAGAAATAGCTACATTTACCTGCCCAGCCTTACATATAGTTGAAAATCTTTCTAATGAGTCAGACAAAGATATATTAATTCTCTGTGATATTGAGGACCATATCACAAACGTTTATATATTGAGGAATAATTGTGAACTTTTCTCTGAAAGACTTCCTTTCGGCAGCTCTGTATATATCACAGGTAAGGAAAGTTTAAACGATCAATTCTTTTCTAGACTTAAAAGCTCAGTAAAATCAATTATCTCTAAAAACAAATTGAAATTTGACCATAATATTTATTTAAATGGTTACGGTCTTGATAAAATGCTCACTTTGAATAATAAATTAAACGATGGATTTATTGAAATACCTCAAAATAAATATAAATTAAATCCCGAAAAAGTTTCTAATTTTAAAAATTATAAATCTGTTCTTAATTCTTTTTCTATTTCACTAAATATCTTAATTAAAAAAGAATTAGATGTCACTATTAAAAAAGAAGCTTCCAAAAATCAGCAAATATATCGTGGTCAAAGATATCAGCAAAACAAAGACGTTTCTAAGAAAAAGCAAAGCTCAAACTCACTAACTTATAGAGGGAAAAATTACACAGGTTAAATTTATGACTGATTATAATTTCGCCAAAAATTACGAGAATATAAAAGACTGGGAATTTAAGAACCAATCAGTTAGCAAAAATGTTTCGGAAAATTATCTAGATCAATTTTTAGATTTAATCAAATCTTACCCGAATCTAATTTTATTAATAAAAACACAAAAGATTCTTTTTGTTCCAACTCTATTTGTTTTAGCAGGGGTAGTTTTTGTAGAAATCGTATCGCTGGTTCCAACCATAAATATTAAAAGGCTTGAATCAAAACATTTTGAATATGAAGATAAAGTTAATGCCTTAAACGAAATTAATTTAGATCGAGAAAATAAGTTTGAAATTTTAAAAAAACACTCCTCTTTGCTATCTAACCCTTCACCTTCATATCTATTCGGATTTTACCTTCAAGAGAGTTTGCCCAAAAATGTTCAATTGCTAGATTACATAGTTGATAATTCAGGATTTAAAATAAATGCAAATATCAGTGATTTGGTTTCAACAAATAAATTTATATCCTTACTACTGGAAAATAAATTAATAGACAAAGAATCAATCAAAATAAATAGAATAATAAATCAATCTTCTAATAATCAGTCTTCATTTTCAGAGCAAGCTTTTACTGACGATTCAATTGCTATAGAGATTTCAGGGAAAATACTACATCTCCCTTTAAAAGAAAGAATTGAATCATCAAAGTCATCTAATGATTTAGGTAATTATAAAAAATTAAGTAATTACTATAACCTTCTTGAGCTAATAAGGTAACAAACAATGAAAAAGCAAAATATTACTTTTCAACAATTTATAGAAAAAATTAAAACCATAGATGTTGGTGAACTTCTTGAAAAGGCAAAAACTATTAAAGTTGAAGATATTAGATCTATTAAATTAAGTGATTTAAAAGAAATAACTAAATCTGATTATTTTTTTCCCTCAATAGGAATTATTTTTGCTGCTTTAACTTCAATACTTTTTCTTATCCCATCAATTGAATCCATGAAAGAGAAAGGATCCAGATCAAAGCAATATAAAGATGAAAGTAACGAATTATCATTTATATCAGAAGAATTGATTAGAAGAAATGAGGCAAAGGAAAAGTTTGATTTAATCTATAAAGATTTTATAGGATTAGTAGCCATTAAAGGTGAGCTGATTCTTATCCCTGAGATTTTGTATGATTCATCTAAAAGATCTGGTGCAGAAATTATAGAGTTTGCTCCTATTACATCAGAGGATTTAAATTCCTGCCGATCTGTTTCAGAAGAAGATTTTTTTGATGGTTTTGAAAATAACTTGAATTCCGAAAATTTTGAAGAAAATTTTGATATGCCTTTTGATGAGATGCCATTAGATGATTTTGATTCTGAGATTGAAGATACAAAACTGAAAGTAAAAGAATTTTTTATAAATGAGAATGAAGGGACGAATGACTTTACAGAATTACAGGAAAATATCAATGAGATTTTCGAATCTAATTATTTTGTTATAAATATTAGATCTGATTATTTAAACAGTCTTAAGTTCCTTAAGTATCTTCAAGAATATAAAATAGCAATTTTGCCATATTGCTTCGAACCTAAAATGAGATCAAACAACTCTAATAATATGCAAGAGAATGAATCATCCGCTATTGGAGAAATTGATGCAAGAATCATCATAAATGTGCCTATTTATAAAGAAAAATGATTTTACCAACTAGTATTTTTATCTCTAAATTAGTAGTATTATTATATGTACTATTAATTTACAATTTTGAGATTAAATTTTTATCAATTTTCATATAATTAAAATGCGGAAAAGAAAAATATTCACTATTTTATCCTTATCTTTAAGTTTTCTTTCATTGAACTCTTTAAGCTTAATTTCTCAAGAATTAAATAACAATGTAGTTCTAGAAAAAGCAAATGAAGAAAAGAAAAAGAATAATTTAGTCCTTAGCACAAATAGTACTAATGATAATAATGTAGAGATTTTACTTTCCGGAATTGGGCTCAATCCTAAGTTAGAGAAAGAGATCTCAAACGATTTAATTACATTAAATATTCAAACATCAAACATAGAAAATATAAACTCCCTTCAAAGTTTATCTATACCTTCAGTTGGAATTAAGACTTTAATTATGTCTGGCTTCGAAAATAGTATAAAAATAGTTATTACTCCATTAGATCAGATCAAATTTTCTAATACAGAATTTGAGATAGAAGATAACACTTTAAAAATGATTTTCCCTAAGCAATCCATATCAAATAATACTTTGAATGATAAAAATATTTTTTCTTTGAATTCACCCGACAAAACAAAAAAACGTATTTTCCCAACTCAAAAAGTTTCTGCTCCTCCTCTAGGGGACATATCCGTAGGTACTACATATATTCCAAACTTAAAAACTGTTCAATTAGAGGGTCCAGAAGTCTCAATGGTCTTTAAAGGAGCTACTGCAAAAAGTGCAATTGAATTTCTTATCTCAAAAACAAATTATGGTTATGTCTGGGTGCAAGATGACCCTACCTTCAAATCTTTAGAAAACCAAAATAATGAAAGTTCCTTCCCAAATGATTTTTCTACGGAAAATGAAGAGGGCGAAAAAGCTTCTGATTCTCCTAGATACATAACAATGACAATTAATAACAAGCCATTTTCTGTAGCTTTCAATTCAATTTTAATGTCAAGTGGTTTAGAAGCGAAATTAGAGAATGGAATAGTTTATGTTGGCCCTGATGTTCAAGATAGAATTTTCTCAGAACGTATATCAAGAATTTACAGATTAAATCAAACTACTGCCAATGCTGCCGCATCTTTCCTTGCAAATTTAGGGGCGAAGGTTACTCAAACAAATACCATCACTACCGCTGTAACTTCTGGAGCTAGTCAATCTCAATCAGTTTCTGGAGCAGCTTCTTCCGCAACTACAACGGAACAATCAACAACTTCCGTTAGAAGTTATGGAGGTAATGAAGGACCATTATTAGGACTTATAGCTACAACTGACGATAGACTTCAAACGATAACATTAGTGGGCACTCCTGACTTAATCAAAGTAGCAGAAACCTATATAAAACAGTTAGATTTAAGACAAAGACAGGTAGCTCTTACTGTAAGATTATTAGATGTTGAGATTTCCGATGGAACAACCATCGACAATAGTTGGGCTTTTAGACAAAATAATAAATTTATTGTAAATGCTAGTGGTCAATTATTAAGCACGATCAATAATTTCACTCCCCCTGGAGCACTAAATTTCCCCTCTGCACCTAGTGCCAATAATTCGAATCAATTCAATAATCAGGAATTTATAAATTTATTAAAAGCAGATATCCTTTCAAAAGATACAAAAATAATTGCAAATCCTACCCTTATCCTTAATGAATATCCTGGGAGTACTGGTGGAGAAACAGTTTCATTGAGTAGTATTGATGACACATTAAAAGCTGGAACGATTGGAAGATCATTTGGTAATGAAGCCTTTGTAATAGTAGGTACTCAAGTTCCAATTAATTGTGAGGTAGATCCTGAATCAGGGGCGGCGACATTAGAGTATGGGATTGCGGGTCTAACATTTGGTGCTCGTATATTAAGAATAGATGATAATGGATATGTAACTTTTGCAATATCCCCAGCAATATCTTCAAAATCCGAACAAAGAGACATAGCAAATTGTGCAACAGTTGATCTTTTGAACACAAGAAGACTTGATAGTGGATCAATACGAGTTAAAGATGGGAATACACTCATTCTCACTGGTGTTTTAGATTCTAACGAAAACGAAACTATCACAAAGTTCCCAATACTTGGGGATATCCCTCTGCTTGGACAATTCTTTAGAAATAAAAATTCATCAAAAAGTCAAAGAGAATTAATAATATTAGTTACTCCTCAAATTCTCAATACATTTGATTATGCAGAAGGGGGCTCTAAATAAGAATTCATTAATAACAATTTAATTTTAGGCAAAAATTAACTATTAAATTTATTGAATATGTTTACAACTTCCTCCATTTTTTGAGGCTAATTCTCCTAACCATGATTTACCGTATCCCCATCTCTGGTAATAACTAAACCAAGATGGAAGAGAATTTCCAGAGCAAAAATCATATCCCAAAGAAACAGACTCTATTGCAACATCTCCAGCGTTTGTTTGACCTCTTTTTAAATTATACTCAGCATAACAATCGGAATAGTTCATATATTTTCCGTTATGGAAACATGTACCCTTAGATCTAGTGATACCGTCTGACAAAATTGTTATTTGAGAAACTTGATCACTTTGCATAGCCTGATTTAAACCTCCCCATGGACTAGTACCTCCTCCAGCTCTTAACCTAGAAACCCATTGGATAGCTTTTTGTTTATTATTCGGTGTATATTGTTGTGGCCCCCCACTAAATAATGGTACGGAGTAGGAATTGAATTTATAAATTTGTAAAATAAAACCTTGATTTGTAGGTATAGCTCTCAACTGATTAATAAGCTTTTCTTTAGCAACTTCCATAAGGATTTGACCTTTAGAATTCCTAGACCACATAGAGCCAGATACATCTATAAAGTAAGTTAACTTTTTTCTAGTTATGCAAGAGCCAAAAAATTGACATCCATTTTGTATTATTCCACCACTTCCACCACCTGATGTAGAATTTAGGTTTATTAGATCTTTATCATTTATTCTTACATAACCGCCCGATGATTTAGTAATTTTTAGATCACTATAATTTCGTGGGGTTTCTGCATTTATCATAATTTCTGCGCCTCTTCCATTCTCATCAGTACATAGCACTATTCCTTTTATTTGTTTTTTAATAGATCTTCTGTTGCCAGTAGTTAATCCACAAATTATATCGTCTCCAAAACTACTTTTTACTTTATTCAATACAACTGTGGTTTTAATATCAGTTGCTTTGTAAAAACCTTTTTCATCAACAGTTGGGCCCGTTCTTTTTAGAATGTAAGAAGACCTTCCTCTTACATTGAAAGAAGTATCTCTAATTAAGTTATAAAAAATTGGACATTCTTTTGAAATTTGAATCCAGTATTTTGATCTATTACTAGAGGACATATTATTTGACTGATATGCAGAACTATCTTTTGCCTGATCTGGCATTTTTAATGCGAGTACTAATTCTCCTGGAGGTAAAGGCCTGCATGTAGATGGTATATCTGAAATCTTCGTAATAACCTTTTTACTGCTATTTATTTCATCAACTATAAAATCCAATGCATTATTTATCTTTCCACCTAACTTAAGATTTGTTTCATCTGATTTATTTACTTCAAGATTCATCCTCAAAAAAGTAAATCCTGCAAGAAGTACTAGTAAAGAAATAAATCCAGAAACTATAAGTTCTGCAAGAGTAAACCCACCATTATCCTTATTCTTGTTTAAGAAAAAATTAATTAATTTATAACGAAAATTTGTCGTCATATTTTATTGAGAATATGGTGGGCACCAACTATGTGCTTCACTACTTAATTTGATACTAGTCCATTGAGTAGTTTTATTATTAGATGTTACGTTATAAGTAATTTCTGCAATACTTTTATCAAAACTAGAATCACTCCCAATGTTCTTCAAAGGTCTTTGAGAAGAAATCTTTCTCTCAATCTTAACATTAGCCCCTGAAAATATTTTATTTCTTTTTTGACCTGAATATGAATTTTTATTAGAACCAGGCGTCCAAACTCTATTACGCCAACTTGGTAATTCAGAAAATGTATTAATAACGTCTCTACAATATCTTATATATTTTATATCTTGTGTTGAATAAGATGCACTATTTCCTGCTGTTGCCGAATTAAAGTGCTGATACCAAAGCTCCGACTTTAATTTCTCTATATCTCTTCTAATTTCATCATTAACAGCATTATTTAAATTTGCTTTATATAAAGTTGATTGTCTTAAGGAAACAAAATATAAGGCATACGTAATAATAAAAGAAAGCAATAAAAAACTCAAGATAGTTTCGCTCAAACCAAAACCACTTTCGTTTAATATAAATTTTTTGTTTATTTTATGAATTAATCTAATCATATGTTTTTAATTAAAACTCCTTAAAGTATCCCAAGCCTCTATTGTTTTACCTCTATAGTACGGCACTCCAAAATTATATTTAGAATTATTGTATCTCTTTACAAGGTTAGTACTGTACTCATTATTAAAATCCCAGATAATTTTCCCATAATTATCGAAGCATGCATTCTTTACCCAGGCAGATCCTTTAAAATATTTATCTTTAGGAAGATTTGAGACACGCCTAAGTTCAATACCATAGTGATGAATAAATTGATCCCCACGACTATCTCTCTTCCTAGGATCTCTTCCTAGGTTATATCTCCATAACTTTCCATTGATATTTCTATCAACAAACCTTACTTCTTTACCTTGGATTTGATAACCAACCAAAAAGTAATTTTTTGTAGTTGAATCCCAGATTAATGCCATTTCATCCATCAACATATTCACATCTGCTCTTGGGCTATATCCTTTTTTCCCAACCGCAATAATATAGGTATCATCAAATCCATGCCTTCTTCTATCCCAAGAATTTTTATCTGATTCAACCGTATATGGGATCAAATCACCATTGATATTTCTAAATGGTATTGGAGTTCTCTCATTCACTGAACCTCCTGGATTAAATATAAAAGAGTAGACCCCTTTTACAGTGGCAACAAGTCGAGCAGGATTTCTAGTTCCTGGTGAACTTACAATTGCTCTTGAATAATATTCAGTTTTTGGTGTTCCTGTTGAGAGAGTAGTATCTGGGGCATAAACAAATGCACTAAAAAATTCACCCTTATCTCCAGTTGCGCTTATGTTTATTGCATTGAATGGCATATTATTAGGATGGGCCGAAGAAATGTTCCTGTTAGGATCTTTTTTATAACCCACACCACCAGTAGGAGAACAAAATAGTCTCTGTTTACTAATTGTATTTTTACTAGGTTGTTTAAAAATAATTGCTAAATTTTCTGGTTTACCTGATCCACAACTTGCACCGGCTGAATTATTTCTATGACAAATTCTTCCTCCATTACTTAAATCTATTGAACCCCTAACAATCAAGGTAACTTTAGAATTATCATTAGTAACTATTCCAAAAAAGGCATCTTTTCCTCTCACTACCAAATCATCAATGGTATAAGTCCTATCTTTATTTTGATAGTTTGTATAACCAGCAGATTCTAGAAATGTGCAGTTTGAATTAAAGTGTCTGGTATTTCCATCTTTCAAACAAACAATCGGATTTTGATAAGGATTCCACAAAGTACCTAAATTGCCTTGATTAACAATTTTAGGTTGAGGGGGCAATTTCAAAGGTTGAACCCATAAGCCTCCTTTGTTTCTTTTTTCATCAGGTAATGTACTTACATTTTTAATTCCAGATTTTCTTTTAATTTGTGGGCATTCAATATAATCTCTAAGGGGGTTAATATTTTTTCGCCAAATAATAGAACCTGCTTGATCTGGGCTTTTCATATTAAAATCACCAAGAAATAACGAATCTACATCATTAAAGTTTTCTCCTGCACTTAAAAATGCGAATCCAGAATCAGGTATTCTTCTATAAACTTGAATATTAGCTCTAACTTTGTTAGTGGCATTTATTCCATTCTTTATATTTGATGGTATTGAATTATAACCTGTTAACACAATGGAATTTTCTCCACCTTCCTCATCACCTACAAAATCTGTTGATTTAATATCAAAACTTTGAACATTAAGGCTGTTTTTACTAGATTCTATTAATTTTTCAGTTCCATTAATTAATTGGCTAAGAGCATTAGATGAAAAATTCCAATCTATCGTATTACTTTTCCCTCCTCGGCCAAGGTAATAGCATGATGGAGCAACTGGCCGACCTTTACAAGTAGATGGGCTATTGCCAGCACAATATTCATTATTAGTATCAGACCAATATATCTTAGAGGGATCTCTAAACATTCCAAGAATTGGTTGTCCAGGCCACTGAGAACCAGTTCTTCCACCCCCGAAAGTTGGGCACTCACTATTTACCTTGGAATTAGGTATTGTCGAGGAACAAGATTTCATCAACCAATAATAGTAATAAGCACCTGATTTACTATTATTCAAAAGAGTTCTAACAGTATTGAATGCTGATTCTGTTGCATTTTTTGCCTGTAACTCTTTATTACTTAGATTTGATGTAGAGAGCCTATTTATAGATGCGTTCATTAAACCGACTAAAGTAATTGTAATTCCAACAGCCAGTATTAATATTTGTGGAAGTGCAAATGCCTTCTGAGATAAACTCCTTAAAAGGTATTTTTGTAAAAAAGTATTTTTGTTATTGTTATCAGTTTTATCTTCATGCATCAGATCGATCTTTTATTATTAAGAATCAACATTGAATAGCTCTAACAGTTCCTGTTGTAGACTTATCTTCAAGCTTTGTAGCTCCTGTACTAACGTTGAAACAACCTGCCACTCCTAAACCAGATGGTGTATTTGGATTAGCTAGTACGTTTAACCTAGTATTTCCAGTTCTTGATAAAATAATTCGGTAATTACCTGATTGTGAATACCAATTAGTCGTAGTCGAACGTGAATAATCAACTAGTGCATTAGGCCTTGTCTTGCAATTCTGCGCACTGTTATATCTGCAAGCTGTAACTTTTACATATTCACCTATGTCGACAGCTCTATAAGCTAGTGTTCCATATTCTGTATAAAAAGCCTGGGCAGCCTTAAGGTAAGATCCAACAGCAGTAGAGGCCTCTTTTTGTTTAGCTTTTTCAGCTGCACTTTGGAAACTAGGTATAGCAATAGAGGATAAAATTCCGATAATAACCACAACAACAATAAGTTCAACAAGAGTAAATGCTGATTGAGATTTGAATTTCCTTTTTGAAAGGTAACTAATTAGTTGTTTCTTTAAAGTAATCACAATTGTTTATTAAAACTGATTTAATTTACCTATAATACGAGAACTTTGAGACTTATACAAGTAAAGTCATATTTTTAAGATTAATGAGTTATTTATGGTATCTAGTGTTACCAAAATAATTATTGAACTTAAAGGATTTTACAAGTTTGTTTTCTTAAACTTGAATTTTGTCTGCTTCCAAATCTACCAGAATAAAATCTCATGGAATTTTGATAGAATCCAGAATTTATCATTCCTATAGGAGATTCAAGAATTATACATTTAGGTCTTTCATAAAAATTTGTATCTGGTCTTCCACCAACTATTATGACAAGCGCATCTTGATTTCCAGGAATGGAAAGATGACCCTTTGGAGTAAAGTAAAAAATTCTTTGATTGACTTCTTGGAAAACTTTTGAATCGATTTTTGGAACCCTGCTCGAAATATTTTTTTTATTGGATTTGTCCATTCCATTACATGTAACATTAAATGCATTTAATGGAATTTTTTTTCTGGGATCGGAGGGATCATTTGGATTTGTTGCAAAAGTATTAGTCTGTATAGTACATGTACCATTCCACCTACGAGTTTCTTTTTTCACAAGCTCTAAATAACTAATCAATTCTCTTATATATGAATTTTGCTTTTCTTTATCAACCCACTTAAGAGCGCTTGGGACAGCAATACTTGCTAATAATCCAATTATTGCTATTGCTATCATTAACTCAACTATAGTGAATCCCTTATCAATATTTTTCCTAAAATTATTTCTCAAAATTAGCTTTTGTAAATTAATAATCATTTTATAAGTTAGATTTTAAACTTTCGCTAGCTACGGTAATTAATAGTAGCTAAGTTTCTTTAATATTAATTTCCAAGAGTTTTCAAACTGCCGTTATAGGTATTGTTAATATCTGGCCCATTTAATTTTTCATTACCTACTTGATTTGACATTTCCTCTTCGAAAGTATCCCAAAGTTTAAATGAACTGTTTTTAAGTCTTTGGTCAGCATAGCCACCTACACCAAATAGATTCAAAAACTGATTTGAGGGTTTTACACTATCTTCAAAGCTTTGAAATTCTTCAAAATCTTTTTCAAATTTGTCTTCTACACTAATATTAGTATTTTTTAAGGGTTCAATATTATCTTGAGTTTTAGATTCAATATTCGATTTATTTGTTGTATCAAATTGTTTATGAGAATAAGCAAAATCAGCGCCCAAAGTACTAATAGGCAAAGTTAATATTAAAATATTTTTAATTAAACTTTTATACATTTAATTTACAAAATTTTTATATTGCTAATTTTATAATATCAATTAATTAAGTAGATTACATTAGTATCATTTTAAAATATAAATAATCCAGTATTGTAAAAGTCTTTGAAAAACATTAAAAAATTATCAGAACCAATCATCCCAATAGTATAGGCTGATATAGATAAATATGGTCCAAAAGGTATCCTTCCCTTTCTAGGTATTATTCTCAATATTATTAATAAAATACTAATAATGCCTCCTATATAAATAGATAAAATAAAAGTAAATAATGCTCCTTTTATTCCTAACCAGGTTGATATCATAAATAAATATTTACTATCGCCGAAACCAAAAGCTTCTTTTTTAATAATCATTGAGATAATAAAGTTAAAAATTTCAAATAATATTAAAAAGATAAATGACATAAATAAATATTTATAAAGTACTGTCGGAAAATTTTCTTTAAAGTAAATTTTCCTCGATACTAAATTAAAAATTAATCCAGATATCGAACCAAAAAGCAATAGATTATTTGGTATGACTAAGTTATCAAGATCTATAAGCGAGGCAGCAATTAATAAAGAGGAAAAGAAAGTTAAACCCATTAAATTCACAAAATAATTAGTAGATAAATTAGAAATTGCAAAAATATTTAAAGTGATTAATATCGCAGTTAGAAACTCCACAAATGGATATTGGAATGAAATATTAGATTTACAAAAATTACATTTACCCATTAAAAAAAACCACGAGATTATTGGAATATTAAAAAACCAAGGGATCTTTCTTTTACATTTTGGACAAAAGCTTCTAGGGTAAATTATTGAAATTGATTCTGGATATCTAAATCTATAAACATTTAAAAAACTTCCAATACAAGATCCAAATATAAAAAAAAATATTAGATAAAATTTATTCTCCATTGCTCTTGTAAGTTATACTGCCATTGAAATAACTATTTTTTGCATAACTTACTATATACATCAGATAAACCTCCAATCCAAACAGCCTGTTCATTAAATTGTTTTAAATCTTTATCTTCAATAGCAATAATTTGAGTCTCATAAGCTTCTTTTATAGCATTAACAATTTCAACACAATATTCATTGAGGAATTTATTGGCATCATCTTTATTTTTTAATCTTGCGTTAGTTGAAAGAAATAAATCACTATAAATCAAAAAAAGAGAAAATATTAAAAAAGCTTTTTTAAAAGAGGATTCTAAATTCATAAAATTAAAAATTTTTTTCTTAATAATTAAAAAATTAAATAAATAAATAAAATGCTTTAATTAATAAGAGATTATTATTGGCTTACTATATTTAAATTTCTCAAAGTATTTTTATATGTCAAGCATCTCAATAAATCTTATGAAATAATTATCCTCAAATTAGTTGGATTTTTTTTAATTTATAAGTAATTCGAAATTACATATTGCATTTCATAAAAGAATAATTAATGCTGAAAGAGAAATGTAAAAATTTTCCAAAATTTTGTTTTTTAAAGAAGGATTGTTTCATATGCCTACGTTAATTATTTATAAGCAAATTTTTTTTTATGAATAGTGCTAATTATTTTACTGACTGTCGAAAAAAAGATACCAAAAATAAAAAGATTGAATGTAAGCGTTCATCTCTTAAGGAAACAAAGTTCCATTGGTTAAAAAAACTATCATATGGACCAGATCAAAAAGATAGCCTTTTGGCAAATATATGGCTTTCTATTTTTGCTGTAAATGCAAGAAGTTTTTTAAATCCTCATTGGATACTTGACCAAATAAATGCTATTAAAAGTTTTCAATTCACTAATTACGAAGATTTACTTTACTCTCAGCTAACAACTCCTGGCTTGGTTTCATATTTCAATGCATTTAGAACTACAGAAAATAATTTAAATGAGAATCTTGGGAGAGAATTATTAGAGCTCTATTCCTTGGGGGAAGGTAATTTTTCAGAAGAAGATGTTAAAAATACAGCTTTAGTATTAACTGGATTAATACTAGATAAACAAAATAATGTAAGGCAATCTGCAAAGTTTCATTTTAGAGGTGAAACTAAAATACTTGATAAAAAGAAATTTTTTGATTTAAAAAGTTTAGTTAATTGGTTAGTTCAACAACCCTCAACAGCAGAAAATGTGGTTAAAAGATTTGGTAATTATTTAATTGGAGAGGATATCAAAAATCAAGATATTTCAAAAGTTGTTGAAGATTTCAAAGACAGTAATTTAGCACTAGGAATCTTATATGAAAGTTTTGCGAGAAATGAACAATATAGAAATTGCCAGTTTTTTGGTTCTAGGCTACTTGATCCTTGTTCTCTAGTATCCAGAACTATTTCTCTAATAGGGAGTAGGCATCCAAATAATTTCAAAATTGGGGTGAAAATATTAACTCAAATGGGTCAAAGGTTTTTAGAGCCTCCAAATCCCAAAGGTTGGCCTTTTGGAGATAAGTGGCTCACTAGTTCAACAATTTTCTATAGAAAAAAGGGTCTTAGAATGTTAATAGCTGATGAAGAAATATGGGATACAAGGAACACACCGGAGCTCTTAACAAGAGAATTAGTTCCATTTAATCCATTAAATATTTCTTTGCCTGCATTACCAACAAGAGAAAATATTTCTGCATTAATTACTGATCCTGCATGGAATTTCAGTAGGCCAATCGATTTAATTTTTTAAAATGAAACTTTCTAGACGAAATTTTATAGGTTTAACTTTATCTTCGGGGGTTTTTGCCTTATACAATAATCAAATTTTATCAAATTCTAATTTTGGAATAAAAAATCAAAAAGTTTTAGTACTTATTGAACTGAGAGGTGGGAATGATGGATTAAATACAATTATTCCATATAGAAATTCAATATATTTTTCTCAAAGACCAAATATATCGATTAAGAACTCATTGAAATTAAATAAAGATCTTGCATTAAATCCAATGATGGAAAGCCTACTACCATTATGGGAGGAAAAAAAACTATCTTTTGTATTAGGAGTTGGTTGGCCTAATCCAAATAGAAGTCACTTCATGGCAATGGATCAATGGAGCACAGGAAGTGAATCAGGGATTGGTAAGGGTTGGCTCGCAAAAATATCTGATTTAATTAAAAATGAAAAATATTTATTATCTTTAGGTCCAACAGGTTCTAATGCTATAGAGGGCTCAAAAGTTAATTCCCTGCATTTCTTAGGTAATGAAAAAACATTAATAAACAATTATAATTATGAAAATATAGAAATATCAAATAACATAAAATCCCTCAAAAGATTTCTAGAGATAGAAGAATTTAGTACGAAAAAATTAATAGAATTGAAAAATAAAATTAAAAAATTACCTTTAGATATCCAGCTTCCAAAAGGTCAATTATCTAAACAAACTTCAACGGCTTTAAAAATAATTAATACAGACTTTCCCCCTTCATTTATACAAATGGAGTTTGGAGGTTTTGATACTCATCAGAATCAAATCTCAAGACAAAATAGATTGCTTAAAGAATTAAGCGAAAACGTCTCTGCATTGAAAAGAGGTGCTGAGAAATTGAATAAAAATGTTGAACTAAATATTGTTATTACAAGTGAATTTGGACGAACACTAAAGGAAAATGGATCAAAAGGTACTGATCACGGCAGTGCCTCCATATCATTTCTTATTGGTGATGTTTTTAAAGAAAAATTTATAGGGAGGTATCCAGATTTAAACAATCTTGATAAAAGAGGAGATTTAATCCCTAATCTATATCCAAATGATCTTTATGGATATATTCAAAATAAGATATGGGGCTAGCTTAATTAAAAATTTACATCATCTTAAAAATTACTTAATATCGATGACTAAGTTTGTGAACCAAATTCATCTTAAATTAGGCTATTGTGACAATCTAATCCGTTGGAGCGATGGTCACGTAGTTTAAGGCTCTAGTCTTGAAAACTTTTATAGAATTAAGATATACCTTGAGTTTTAGATACATTTTTTACAAGATGACTTTAATAGTTGATTTTTTTTTAAACAATTTTCTTTTTAAAATAGAGGTTTTCCCAATCTTTCTTTGATATTTTGAGAACTTACAATATCTTGCACATTCTCCTTAGGTATTGTTTTTTCATTTATTAAATCTTTTTTGTTAGAGGTCAAAGCATAGCTAATTGCCTTTGCAAAGTTATCCCCAAATTTCAAGACATGATTAGATGGGACCACAATACGAACTACTTCATTTAAGAATCTTTCATGATCATTCTCTATACCAGAAACTGACTCAAGGATAATTATTAAATTATCTCCTTCTAAATAAGCCCTACTAATACCTGTACATAAATAGTCTGGGATACTAGTTCCTTGGTTTAAATAAATAGTCTTCTTATTATCGTTCATTTTATTAACTTAATTCCTTCTTCTCTTGGATTTTGCATTAATTGATTTGTATTCCTTATTAAAGAAGTAACCCCCTCACATTCACGAATTCTTTTAGATAGATCATCATGCAAAGAAACCTTTTTTAAGATGAAGTTATTAGTCTTTTCATCAGTATCAAACAAAACTTGAAATAACGGATCGCCCCTCTTTATTTTTAAATCGAAATTTATATCTATCCATTGAAAGGCAAAACTCAAGGGCCTTTGCCAAGAAAATATATTAAATCTGCCCTGAATAAGTGACCAATTTTTATTCGCTCTAATTGGGGAGGTTTCAAGTTGGTTAATCCATACATTTTTATCACTGAAAAATAAATATGGCATTTTTATTTGAATCAAGGGTTTATTATCAGAAACCCAGAAATCAGGCGGTTCGATTTTTATTATTGAGCTTAGTATTTCCTCTTTAATTTCGGTAAATGGGTAAACAGGTCTTATCACAATTTTATTATTAATATCTTTATTAGCTCTTAAGTTAATAGTGTAAGGACTTCTTACTATAAAAAGATTTTTTTCTACTTTATGAACGGCGGGACATTTTGATACTCCCTCTTTAGAATTGAAGTCAATTTTTTCTCTAAATAATGTATATTGCTCTGGACGAAAGAAAATTGAAGAAGATCTCTCTTCTGCAATGCACCAACCAATTAAGATATTTTCCAAATTAACTAAAAAACTTTAATAGCCATATCCATAACTATGATTTCCATAGGTACTCCAACTGCTTCCATCAGATCCATAACTATGATTTCCATAAGTACTCCAACTGTTTCCATCTGATCCATAAGTATGATTTCCATAAGTGCTCCAACTTTGCCCACCTGATCCATAACAATGACTACCGTAACAACTTAAACTTGAACCATCAGATCCATAAGTATGATTTCCATAAGTACTCCAACTTTGCCCACCTGATCCATAACAATGGTTACCGTAACAACTTATAGAGTCACTTAAAACTGGAAAAGCACTAAAAGTTAATGATGTTGTTGCGATAGCACCTCCAACAACAATATTTTTAAATTTAAAATCCAAATTATCCAATTTCCCAAATTTCATGATTAAAAAATTTTTTATCTTCTATTATTATAAATAAATTTTAATTTCAGGGAACTTTTCCTTGATTATTTATTAAGGAAAATTAATTTATCTTTAAAATCGAAGCTAAATTCTTTCTTAAGCATTATCCAATTATAGACAGTTCGACGGTCAATAGATTAATGATATTTACTAAAATAGCCGAGACAGTCGTGACCACTTTTAGGCGAGACAAGGTCGAGAATTATAAGGCCTTATACAAACTTCAAAATCATTTATTATGATTTACTTTTTTTTTTGGATTAAAGCCTTCAGCTTTGATAAACCCTCTGCTAATATTATTGAGCTGGCTTAATATTTGCTATCACCTGGAGGGGTGGTCGAGTGGTTTAAGGCTCTAGTCTTGAAAACTAGCGTATCTGCAAGGGTACCGTGGGTTCGAATCCCACCCCCTCCGTACCAAGACATATTCTCAGGAGTTCTCATAACTTCTCATATGTTCTCAAAATTATTTTAAACCTTCCAAAAAGAAGATATACCAAGAATTAAACTTAACTTAGCCTTCTCATACTTTCTCCTTTATTCTCATATTTTCTCATCATTTTGGTAGGGGAAATGGTAGGGGTTTTGTTGTAATTGGTAGGGGTTTGAGTTCAGTTTTGATATTCGATCTAAAATAAAAGGAAATTAGCTCCTTTTTTTGTGAAGAGATTTTTAATATCTTTATTAGCTACTCTGGCTTTACCTACTGCTGTTAGTGCTGGAATGGATTCACTTAAATACAACAAGGAAGCAGATGATAATGGTCATATTCCTTTTCCTCCTTTCCCTTCGACTTATAAAGCAAGAACTTTTGCCGCTGGTGTATTAACTCATTCAAGATGTGCCGCATCACAAGGATATTTGACGGGTAAAGAGGCGTTATTAAATGCTCAGAATATAATGTATAAGAATGGATATTCTATAAAAATATTAGATGAATATAGGGTAAAAAAAGCCGCTGAGATGCTATCTGATGTTTGTATTCAACTTAAAGTAAACACAAATAATAGGGAAGAGTTTAACTATTTTATGAGATCCTTCCCCGCATTAAAAAGTGTCAAACAAAAAGCCTATAAATTATTAAAATGAGAAGATTACTAATCCCACTATTAACTGCCCTGGCTTTACCTACTGCTGTTAATGCTGAAGTGAAAGAAAATCCCTATCAAAAAGGTAGTCTTATGTTCTATATAACTAGATCATATAATCGCTTGAATGCTGGTGATTACTCTGGAGCGTTAGCTGATTATGATATTGTCATTGAAAATAAAGAGATTTATAAAAAGGTTTTTGATGGTTTAGAAGAATTTGATAAATTTTATATGCAGCGTGGAAATGCAAAGAGTAATTTGGGCGATCACTCAGGAGCATTATCTGATTTTAATAAAGCATTATCCTTAAATAGATCTAATCCTCTAATCTATTACAACAGAGGTTTGGCTTGGTTTAAGTTAAAAAACGCCACTAAAGGATGCAAAGATTTTAGAAAAGCATCTTCTTTAGGAGATACTTATTCCGACAAAATAGTAGAAAAATACTGTATGTAAATTAGAACCGAATGAAACAAATACTATTACCTCTAATAGCTACGCTCGCTTTACCTATAGTTGCTAATGCAGAAAATAAGGATGGATGGAAAAATATTATGACTAATAAAAATGATGAGAAGCTTTACATAAAGATTCTTGATCCTAAATCAAATAAAAGATATCGTTCATTTGAAACTAAGCTTTATACATATGAAGAGGTTATTCAGAAAACAAGAAAAATAGACTGCAAAGAAAAAAGAATATATTTCCCTTCAAAATTTAAATGGATCAGTGTTAGTCAAAACTCATTGACAACAAAAATGTATAAAGAAGTTTGCAAGCCAGAAGCTAATTTCAAGCCTTATAAAAGTGCAACAGAATATAATACCTCTGATACAACTTTAGATGCGCCAAATTATATGAATGAAGTCTGTAGAACTATTTATAACAATCCTGATATTGATTTCTTTGATGGTATAGATGAATCCGTTCGAGAATCTTTTAAAAAAGAATGTGCAAAATAAATACTTTAAGGGAAACAATTTAATTTGATTGAAAATTATTTGGTAGGGGAAATGGTAGGGGAAATCAAAATCGAACTCAGAATTCGTTATCATCTCTTCTCATAGCTTGTCATTTTGCATAAAAGCTGATCCCACCCCCTCCGTTCAAATAATCGTCTCTGATAATGTCTTTTGTGTTCAGAGAGTGTCAACTTCATTAAAAGTATAGTCTTTTCTAAAAATAACTAATATTTTTCTTAAAAAACTGCTCCCCCTAGTTTCGGAGGATGTCTTCCATTAACAGAATTTTGATTAAAAGTGTTGGGGAAAATGTTGGGGGAATTGTTCGAATGGAAAGTTCTAATATGAGAAGGGAATATTAGTGTGCTTAATTTCTATTTTGTATTAATAAGATATGAAAATCAATTTACCTAAATTGTTATGAAGAATATTATTTTCAAATCTATTTTTTTTATATTAGTTTTATTCATTTCACCTTATGAAGGTTATGCAAATAAATCTATTGATGTTTATATGAACGACTTTTACTCTAAATCAAACGAAGCTAGTTTTCTTCTTAAGGAAATTGAAACGACTCTCAAAGAGGGTTCTAGGGAAAAAGTATGTTTGAAGCAACGAGAGGCTGCCCGACTAGGTTTATTAGCAAACGAATCATTAATCAAAGCATTCCAAATAGCAGGAACTACTCCTCCAATGGAATCAATAAAAGCAAGTCAACAAAGATGGAGATCTATTCTTAATGAGTGTTAAAAAATGTAGTTATTTATAATTTCTAAATTTGCATTCTTACAGATTTACTAATAAAAGGTATTTCGGGTTCAACTCCAAAAATACATTGAGAAATAGAATAAATAAAAATACAGAGAGTAAATATAAAAATAATTGAGCCAAGTTCAACTATTGGCAATATTTTAAAGAGGTATGAAATTATTATCAAAGCAATATCCACAAGTAATGCCTGGCATGCGTTATATCTAATAAAATGAGGGACTCTTGGATTCCTTACTAATCCTGCAAACAAAATTATAAATAATAAAAAGCTACCAAAAGGCAATGATTCTTCAATTAATATTATTGGTAAAGTTAGAAATGATAGTATTTTTAAAAAAGAATATTTATAAAACAAATAATATCCAAAAGGTATTGAGGCCTTTAATGGCAAAGTATACAAAAATACTGATGAGAGTCTCTGAAATATCTGATCCAATATATTGGTAAAACTTAGTATTAACATGTTAACCTAATTTTTCTAAACTTTACTTTTTATTAAGTCTCGAAAATATCAAACTTAGCAGATGGTGATTAAATATTAGATAATTGATTTAGGTTCATAATTAATATGCGTATTCTTCATACAATGTTGAGGGTAGGAGATTTAGATAAGTCTCTTGATTTCTATGTAAATAGATTAGGAATGAATCTTCTAAGAAGAAAAGATTACCCACATGGAGAATTTACTTTAGCATTTGTTGGCTATGGCTCAGAAAAAGAAAACTCAGTAATTGAATTAACTCATAATTGGAGTAAGAAGTCAGATGACTATGAGCTAGGAGATAAGTATGGACATATAGCTATTGGTGTTAAAGATATTCATGGTATCTGTAAAGGGTTAGAAGATAATGGCTGTAAGATCACAACTCAACCAAAGACTATGAAGAACAGTACAACGGTCTTAGCGTTTGTAGAAGATCCTGATGGATACAAGATAGAGCTAATTGAAAGAGACTAGAATTAATTGACAGTCGATCTAAGATTGAGGGATAAACTCCCTCTTTTTTTATGTCCTCTTCAATGAAAGATTTCTTAGATAAATTTTTTGATTTATGTAGAGAATACCAAGAAAAAATCCCACCTCAAAAGATGGCCGAAATTTTAAGGGATTACGCTGATAGATTAGATGGTTGATAAAGTTAAAAGAAAAACCTAGATTAAATAAGTAAATTTTAAGCAGAATTAAATGTCTATCATTACCGACAATAAAGTACTAGTTAATATTTGCAGCGGTTTAAAATCCAAAAATAAAGTAACTTTAGGTTTATTAGCTGTCCTTACCGCAGAAGACGAAGGGCATCAAGTAACTCTTTTCCTAGAGGGAAACGGAGTAAACATACTAAATTGCAAAACAGCTGGTGAAATAGTTGGTAAGGGTACTGGTGATTTATACGAACTCCTTGAAAATTTAAAAAATTCAAACGTTACAATATATGTTTCAGAAATGTCGGCTAAATCGAGGGGTTACGATAACAGGCTTCTTGATGAATATAAAGCAGAGTTTGTAATGCCCAATGTACTAATTGAAGAGTCGATTAAAGCCGATAGTGTACTTTGCTATTAAATCGACTATGGTCTTACAACTTGAATCGCTTTATTAATTACGATTGACCATTGATTTCAGATGATGCAGTAATTATGATGCTTATTTTCCTAGCTTCACTAGGAGTTATATGCGGAATTATTGCTGGTTATTTTCATTATTTTTATGAACCTCCCGAAGAAGGAACACTTCAAGAGAGACGAAATAATCCAAAACTTAATTCAAATAATTGGGATCTCTCTATGGAAAGATTAAATACTAATGGGGAATCAATGTATCAAGGCGAAATGCTTTATTTGGGAAAAAGAGGTGGCATATATACTATTACTGCTAATGGAAATAGAAACTACAAATATTAAATGAAACGCTTACTACTCCCACCGCTTAATTAAATGGATAAAACTACTACTTGGTTAGTTAGAGCAGCATCTTTAATAGTAATTATTTTTGGTATTGGCTATATTTCAATCCCTTTAGTAAGCAAATTTAAACAAATTGGCTTTCCAAATTTTACTAATATTCTTGATAAATTAATCCTTTCAGAATTAGAAATTGATAGTGGTAATAAGTATTTAATTTATAGAACCATTACTAAAGCCAAAATATTTAATAAGTCTGATTATATTTCTCTGGTTTCACAAAAAATAAATTCAAATTATCAATTAAAAATAGATAGAGATACTAAAAGAGTTAGAGAAAATCAAGAAAAGGGATTTTACCCTTCAGATAAAGGATATGCCTTTAAAGATTTAAGTAATTTTAGCAATGAAATCAATAAAGAAATTTCAATTAAAACAAAAAATGTACTAGATGAGACACATGCTGTTTTATTAGAAACCCCAATACTTTATAGAGATTTAAATAATAAAAAAATATTTTTAAACTTACAAAATAATGAATCTGGAGAAACAAAAATTTATTGTATAAATCCTAAATTAAATGATGAGACCACTATAAATTGGGGAATATATTTTTATGATTTAAAGCTTACTCCTGGATATTTTCTAAATCACACAAATAGTAAGTCTTTGAATCCAACGATAAAGTCAGATATTCCCTTGCTTTTTGAGGAGGTTTGTAAAAAATTTGCAAATTTCAAATGAAACGCTTACTACTTGCACCGCTATATTAAATATGATTGACAGTCGATCTAAAATAGAGGGATAAAACCCTCTTTTTTTTATGGTTAATGCTTCTTTGAACTGGGCTTCTATTGTTGGAATTTTATTAGTTTTATTATGGATTCCTGCTGTAACCTCAGGCATCTTTCGTATTTGGTTTGTTTTAAATCGAAGAGCAGATACATCACCTAGAATATTAATAAAAACTTTTTTAATAATTTTTCAAACGATGGGGAGAGCTTTTTTTATTCCATTAGCTGGAGGCGTTTTCTTCTTTCAAGGTTGGAGATTAGATCCGATACTACAGTTTGCATGTGTTTTATTAGCTGGAGGTATTGCAGTAGAAATGGTGCCGTCATTTATTGACGATTATCAAGGATGGAGGAAAAGAACAGGAAGAGCAACGGCAGCAATTGTTGTAGATTCTCAACCTGATGATTCAGTAGAGGAAAATAAATGAAACGCTTACTACTTGCATAAAAAAAGAGAGCTAGGGCTGAAATTAGTTACATCGCTTCATGTTAAATATTGATTTACCTGTAGATATTAGTAGATAAAAGTTAACTAAATACATAGCCAGAACCCAGTAACTACAATAGAAGTGGCATCTTAATGTAGCCTTTGAACTGCCCCTCTCTGGGACTCAGGAATGTCCCTTTTCTTATTACGTCTATGACAACCTGTTACTTATAAACAAGGCGAATTAAGGGCTATTAATTATACATACAAATTAAGGTCATAAGGATTAACATTCGATTTAGCAAATTTCCTTTCAGAATTACTCTTGGAATTATATTTCAAGGATTTCTTTAAAGTTAGTAATTGCTCAATAACATCTTTCTAAGAAGAGAAATACTAATTACATAAGCCAATCTTAAAACTTTACATAATCAATTTAAAATCTATTTAGATTTAGTAGACAATCTATCTAGATTGACCTATGGTAAAGTTATTGCATAAAGATTATGCCTAGTAATTGGTCAAAGATAAGAGATGAATGGCTTGATAGCACTGCCATTGCGAAAGATGATGCTAAATGGGCATTAGAAGCTCTAATTAATTCTGAAGAAGAGTTTTTTGAAATAGAACAAAAAAATAAAACTAAAGAGGATGCTACAAACCAAGTAAAAAATTTGAAGAAAAAGGTAAAAGAAACTATCTCCTCTAAAGAAATTAGTCTCGATGATATCGCATTAAACACTTCAAATTCAAACAAAGTACAAATATCAGTTCCATCAAATCTTAATTATCTTTTGAAGGTGTGGGCTGCTGCAGAGGGTCGAGATCTATCGAGTGTTGCTTTTCAATGTTTAGAAACTGGATTAAGGGAAATGAAAAGCAAAGGTTCAATACCTTCAGTAGCGATAAATAGATATGACTCAGCCTGTCAAAAGAGGATTGCACTAGCAGAAGTAAACAATTTGTTGGAGAGATACGAAATAGCACAGAATGAAATCAAATAATTATGAATAACAAGAAAATTATTAAAAGATACCAAACATTGATATCATCTACTATTGGTGAAGATACTTCTACAATTAGATTTAAAGATGGAATAATTTATACTCTTTATTCTGATAAATTAAATTCACTTAAAGTAGGCTTTGCAAAAAATGATAGGGTTTTAGAGATCAAATTATCAAATGATTCTTCAATTTTATTAGATAGGAAAAAAGGAAATAAGGAAGAGCTTATTTTGTTAATAAATACTTTAAAAGAACTTGGGTTCAGATATTCAAAGAACTTTTCTTTCAAATACTCTAGTTGTTTAATGAGACATTTATCTACTTTAGGTTGGCCTATTGGTAGATCACTTTATAAACAAAGAAAAATTAAAAAAGAACTTCAATGTGCATGAATTTAAATATAATCGCATTCTAAAGTATCTCTGGTTTTTCTATTTGTGAAGGGATTAGTACCAGAAGCATCTTCACAAAATTTCCTAACAACATCTTTTGGTAAGAAAACATTTGTAAAGTCTGCACCTTGTATTTTTACATTTGCAAACTGCGTACTATATGCAAAAGAATCCTCCAAATTAGTATTTGATAAATCTGTTCCATCTAAAACAGCAGAATCTAGAGTTACTTCCCTTAAATTAGAGCTACTTAAATTGGTATCTTTCAATTTTGCTCCGTATAAAGTGGCATTTTGAAGATCACAATTTGATAAATTTGCATCTTGCAAATCAGTTAAATAGAAAGTTGCTCCTTTCAAATTAGATCCAGAAAAATCTGCCCCTAACAAGGATTGTTTACCATAGTCTAATGCTGCAAAGCTGATAGCAGGAAAGTTTAGAACAACCATTAAAACAGCCAAAATTATAAATCTCATTTACTTAAGGTAATATTTCAATAAATTCTAACTTCTAAAGTTAAATTAATGAAATTCATTATTTACTGAATGCTATATTTATTGACACGATAAATCACGAACTAGATTTTGGATATAAAGCCTTACGATGCAATAGTTGTTGGTTCTGGAGCTACAGGAGGGATAGCTGCACTTACATTGGCAGAACAGGGAATAAAAGTTTTAGTATTAGAAGCAGGACCACAAATTAAAAGGCAGGAAGCTAGTAATCAGGAACCTAAAAGTACCTTAAAAAGATTTTCGGGAGTTTTAACAAAGAAACACGCTAATCAATGTCAACATCCTGGTTATTGGAAAAATAATCCTGATTTATATTCAAATGAAATAAAGCATCCTTATAGCCACCCAGAAAATAAGCCCTTCCTTTGGACTCAAGGCAACCAATATGGTGGAAGATCATTAACCTGGGGAGGGATTACATTAAGACTTTCCCCTGATGATTTTCATCCCGCTCAAAAAGACGGATTGGGGCCAAACTGGCCTATCTCATACGATGAAATATCCCCTCACTATGATTTCATTGAAAATTTCTGTGGCATTTATGGACGAAAAGATAATATTAAGGAGGTCCCAAACGGAAAATATATTGGTAAAATCCCTCTTACAGAAAATGAAAATATTTTTGGCAGCAACGTAAAATTAAAATTAAACTATCCATTTATCCAATCAAGAGGATTTGACCACAATTCATCTGTAAAAGAAAAGCAATGGCCAAAGTCTTCTAGTTTAGGAAGCACATTAAAAAAAGCTTTAGATACTGGGAATGTTCAAATAATCTCTAATCACTTAGTGGAGTCTTTTGAAATTAACAAGATAACAGAGCTTGCATCCAAACTAACGATAGTAAACCTAGAAAATGGATGCAAAGAAGTATTAGATTGTGATTATATTTTTCTTTGCGCATCAACAATTTCAACGCTAAGAATACTACTGAACTCAGAATATAAATCAAATTCCTCAGGTTTTAAAGATAATTCTGGGAAATTAGGTAAATACCTCATGGATCATATATCTATCTGTAGATTTTTTTCAGTCCCAAAAATAAAAAACTCTGAAAAACCATTAGATAATGCTCCCGATCTTTCTGGAGCAGGAAGCTTCTTTATTCCTTTTGGTTCAAATTTACCAAAAATTGAAAACATAAATTTCCATAGAGGTTATGGAATCTGGGGGGCAATTGATAGATTAGGGATCCCTAAATTTTTGCAAAAAGACCGAAGCAAATCAATTGGCTTTCTTATCGCCCATGGTGAGGTCCTTCCTAGCGAGAAAAACTCAGTTTCTCTTTCTAGGAAAACCGATAAATGGGGTATTCCGATTCCCTTCATCGAATTCGAATGGAGTGAGAACGAGTTAAATATGGCAAAACATATGGTCAAAACAATACAAAAATCAATAGAAGCTGCAAGTGGAGAAATAAAAAATATTGACGAACTAATGTATATCCCATTAGGAAGTTTATTTACAAAAAATTTGATCGCACTTTCAGATAGTCCACCTCCTCCCGGATATTACATTCATGAAGTAGGAGGGGCGCCAATGGGAATTAGTGAAGAAAATAGCGTAGTAGATAAATTTAATAGATTATGGAGATGTAAGAATGTACTTGTACTAGATGGAGCATGTTGGCCAACGTCATCTTGGCAAAGTCCTACACTTACAATGATGGCCTTGAGTAGAAGAGCTTGTTTAAATATTAAAAGGACTTAGAAGGAGTAAATAATTGATTTAAATAAATCTCTGAGACAGAATTATCAGTACATCCGTTTTGAACGAGAAAAGTAGCTAATGCTGAATTTATAAGCTTATATTGATCCCAAGTTGGGTTACTTAATACGAAATCTTTCATAGTTTTATATAGAATTTCTGAAAGCTCTGTTTCCAAAGAGACTTTATTTGAAGATAACTCCTCTACTTTCATTACATCTAGATTTGATTGGCTGACTTGATCCATAAGTTTATTTTGTACATAACCATAATTATGTTTTTTTCTTAAAAAGTCAAAAAAGATTTGCCAGCAGAATTTTTACATTATCAAATGAGACTCACGTTATAAGTTGATTTTATAAAAAATAGACTTTTTACATAAAGAAATTGACAAGGTCAAAAGGAAAAGTCAACAATAATGTTGAAGTCCTGTTTTTTTTTTAAAATACTGGTATTTCTTATCCGATGTGGATTTGGACGTGGAAAACAGCCTGCAAATTGTGGAAAATCCTGCTCAAAATACGTTCAAGTTTTTATATTAAGAATACTTATATATAGTGAGTCTATTAAGACTTAGCCGAGAAAGAGACAGGTGATTCAGTTATTTTCAACTGATTTTCTTAAGATTTGATCTTCCTTAAGCAATCGAAGTGTAACAGGTCCCAAAGGGTGTTTTGAATTTGGATAAATACTATGGTCATGGTGATGATTATGTTCATGTTGATGACCTTCCTTATGTTCATGTTCTAGATAATCATCTTCTACCACATTTAATTTTTCTTGGTTATGAGTTTGGATTTGATTTTGTATTTCACAAGCACCATTACATTCAGGATCACATAAATCACAGCTTATACCCAAACCCTCTACATGATCATGATGGCTTTCTTGTACCAAACCAACTTCTTTTTCAAAGCCAAATAAATTTGATCTATATTTACAAGTTGAGCAATTCATAAAATTATTACCCTCGTTATTAAGAATCTCTTCAATCCTTTCTATAAAAGTATCCACTACATAAGACTGTGATGAAAGATATTTGGCATGTATAAATGAAATATTTGGATTATTAATAGCAACTAAATCACTTTGCCTTTTAATTCGAGTAACAAGGACTCCTGAGAAAAGGAAATAAGGGAAAATAATTATATTTTTATAACCAAGTCTTACAACATTTTTTAAACCAGGTTCAACAAGGGGAAATGTTACACCAGAAAAAACTGTTTCCCCCCACCCTAAACCAATCCCTTCTACGATCATTCTCGTAACTTTTGAAACGTTGGAATTTGCATCGGGGTCAGAAGAACCTCTTCCAACAACAACTAATAATGATTCTTCAGGCTTAAGGGAATTATTTTCTTTAAATACATCTTTAACCCTCTCACAAGCTGCACTGATCATTAAATTATTAATACCTAACTCTCTTCCATAGATTATTTCGACATCTGTTTTACTTGAATAATTCATAAGCAAGCTAGGTATATCATTTTTTACATGGCCCGCAGCAAAAAGCATTGCTGGTATTGCAATTACTTTTTTTATAGAATGATTTCTTAATTTGTCTAGAGCATCAACAAGTGAAGGTTTAGCAAATTCCAAGAAACCATATTCAACTATTGTGTTTGGATATCTTTTTTGAATAAGATTAGTTAATTCTTGAAATTCAGCAATGGCTAGTTTATTTCTACTACCGTGTCCACAAATAAGAATGCCGACTTGATTATTTAACTTCGAATCTAAGTTATCCAAAATTAAGTTATTACTTATACCATAATAGTAAAGAACAATATTTAATAGTGAAAAAAAATAATAACTTGCTTGAAATTCCAAATATAAACTCAAAGGATGCAAAGTTTAAGGAATTAGTTTATGACGTTAAAGATTCATTATTTAAAGAAGATAATTATTCTAAGAAAGAGTTCGAGCATCTTTGCGTATGCAGTGGAGGTACAACCTCTAGCTGCGCTAAAAATGGATTTACCACTCTTGATCTAAGAAAAAATTACAGCAAAATCCACTTTTATAAAGAAAGCAATTTAGTAACAATTGGAGGTGGAGTAATAATGGGGGATCTAATTAATCATTTACAAAAACATAATCGAAGTTTCCCTATCGGACTTTCTAAACTTCCTGGAGCAGGCTATATACTTACTGGTGGAGTAAGTCCCCTTAGTAGAGCCTATGGACTAGCGATTGATAATATTGAATCAATAAAAGGTTTCTTGGGGAATGGCACATTTATCTCCTTAAAGAAAAATCAAATAAGTAAAGAAAAAAAATTGATTTGGGAAGCCATTAAAGGCGCAGCACCCTTCTTTTCAATAATTACTGAAATAGGACTTTTGACTATCCAATCTAACCCTATTAAGGTTATTGAAGGATTTGTAAATCTAAATGAACTTTCAGAAATAATTAAACTATCAGAGAAATTCCCAGAAAATATTAGTCTTCAATGGATATACGCCAAAAAAATTTATATATATATATTTGCCGAACTAAAAAATAGCTTAGAGGATAAAAGAACGAAAGCATATTTTTTGCTTCTAGAAAAATTTTCAGGCCTAGAAAAAAAATTTTATGAGAATTTCAACGAAATAAATTTCTTCCCAAAGGATTTAGAATTATATGAGCTTAATGTAAATAACCATTCTGAGGTAATCAGTCTTCTTGGAGAAGATTTAAAAAATGATATACCGATATTTATAAAATGTTTGAATGAAATAATGGACAATAAGCCTAATAATTCCTGTTATGTTGCTTCTCAACAACTTGGGGGTAAAACTAAAAAGTTAAATCATGGCTCAAGCTTTTTTATTCATAGAAAAAGCACTTGGAAGCCATGGATATATGCATCATGGAAAAAAAATGATCTTCAAGAAAAGGCACTAGTAATGGACTGGATGTATAAATCATGGATTAAACTAAAAAGGTTTTATCCACATATTCACTTAGCCCAATTGCATAATCATTTAAATTCTCATAAGGAAGAGCTTACATTAGCTTTCGGTAATAGAATTGATGAATTAAAAACTTTAAAGAACATTTTTGATCCACAAAGTATTTTACCTCCTTTATAAGGTAACTTCATAATTATCAAGAAACTTACAATGTCAAATTTCTCAAAATATTTATCTAAAAATTGGTTAGATGATCCAAAGTCAAATATTCTCTCTG
>JFLJ01000110.1 GCA_000634115.1 Prochlorococcus sp. scB241_528O2 | reverse complement strand
AAAGTCAAATATTCTCTCTGGCTTAGTTGTTGCTTTTGCAATGATCCCAGAAGCAATTGCTTTTTCAGGCATAGCTGGAGTGGATCCTAAAGTAGGCCTTTTTGGGGCATTTTGCTTATCTATAACAATTGCGATTGTTGGAGGAAGGAGAGGGATGATTACCTCAGCGACAGGTTCAACAGCTCTTTTGATGACTGGACTTGTTGCTTATGGAGAATCACAAGCTCCTGGATTAGGAGTACCATATCTTATTGCCGCTGGAATATTAACCGGAATTTTCCAAATACTTTGGGGATATTTAAGACTTGCCTACCAAATGCGCTTCGTACCAACAGGGGTTTTAAGTGGTTTTGTAAATGCATTAGCACTTTTAATATTCCAAGCACAACTGCCTCAATTAGGTTTAGGTATTAAAGAAACAAAGGGATTAGTTGAACAAACTTTACTTCAATATCCAGTTAACTCTCAAATTCCAATTGTCTGGACTCTTGTAATTCTAGGTTTAATAATTATATATGGGCTTCCAAAAATCACAAAAGTAGTCCCTTCTCAACTTATTGCGATAATAGTAATTACGCTGATAAGCATATTCTTTAATCTGGATGTACCAACAGTTAGCCATTTAGGTACATTACCTGATGGATTACCAAGTATTTCTTTACCTTTTGGATCAATAGAAAATGGGAAAGTACCTTTTAGTCTTGAAACACTAGGGATAATTTTACCTACATCACTTGCAATATCTCTTGTGGGTTTAATGGAAACCTTTTTAACTCAAGATATTTTAGACGATGTAACTGATACAAGTTCTAATAAGAATAAAGAAGCAAGAGGACAGGGGATCGCAAATATAGTTGCGTCTTTATTTGGTGGGATGGCAGGTTGTGCTTTAGTTGGTCAATCTGTAATGAATACTGAGAATGGAGGTAAATCTAGATTATCAACCCTCTCCTCAGGGATATCTCTCCTAATTATGATAATCCTCTTGAAGGATTGGATTGGTGCTATACCGATGGCAGCTTTAGTGGCAATAATGATAACAATCGCAATAAGTACTGCTGATATAAATGGATTAAAAAATATTAGAAAGATTCCTAAAAGTGATACTGCTGTCATGCTTATGACTTTTTCAGTTACTATGCTTACAAAACCTCATAATCTTGCACTTGGGGTTATTGCAGGAGTTGCATTAGCTGCTATTCTTTTCAGTAGAAAAGTGGCAAAAGTTATAACTGTCTCAAGAAACGCAGAAAATAACTTAAGCACCTATAAAGTCAAAGGACAATTATTTTTTGTAAGTAAAATTTATTTTTTACAAGGATTTGATATTCATGAACATCCAGAAAATATTGTAATTGATATGTCTTTAGCTCATATTTGGGATCAAAGTGGTGTTGTAGCTCTTGAGCAAATTATTAGAAAATTCCAAAATGGTGGTTCTAAAGTTGAAATTGTCGGATTGAATAAAGAAAGTCTTAACTTATTTGAGAGATTAGGTGGGATAGAAAGCTCTCATTAAAAAATCCTAATTAAGACTAACTTGCTGATAACAAAACCAAAGCCATTGTTGAAAAAGCAAATTCCTATGAGATCTCCAAGCGGTTTTTGAACTATTTATATCAAAATTTTCAGGAGGAGGAACATCTCCCTTTTCTTTGTCTCTTTCAATTTCACTAATAATTCTATGCACCGTATATTCCGGATGACCTAAATGCATAAGTTGTTTTTGATCATTAGATTCAAATATTGTATATCCCACGTTTTCTCCATATGCCAATAAATTCAATTTCCCTTCTTTTTGGGCCTTCTCCATCTCCAAATCTGGTAATCCTGCGAATCTACTTTGAGGACAAATAAATTCATCATCTTGTGTTCCCATCAAAGCATGTCCAGGAACAAGACTTTTTAAAGGGAATACCCCAAATAATTTCCTATCAAAAACTTTCTTATCAACCCCTGCTAAATAAGCCAGCGCAAAACCAGCCCAACATAACCCAAGTGTACTCGCACAAGAATTTCTCGCTTCATTTACAATTTTCACAAATTCATCCCAATACTTAACATCCTCAAAGGCTAAGTGCTCAATAGGTGCTCCAGTAATAATAATTCCATCTAAGGGTTCTGGATTATTTGCCTCTTCCCAAGTTATGTATAGATTATTTAGATGATTACGATCCCATGTTTTATAAGAGTGAGTTTTAAGCTTTATCCAAACTGGCTCTATTTGAAGAGGAGATAAACCAAGTGGATGTAGTAAGTTAAATTCATACTGCTTTCCAAGAGGCATAATATTCAAAATACCAATCCTAAGAGGACGTATATCCTGTCTTTTTGCCAATTCTGGTTCTATCCAGGATATATGATTTTTCTCAACATCACTTATCTTGTGATAGTTGCTAGGAATTATTAAAGCCAATAAATCTCCTTTTCTATGTGATTTGTGAAAGTGCTTGTTCGAAATCTGCTTTTATATCATCAATATGCTCAATTCCTACTGAAACTCTTACCATCGTGGGCGTAACACCTGCTGATAATTGTTCTTCTTCAGATAATTGCTGATGAGTTGTTGAAGCCGGATGAATTACCAAAGTTTTCGAGTCACCTACATTAGCAAGATGACTTGCTAATTTTAAGGAATCAATAAATTTCACGGCATTTTCATAACCTCCATTTAAAGAGAACATAAGCATGCAACCCATTCCCCTTCCAGTAGTATATTTTTTGGCACTTGAGTAATATGGATCAGATTCCAGGCCAGGATAATTAACACTACTTACATTAGAATTAGAATCTAACCATTTTGCTAATTCAAGAGCATTAGAAGTTTGTCTTTCTATCCTTAAACTTAGAGTTTCCAAACCTTGCAATAACAAGAACGAATTAAAAGGACTTTGAGCTGATCCCCAGTCTCTCAGGCATTCAAGTCTTGCTCTTAAAGCAAAAGCAATGTTTCTATTGTCAGGTACTCCCAAAGATTTACAGATATCACTACCGAAACCAAAAGCTTCCCAATGAACGAGCCCATGATAAGCAGCGCTTGGCTCACTCATTAATGGGAATTTACCATTCCCCCAATCAAAGGTTCCTGCGTCAACAATAACCCCTCCAATACTTGTTCCATGTCCACCGATCCATTTCGTTGCACTTTCCACAACAACATCGGCTCCAAAATCAATTGGTCTTATTAAAGCACCACCAGCACCAAGGGTATTATCCACTATTAAAGGAATTCCATTTTCCTTTGCCAAGTTAGAAAGTCCCTCAAAATCAGGAATGTTAAACCTAGGATTCCCCATGGATTCTACGTATATTGCTTTAGTTTTATCATCAATTTTATTTCTAAAACTATCAATACTATCACCATCAGCAAATCTAACTTCTATTCCTAATCTTGGAAATTGTACTTTAAATTGATTGTAGGTCCCACCATATAGAAAAGATGTAGAGACAAAATTATCCCCCGATGTCATACAGTTCACGATTGCCAAGAATTGAGCAGCTTGACCTGAGGATGTTGCGAGTGCTGCCATTCCCCCCTCCAAAGCTGCCATCCTTTTTTCGAAAACATCTGTGGTGGGGTTCATAAGTCGAGTATAAATATTCCCAAATTCTTTTAATCCAAAAAGATTGGCTCCATGCTCAGCATTATCAAAGACATAAGAACTAGTTTGATAAATGGGGACTGCTCTAGAATTTGTAGTTGGATCAGGCACTTGACCTGCATGTAACTGAAGAGTCTCGAATTTTTGGTTGCTCAAAATTTTTAAATAATCCTATTATCTATTTAACTTAAAAAAGTCCAAAAAAAAAACAAAAAAAAGATAAATATTTATAAATCCTTTTTTAATGAAGGGTAATTATCTTTTATATATAAACTCAAATTCTCTTTTATCGCAGATCTTAGTTTCTCAATATTTTCAAAATCAATAATTGGGAAAGTTTTATTAGCTTCAGGATCTTTGTCAGTAATTGATTTCCAATTCTTTGCAACATTTTCTTCAGATTTGATTAGAACCTCATCAAAATTGAAAGTCTTATTGTTGTTTTTAGCGTTAAATTCACTAAAAGCTTTATTTATGAGCTCTTTTCTATTTTCGAAAAGATTCTTAGCTTTTATAGTATCTGGAAGTCCCATAACAGGTTTTAATTCCTTAAGAATTTTTATTTCCTCTTCAATTAAAAGTGTCCAAACACCATATTTATTTTTTGGAAGATTAGAACTACTAAAAATATTAATTTCATCAAGGTAAAATTTTAACCATAAATAATATGATTTTTCTTCAATGTTTTTTTTAACTGATATCTTTTTGTTTTGGATCTTTGGAAGTAACTTTTCTGCTTTCTTCAAAAACTGTCTGTCTTCTCTTTCTAAATTTATTAATCCCCATCTTTGACTATAATCCCATAAATCTTCGTATCTTGATAAGTCTTCTTGATTCCAACCAAGAGCTTTCAGTTCATGAGAACGATGTGATAATTCCTTTTTCAAAAAAACCTTTTTAATCCATAATAATTCTAACCCCGCAATCAATATTAGTAAATAAATGAAAACTCAGCTTTTTAGTAAATTAAACAAATAATTAATTATTAAAATAACTATTAATGATTTTCAATACATTGATATAGCTTGGATTTTTTTTGGGAATTTTATCACTATTTTCACTTTTTTTAAAATCGTTTTCCTTTTTTTCAATAAACAATTTCTTGTAAAGATTTTCAATATCATTAAAACTATAACCTCCTTTTAATTTTTCATTTAGTTCTAAAGATAATTCTGATTTCACAGATTCTTGGCAAAAATTAGTGATTTCTTCTGAACTTATTAAAACTTTATAAATTTCTTTTTTTTCTTCTGAATTAGCATTAAAGCATAAATAAATCAGATTAATCATTGAACAATTATTATTTTTGATTTTGAATTCTTTATAAATATCTGGCCAAAATTTTAATGACTTTAGACCTTCTAAACCTCCTTGACTAAGAGAGTTTTTATTGCACCAATTTATAAATTCCGAGACATCTTTTGGACATCTGTTTAGTTGCAAAAGCATATCAGATAAAACTTGTCCTGCCTGAAAATTCCTTGTAGGATTACCTTCAGTTGGTAGAGTCATACTCCCTAAGACATCAGCCTTAACAGCATTTAGTTGAGAAAAAGTATAATCTCCTTTTTCACAAAATTCATCATTAATTATTTCTTTTGCACTAATTATTTCTTCACCATAACCAAGTTCTTTTAATGAAAGATATTTATTCTCTAATTTATTTTCTTTTCTAACTTGTAATGATACTGATGCGGCCTGATCTAAACATTGAGCTAACAAAATCGTATTGATTGTAGGTAGCATTCCTGGCTTATCGGAATGAAAGTTATTTACAAAACCTGCAAATATGGATGAGATATTTTTTATTGATTTTATATATTGACATTCAATATTATGAACTCCAGGAGAAACTTGAATTTTCGGTGACAATTGATTCAAAATGCGAGCTCCTATTAAAGCTGTTAAAGAATCAGGATGGCAGAAATTTGCAGTAAAACTATCATTAGGGTTTCGCAAAGCTCCGTGACGGTGAAATCCTGTAAAAAAAGCTAAATTTGGATATTTATTACAGAGAATAAAAGGGTTTTTATTTTTATTATCAATACAGAAAGAACCTACAAGACAGCCAAGAACCACATTTTCTCTATTCAAAGTTTTTCTTAGTTCTAAAGCATGTTTTACATCATCTTGTATGTGATTACTGTTTGAAGCAAGAATAACTATCTCACATTCCAAAAGAAGATGTTTTAGATCAAAAGACTTTATTTTCCCATCTGAGGAATAATGTCCCATTCTCTCTATTTTTTCAATAATCTCATTATCCATATGCAAAAGAACATCATTAGAAAAAGCACCTAACAAATCTCTACCTTCCCTTGGAGCCAAAAGGATATTATTTGATTTTCCATGCATGGCGCAGTTATATGCTAAAGACGCTGGATATAAACCAACACTGTAAAATCCAACTTTGCAGTTCTCTAAATCTTCAATCAATGAATAAAAATATTTTTGATCATTATTTAGTTTTTTTATGAAATTATTCTTCATTTTTGGACTTTCTTCATAGATTTTTTTTAATTTCTTATCTTTACCAATATTTTCTACATTAAAGCAATGTTTGACCATAGCAAATCTTTTATTCTAAATATTGAATTTTTTAATTTATAATTGTTATGAAAAAAATTAATTTAAAGAACGTAAATATTAATCAAAATGAAAGACATAAATAATAATTTTAAAGTTGAAAAACAATTAATTAACTCTAAAAGTATCTTATTTATTCAAGACATTGATGGGGTTTGTATCCCCTTAGTAAAAGATCCAATGACAAGAGAATTAGAATCAAAATATATCTATGCAGTAAAAAAATTAGCTGAGGAATTTTTTGTATTAACATGCGGGGAACATGAAGGTCCAAGAGGAGTTAATAGAATAATAGAAAGAAGTTTAAGAAGCACTATTGAGCCCAAAAATGAAAAACTATATCTTAGAGGCTTGGCGGCCTGTGGAGTCGAATATCAAGACAACAATGGTGAAACAAGTTCTGAAGGAGTCTCAGAAAAAGAACTCAATTTTCTTTCTAAAGTGCCTAGCTTAATAAGACCAAAATTTGATTTAATAGTTAAAAATATTTTCCCTGAAATTAGCCAAGAAGATATCAATTATCATGCAGCAAAATCAATATGTGATACACGTTTCTCGCCAACTATTAATTTCAATAGTTTATTTGATTTAGTAAAAAAAGATTCTGACAAGAGAAAGCTTATTCAAATTAGTTTTGAAAGAATGATGAACGAAATTATATACAAAGCTGAATCCGAAGGCCTAAAAAACTCATTCTTCCTTCATATTTCACCAAATTTGGGTAATAAAAATGGTAGAGAAACGATTAAATTTTCTTCTAACGATGATATAGGATCAACAGATATACAATTACTTATTAAAGGAGCTGTTAAAGATTCTGGCGTTTTATTTCTTTTAAATAAATTTATTGAGGATAAAACTGGTAAAGCACCTTTTGGAAGTAATTTTAATTTTAGAAATTCTCCAAATTCTATTACTGAAAAAATAGATTTATGTAAAAGAACTATTCAAATTAAAGATATGCCTTTGATTATAGGAGTTGGAGATACAGTAACATCAAAAAAATATAATGGTGAGAAATTATTTTTAAGAGGAGGGAGTGACCGGTCTTTTCTAGAATTCATACAAATACTAGGTACTGAATTTGGTATTAAAAATAAAATAATCTTTGTGGATAGTAGTTCTGGGGAAGTTGAAAGGCCTTCTACGAAAAAAACAGGTTTAATAGGGATTAGTGATGATTATGACAACTTAAAGTTTGATATGGTTTTTAAAAATGGACCCAAAGAATATATAAATTGGTTTATTGAACTTGCTAAAAAAAGATCAAACTTTAAAAAAAATAGTTGACTACTTTATTTCTTGATGACAATTTATAAATATATAAATTTATGAAAAACATTTTTCCCTCAATACATAAAGAAGCTATAGAAACATTGCAAATTAACATAGGTTATAAATGCAATCAGGCTTGTAGGCATTGTCATGTCAATTCAAGCCCCCTTCGAACTGAAAAGATGTCTAATGAAATAATTTCTATAATTCCAAAAATAATTGATAAATACAAAATTAAGACTTTAGATATTACAGGAG
>JFLJ01000109.1 GCA_000634115.1 Prochlorococcus sp. scB241_528O2 | reverse complement strand
GACTTTAGATATTACAGGAGGTGCACCAGAACTCCATCCAGAGTTTAAAAATCTAATTACCAGTTTAAGCACAAAAAAAATTAATATTATTGATAGATGCAATTTGACAATTTTCTTTGAAGAAGGATATAAAGATCTTCCTCAATTTCTTGCAAATAATAAAGTGATAGTAACAGCTTCGCTACCATGCTATGAAAAAAATAATGTTGAGTTTCAAAGAGGATATGGAGTTTTTGAAAAAAGTATTAAA
>JFLJ01000108.1 GCA_000634115.1 Prochlorococcus sp. scB241_528O2 | reverse complement strand
TTTTTGAAAAAAGTATTAAAGCAATAAAAATTCTTAATGATTTAGGTTATGGAAAAAATGAAAGTGGTTTACAATTAAATCTTGTTTACAATCCTGTAAACCCAATTCTTCCTCCTTCTCAGGAAATATTGGAAAATGACTATAAGAAAATACTATTAGAAAAATATAATATTGTTTTTAATAGCCTATATACAATAACTAATATGCCTATAAATAGATATAAAGAATCTCTTATAAGAGAGGGGAAACTAAATACTTATTACAAATTACTAAAAGAAAATTTTAATGAAAATAATTTAGAAAATCTTATGTGCAAAAAGACTATTAGCGTAAATTGGCTAGGAGAAATTTATGATTGTGACTTTAACCAACAAATAAATTTCAGAGCAAATAAAGGGCCAAGGACACTTTTTGATCTAATGGATGAAACATTTACTTTTGACTACGGGGTGGCTGTAAAAGATCATTGTTTTGCTTGCACTGCAGGGGCAGGATCAAGCTGCGGAGGAACTCTAACTTAAAATCTGCTAAATGCAATTAGGGCATATAGCTCTTACATTTAAAGAAGATTCAATTAGTTTAAAGCCATTTACTTTTGCTGCCACTTCGCCTGCCTCTAAAACCTGATCATTTTCAAATTCTTCTGTTCTTCCACACCTAATACAAATTAAGTGATGATGATCAGGGGTGTCGTTACTAAGCAATTCATATCTGTGGCCTCCCTCACTAAGTTCCAATTCATGAAGCAAACCCATTTGAACTAAAAGTCTTAAAGTTCTATAAATTGTTGCAAGTGAAACCTTGGAACTTGATTTAACTAATTTTTCATGAACTTCTTCAGCACTTAGATGCTTTCCTGAACCAATATTTTCAAATAAATTTAAAACCTTTAGTCTCTGAGGTGTTAACCTTTTCCCATCTTTATGTAATCCATCGCCTAGAGGAGATTTAATGACGTTGTATTGAGAGGATAATGTCAAGAATTAACCCATGGCTATTCTCAATAATAACTCTAAATGAGAGTTAAACAACTTTTTTATTTAAAATGTTTACTTAAGTTCTCCAAAATATTATGTTGAATATATCTTTATATAGAAATGATGAAAGATAATGAAAACTCTTCTCAAAAACTATCACCGAAAGTAAATGCATTACTAATTATTGACATTCAGGAAAAAATAATAGGACCAGTTTTTAATAAGGATTCAATAATCAAAAACATCAAAAAGCTAATAAATGCTTATCAAATTTTAGAAGAAAACTTATTTTTTTCTGAACAGAACCCAAGCAAATTAGGTATCACGATCCCTGAGTTATTGCCCAAAGACGGATTTAAAAAAATTGAAAAGATGGAATTTAGCTTAGCTAACATACAAGAATTTATAAAAGAACTTGAAAATAAGAAAATTACAAATCTGATAGTTTGTGGTATCGAAACGCATATTTGTGTTCAACAAACAGTCTTAGATTGTTTACAAAAAGGATTTGAAGTTATTCTCATATCGGATGCCATGAGCAGTCGAAATAGAGTAGATCATGAAATAGCCTTAAAGAGAATGATTCAAATGGGAGCGATCTTAACAACTACTGAATCAATAATTTTCGAATTATGCAAAACTGCTGATAGAAAAGAATTTAAAGAAATTAGAAATATAATAAAGAGTTAAAGAAAAATTAAGACTGGTTTGTTGTTTAGAGATAATTTAAAATTTTATTAGAAATAAATTTTTAGGTTTTATCTGAATATGAAATTAATTACCGAAAACTTCCTTCTGGCAATATCTATTTTTTTTATTGGAATTTTATTGTCGTTAATAATTTCTAAAGTTTCAAAAATATTTTTTAAAAAGATTTCAAAAAGAACAAAAACAAATTTCGATGATTTTATTTTTGAAGTGATCGCTGGGATAATAAAACCTATAGGTTTCCTCCTCTCATTTTATTTTTCAATTGACTACTTTTTCGCCGATGAAATAACTTTTATCTCTGTCTTATTGAATATTCAGAAATTATTCATATTGATAATCATTATAAAAGCTCTCAACAAAGTTTTAATCAGATCTCTAACAGAATCGACATCAAAAATCAATGATTACTCAATAAGTTCAATGATATCTTCACTAACTCCTCTAATAAAAGCATTAACATGGACTATTGGTTCAATATTTTTCTTGCAAAATATAGGTGTTCAAATGACTGCAATTTGGGCTTTACTAAGTGCAGGTGGTATTGGCGCAGGATTAGCTTTGAAAGATCCAGTTCAGGAGTTTTTTGAATATATAACAATTTTACTTGATAAACCTTTTCAAAAAGGTGAGTTTATAAAATCTGATGGAGTGCTGGGAATGGTTGAAAGGGTGGGAGTAAGATCCTCAAGGATAAGAAGTATTAATGGAGAAGTAATAGTTATGAGTAATAGCGCCCTAACAAATGGAATAATTTCAAATTATGCACAAATGAAGAAAAGGAGGTTAGTACATAAATTAGGAGTTGTTTATGAAACATCTCCAAAACTTATGAAATTGATTCCAAAAATAATTAAAACAATAGTTGAAGAGACAAAAGATGCTTCTTTTGACAGATGTCATTTCACAGATTTTGGCGACTTCAGTCTTAATTTTGAACTTGTTTATTACATACCAACAAATAATTATCTAGCTGCAATGGAAGCTCAACAATCTATAAACTTAAAAATAATTGAGGAATTCGCAGTTAATAATATAGAGTTTGCATTCCCAACACAAACCTTAAATATTGAAAGTAACAAAGCCAAATGATCTGCAAATCTCTTCACTTAAAATCCATAGTTTTGAAGCCAACTCAGTACTATTTGCTTCATCACTAACATTACTTTCAACTAATTTATGTTTTTTAAAAGATATAAGTTTATTACTTAAATGTATGAAACCAATATTATTTAAATTTGAATCAAGGACAATCTCAGAAAGAATCTTTCCAGCATTTTCTATACTTTCAGAAATTCCTAAAATATTTTTTGCAACTTTAGAAAAAATCAAATATCCATAGAGATTAAAACGTTTACTATATCTAAAAAAACCTGAATCATCATTTGGTATCACGAGACCAGGAGCCCAAGTAATTACAGAAATTTTACTAGAGGATATTTTTAATTTTTTTACAAGTTCTTTAGCAAACAAAATATTACACAACTTGCTATTTTTATAAGATTCGTCAGCATTAAAATTTAAAAATTGCCCAGTAACTTTTCTTCTGAAATCAACTAAATTATTAAGTCCTGCTTTCTTTCCTATTTTTCCACCTGAGCTTTTTGGATCGTGAACATCTGATGATGTAATAATGATTCTAGATTCTTCTTTATCTTTAACAAAATCTTTTAAAATATTTACCAAGTAAAAATGTGCAAGATGATTAACTGCAAAAGTTAGTTCTATGCATTGTTTTGATACTTTAGGGTAAAAAGAACCTGTATATTGCAATCCTGCATTTAAAACAACTACATCTAAAAAAATCTTTTTACTAATAAAGTAATCTTTAATTTTTTTAATATTCTCTAAATCAGAAAGATCACAATTTTTAATAATATTTAAATATTTACTAAGGTGATCTTTATCAAAATGTTTCTCAACTCTTCTTAAAAAATCATTCTTTCTTAATTCAGATTTTATTACAACGTATAAATTATTTTTCATCTTTAGTAAATTAATGATGGCAAAGAAACCTATACCTGAATTACCTCCAGTAATTAAAATATTTTTATTTTTAAACATTTAAAAACTTATTTATCTTTTATCATAAAAAAATATATAAGTATTTTTTTTATTTTGTAATCTTATAAATTATTGTTAAAACACTGAAAACTTAATCACTAGTAATTAAGTAATTTGATTATTATTAATCTACTCTCATTACAAGTATTGGATGAAATATAAAAAACTAATCGCAGAAAAAATACCTTGTGCCATCAATTTTTTTAATAATAAGATTTATATTTAATGTCAAAAAAAAGCTTGCCAGATGTTCTTGTTTTGGGTGCGGGGCCTGCAGGCATGGCAATTGCCTCAGCTTTAGGCAAGGAAAAATTAAATGTTGAAGTCCTATCTCCAAATGGACCAGATGAACCATGGCCAAATACTTATGGTATTTGGGGGAAAGAAGTTGATCAACTTGGTCTGCAGGATCTACTTGAGTATAGATGGAAGAACACTGTAAGTTTTTTTGGACATGGTGCTTTAGAAGAACAGCATGATGAAAATAAAGCTACTGAACATTCACTAGATTATGGACTATTCGATAAGAAGAAACTCCACAATTTTTGGCTTAATGAATGCAATAAGTCTTTTATTAAATGGCATCAAGGCTTTGCAGATAAAATACATTTTGAAAAATATAAAAGTACAGTAACTACTAATAATGGGAAGACCTACTCTGCAAGATTAGTTGTAGATGCAACAGGATATGATCCTGTTTTTCTTAAATTAAAATCATGTGGTCCTTTAGCGGTCCAAACTTGCTACGGGATAGTTGGAAATTTTAGTAAACCTCCGCTTAAGAAGGGGCAGTTTGTATTGATGGACTATAGAAATGACCATCTTAACGAAGAGCAAAAAAAAGAACCTCCCACTTTTCTTTATGCAATGGATATGGGAAATGGCAAATATTTTCTTGAAGAAACATCACTTGGTTTAGTAAATCCTTTAACGATGGAAAATTTAAAAGAGCGATTGGAGAAAAGGCTATCTTATAGAAATATCTCAATCACAAGCATGCAACACGAAGAACTTGGTTTGTTTCTACCAATGAATATGCCAATACCAGATTTCAAACAACAAATACTTGGATATGGTGGAGCTGCTTCAATGGTACATCCTGCTTCTGGCTACTTAATTGGTAATGTTTTAAGAAGAGCACCAATTGTTGCTAAAGCAGTATCAAAGGCAATTAAAAATAAAAATCTTAGCACTTATCATATTGCCAGAAGAGGTTGGGAAACTTTATGGTCAAAAGAATTAATTAGAAAGAAATCACTTTATCAATTTGGATTAGAAAAACTAATGAGGTTTGATGAAAAACTATTGAGAGAATTTTTTGGTAGTTTTTTCCAACTACCCAAGAATCAATGGTATGGTTTTCTCACTGATACTCTCTCCTTAAGAGAGATTGTATATGCGATGTGCATAATGTTTATAAAGGCTCCATGGAGTGTGAAGAAAGGTCTAATGATAATGCATGGTAGAGAATTTAAAATGTTGCTTAGGATAGTTTTTCCAAATATATAGTTTAAAAATGAGAACAATACTAATAAGTGGAGCCAATAGAGGTATTGGACTAAACATTGCGTATAAAGAATTAAAAGAAGGGAATAGAATTAGTGTTGGGATAAGAGATTTAAAATCATTAACAGGAAGTATTATTGATCCAAAAAAATGGCCAGAAGGGAGAATTTTAATTAACAAATATGATGCATTTAAAAAAAATTCAGCCGAAAATTGGATAAACAATACAGTAGACAAATTTGGCGGATTTGATTCAGTAATAAATTGCTCGGGAGTATTATCGAAAGTTCCTTTCTTATTCAATGATGGTGATGAAGAAGAAATTTTAAATACTCTAAATATCAACTTTTTAGCAATTTGGAATTTATGCAGGCTTTCTTGGGAACAATTATGTGCCTCAGGCAAAGGTAGAATTATCGTTTTAGTTTCAATGAGTGGGAAAAGATCTAAAGGGGATTTAGCAGCATACTCTTCTTCGAAGTTTGCTTTGATGGGATTGTGCCAAACAATGAAAAATAAAGGTTGGGATAAAAATATAAGGATTTCAGCAATTTGCCCAAGTTGGGTCAATACAGAAATGGCCCAAAATATCTCTTCCATAGACAAATCAAGCATGACACAACCAGAGGATATTGCTGAGATATGTTCAACTATTCTGAAGCTACCGACACAATCAGTTCCATTTGAAATTGCCTTAAATTGCAATTACGAAACTTAGCTTAGATTGAAAATTAAGTAGGCCATTGAGAGCATTGCAATTGCTATAAATAGGCCTTTTAATCGATTAGTGAACAATGAAAAGAGAGATAAATCCTCAGAAAAATATCCCCCAAAACTTCCTGTTATGAATAAGACAATCATTGGAAAAGATGCCGCCCCAAAAGAATAAGATATAGCTTTTAAAAATCCAAAATTTAAATAAGTTAAGGTAAAGGAACTTAATGAAAAAAATAAAAAAGAAGCAAATAGGGTAATGGAAACTTCAGCATCTAAAGTATGAGGCAAGCTTCCCTTTAATTCAAATTGCTTTTTGCATTCTCTAATTTGTTTTTTAGAGAGCTTTAAATAACCAGTTTCAGGAATTCTTTGCGACTTATATTTTCTTAGTAACCTAGCTTCAAGTGTTTCTGGCTCCTTTGTCATAATTGATGTTAATAATTCATCTGGTTTTAATTTCTTAATTTTCTTTTCAAGATTATCCGTTTTCCCAATTCTAAAAAGATCTCCAACTCTAATAAGGTAAACATATCCCGACATTTGCGTTGTAAAATTAAATCTATTAATAATTAAATAATACTAAAAGAATCAAGGAAATTAAAAGTTTTTACAAAATGACAAACGATATTTTATATTCATTTAGAAGATGTCCATACGCAATTCGTGTTAGATGGGCCTTGTTAATTTGTGAAATCAAAGTAGAAATAAGAGAAATTGATTTAAAAAACAAACCAATTGAATTTTTAAATAAATCTAAGACAAAAACTATTCCAATATTAATAAAAAAAAATAGTGAAGTTATTGAAGAAAGCCTAGAAATAATACTATGGGCACTCTCAGAGTCAAAAAAGGAAAATATTAAAAAAATCTATTTCCCTGATAAAAAGAAAGAAGATATTTTTAAAATAATTAATGAAAACGATAAGGAATTCAAATATCATTTGGATCGATTTAAATATTCAACAAGATATGAGAATAGTAATGAAGATTTTCATTTTACAAAAGCAATTAAATTTATTAAAAGATGGAACAAGCTTCTTGCAGAAAATAAATATTTTTTTGGAGATAACCCCACAATTGCTGACTGGTCTATTTGGCCGTTTGTAAGACAATTTAAAATAGCTTGTGAAAGCCAAAAAAGAACAAATTTTTTGGAACGACCAATAAAAGAATGGTTAGATTATTTTGAAAATAATAGAAAATTTAAATCCTTAATGTATAAATACGAACTATGGAGTCCTAATTCTAGAAAGAGTTATTTTCCTTTTAACTAGCTTTCTAACAACTTCCTTTTCTCAATTATTCTTGCCAACTCCAGAAAATATCCTGCTGTCCTAAATTTTCCAATATTTTTCTCCTTAAAATCAAGATCGCTTCTTATTTCTGCAGTCTCCGCCATAATCAAATCCAAATCATTTGAGCCAAGGCTATACAATTCACCAAGTTCGATTTCCCTGCCAAGTAAATGACTCCTAAACCACTTACCTTTATTTTCTTGAGGTGGAATATCGTAGGAAATAAATGGCATTAAAATTAAATTAAACTTAAAACCATTCTAGAGTTTTTATTTAATTTTTTTCATCTCTACTTTATTAAATATCAATGTAATAAGAAGAATTACAAATGTAATTACGGCACAAATTTCTGTCCAGTAATCTAGTCCAATTTTTGAAATCAGTAATGGTGCCAAAACTGTGAATAATCCCCCTGAAAGAATTAACTGAGCGAATAGCTGTTTTGATGTAAAAATTGGTAAAGTCCTAGAAATATTTTTAGGATCTGCAAGCCTTAAAAGAAGTAATCCAGAAGCTACTACACCTGTTGAATTGCCAAACTCTATCAAACTTTTTTCAAACCAGTAATCATCAAATATAAAGTATGCAAAAAAAGTAATACAAATTAGATTCCAAAATAAACCAAAAATAGTAAAAACTAAAATTAGTTTCCAATTATCAAACACAACCGCAATATCTAAGCTAGCCATTGCTGTAAAAATCAATAGGTCTGTAGAAAAAATTCCAATCTCCCTTTGCAAAATATTTGAAATAAATTCTGTATTGTTGGTTTTTTCTAGAATATACCTTATAAGTAGTGAACCTATAAGGATAAAAGGGAATACAGGCAGTGAAAAGATGATTTCTTTAGAGAAGTCACCAAAAGAACTTGAAATATATTTTAAAATTTTAAGTAACATAACACCAAATGAAATTGCCAAACCAGAGAATCCAAGATTTATTATCAGAATTCTTAAATCGGCAAAAATTCCTATCTTATTCTTTATTTTTAAATTGTCTTTTTTTTCAGTAATTCCATCAGTATCCGAGAAACCTAAAGTTCTCCCAAGAAAGATAAATATGCTACCCAATAATGATGAAGATAAAAGACCCATTGTTGCCATGGCGAGGCCAAGATCTAAGCCATTTGGGAAACCAAGTCGATTGAAACTCTCACCAATGATAGATGCAGCTCCATGTCCTCCCTCAAAACCAACCTCGATCAAACATCCCATTAGAGGATTAATATCCATAGATGGGGGCAAAAGATATTTAACAACTAGACCTCCAACAAAAAATTGTCCGAAACCTAGTGAAAGAGCAAGCAAAAACTGATTAAAGATTGGTTTAACTAAACCATTTATATTTGGAATAGGTCTCCCCATCATTAAAGTTGCAAAGACTAATGATAAAAGAGGTGTAGGGAATTTACTCCAAACATTGATTGTTTCTTTTGGTAAAAAGTGTATCGCTCCAAATGGACCTATAGATATCCCTACAATTCCTGACATAACTGCTATTGGCAATCCAAATCTCTCAAGTTGAACAGCTAGTTTAAGTCTCCTACCAAAAATCAAGAAAAAAAATATAATTAAAAGTCCAAAACAACTTATTAATAAAGAATTTGAAAAAATATCCTTATTTTGTAAAGAAAAAATATTCAATGACGTCAAAAACATATAAATATAAATCTAAATTAATAACCAACTTTTTTCAAATAAAAAAGGCCTCATAAAATGAGGCCTTTAAAACTAAATATTAATTAGATTTAGTCTTTTAGTGTAACAGTAGCATTATCAATGTTACCAATTGCATTTGTAACTCTCTTAAAGTCAAAACCTAGTGCTCTTAGAGCATGCCATAGGTGACCTTGGATAAAGAAGAATCCAAAATAGTAGTGAACATTTGCCAACCATGCTCTGTTTGTGTACTCACCTTGTGGAAGATCAGCAGTATCCACCCAATATGGAGAAATACTAAATTTCAATTGAAGCGGCTCACCAAAGAATTCAGTTGGATAAACTGTTGTATTAGTAGAACTCCAGAAAGCAGCAATAATTGCCATCCAACCAATACCTGCTAGTGACCATGAAAGTACAGCCTCTGCAGACAGTAGTCCTTTACCTTTGAATTTGGTGTATTCTCCAACTTGCTTTGTAGCTATATGGAAGGCTCCACCAGTAATTTCAACAAAAGCTAAGAATGCATGACCACCTAAAACGTCTTCAAGACTATCGATAGTTAAGAAATCTACCTGATGATTCCATATATTTGACAAATTCAAATCATATTCAACTTGTCTTACTGCTCCAAGAGCTGGGTCATAGATACCATGCCATTTAGCCCATTCTACGAACCAAATACATGCAACACCAAAGAAAATTAAATGATGCCCAAGAATAAATGTTAATTTATCTGGATCATCCCAACTAAGGCTGAATTTTCTTGCTTTTTCTAAATCAGCTTCTTGTAAGTCTCCTGGCAATAGTACTGAATGTAAAAGTCCGCCACCGGCATAAACCATTGATAAAATTAGGTGAACGATAGCAATTACTACTACAGGTTTAGTGTCTCCCATCACAACCCCATTAGCGTCAAACCCTATTCCAAGGGCTGCTAAATGAGGAAGGGCGATAAGAGGTTGATGACCCATAGGGATAGAGGGGTCAAATCGTGAAAGTTCAAAAAGGGTGAAAGCACCAGCCCAGAAAGCGATTAATCCAGTATGCGCAATATGCGCAGCAATGAATTTTCCTGTGCGATTGGTTACACCTGAATTACCAGCCCACCATCCGTAGGTGACATCTGGATTTCCATATGTTTGCATTTAGGAATTGATTAGCTTAAACGTTTTGAGAATACTTTATATTTCAGCAAACAGTTGGATTCACAACAAAATTGTAAAGGTTAGTAATCCTAACAATAACAAAACACAAAATCTTTATAGAAAAATCGAACAGTAAAGAAGGTAGTTTTTAGAAGAAAAGTTATTCTCAAAGACCATATTTTATTAAAAAAATCATTATTTGTTCAATTCAAATTTGTTTGATAAATTTCTTTTTGCTGACATATAAATAATGTTTTGTTTCATAAAACCAGGTTATTTCTTGCGCCATACTTAAACAATTATTAAAAAGGGAATAAGACATCTAATAAAATGACAACCTCTCAAGAATCTTCTAGAAAATTTTCACTAGAAATGAAATCTGAAGTTCATTACAAAAAGGCGGCAAAATCATACAGAAAATCACAACAATATATAAAAATGATTAACTTATATCCAACTTTGCAAAATACTCTAATTGATTGTAAGGATGAGAATCTAGTTGAGTAGAAATTATAAATATCTTTCCAAATTAATCTTCAAATGATATTTACTTTACGCTGCAATATTATCATTTTTTTCTAAATAAAATTTATTAACAATATTTCTGCACATTTTTATATTATAAAGGGCTTTTGGCTTCCAAGGTTTTTTCTGACCAAGAGGAGAGCTTTTCCAATGAATTCCAGGCTTAAGTATTCCATTTTCACGTAAAAAAGAAAGTTTAATTTCAGTTATTCCTAAATTTTTAGCGGTCATCTCCGAAGAGCTCCATATAACCCTTAACATTGGATTAAGTAAATATCATTAATCCTTAATAACGTTAATTTTATTTTTTTGAAAGGGGTGAAACTTTTAAATAAATATTAAGGAAAAAAAACCAATATATATCTATTGAAAAGTTATTAAAAATTTATTTCAAATTAAGAAATATTAAACAAAGAATCATCAGTTAAAAAAATTTTATTAATTCCTGTCTTTTTTTTTAAAGATTTGAATCTAACATAATCTTGAGTAATCGATTCGGTTTTAGGGAGATTGAGCCATCCCCTTTCCCAATTACCACTATTTAGTAATTCTTTGTAAGTAATTTTCAAATTAATTTCACAATCAACAACCGAGACCATTAAAAAAAATTTTTTTCCTTTTTCTTTAATCTTATTTACTAAAACAAAATGTTTTAATCCTATTATTGGTTTTTTCGAAGTCCAGAAATTTTCCATTGTTATTTTGCCTTTGTATTTTTCTTAGTGTTTAATTTAGATATTTTTTTATATTCTTTTCTAATTTCGGCTAAAAGAAGTTTTCTTTTATCTAGATAGTTAATAGATTCTTGTTTTAATATGTTATATCTTTCTTTTTTAGTTAAATTCATCCAATTTTTGAGATTCTTCTTAGGAAAGGCTTTTAACTTTTTAGTTTTAAAAACGTTTTTTTTAAAATTAAATTTATGAAAATTTCTGAAATAATAGAAAAATAGTATAAAAAGGAGAAAAACTATCAAATTGAATAACATTATTTTAAAACCAAGTAATTATTTAGCCAATTTTCCAATTTAATATCGTTCTCAAAAGATATAACCTCTTCTTTATTTTCATCACTTGATTTATCGAACAACCTTATAATAAATTCTTTATTAGCTGCCTCGTCATCACCAATAACAATAATACTTTTGGATTTTAGTTTATTTGCCTTTTTAAATTGTTTAGATAAAGAGGCTCCACTTAAATCCAATTCAACTAATAAATCATAATTTCTTAATTTTCTAGATAAATCAATAGCTAATGGTTCAGCAATTAAACCTTGATTAATAATATAAATGTCAGTATTTCTTGGAACCTCTAGATCTTTACCAGCTAGTAGGATTAATCTTTCTAAACCTATAGCAAATCCCATTGCCGGGGAGTTTGGCCCTCCCATTTGTTTTATTAAATCGTCATATCTTCCCCCTCCGCAAACTGTAGCTTGGGACCCTAAAGCTCCACTAGTAATTTCAAAGGCTGTATGGGTGTAATAATCCAAACCTCTTACTAGATTAAAGTTTTCCACGTAAGGTATTTTTAAAACCTCTAATTGTTTTTTTAAGTCTGAATATCTTTTATGACTCTTTTCAGACAAAAAATTAAATAATCTTGGTGCATTTTCAAGAACTTTTTTTGTATGAATATTCTTAGAGTCTAAAATCCTTAAGGGATTTTTATTAATCCTATTCTGAGAATCTAAATCTAAAGAATTTTTATTTATTTCTAGCCACTTTAAAAAAGATTTTTGAAAATTTAATCTATCATTAAGATCACCTAAAGTATTTATTTCAAGATTAAGTTCCTTTATTCCTAATTTCTCTAAAATATCCCAAGCTAAAGCAATAATTTCAACATCACTTCTTACCGATTCGTATCCTATAAACTCAACGCCTAACTGATGAAACTGTCTTTGCCTACCTGCCTGAGGTCTTTCATATCTAAACATAGGGCCCATGTACCAAAGTTTTTGAAGAGAATTAGAAGAAATCCCGCTTTGGATCAAGGCTCGTGCGACAGATGCCGTTCCTTCAGGCCTAAGAGTACAAGATCTCTCCCCTCTATCCAGAAATGTGTACATTTCCTTACTGACAACATCTGTACCTTCACCAATTCCTCTTATAAATAATTCAGTCATTTCCAATATTGGTGTTCTTATTTCTTTGATAGATGCTCTTGAAAGCTGCTCCAATAAGATTTTCTCAACATTTTGCCACTTTATTAATTGATCAGGTAATAGGTCTACCGTTCCTCTAAGATTTTTTAAGTTATTCAAAGTTCTAGAAAATAATTCAAAATTTTTAATTTGTATAAAAATTAAATTTTGATTGGTTGTTCTGTGAGACAATTTTAATTTAACATTTAGAAAACCTATTGGAAATTAATAAAAATAAAGAGAGTCAACATTGTGGTACAAAACCAAAAAAGATTGCTTTTGGAATAGCGCCTCTTGGAATAGTTTCAATTGGGATAGTCCCAATGGGAGTTATTAGTATTGGCGTAGTGCCAATGGGAGTTTTCTCTTTTGGTGCAGTCGCAATGGGAATAGTCAATCTATCAGTAGTTGGTATGGGAATTATCTCCGCTGGGATTACCACTATGGGAGTATGGGAGTACTCTCCTAATTCTCAAAACCATCATCATAATCATTCCAAACAAATTTCACATTCAAACAAGAGAAATATCATTTTAGATTTATTTAACACCAAAGAGGAAGCTGAAAAGGCTGCTTCAACATACGGATGTATTGGAGCACATAAAATGGGCACTAAATGGATGCCCTGTAAAATGCACTAAAAATTCCTAGTCAAAAATTCATCAAATATTAATTTAAAATCTCTACTCTAAAATCAAGATCTTTTGCCTCATCGGTTGTTAATTTTCTTGACCAAGCTCCTTGCACAGGACTATTCCATCTAAACCCAGCATTTTTAGCTAAAGACCTCTCTTCATAGCTAACCAATGCTTTATATAAAAACCTTGGTTCATTAGCTTTAAGTAGAAGTTCTTCTAGATTATTGCATTTTTTGAAGACCTCAGATATGTAAAAGCAATCAGATAAAGCTCTATGTAAATTCCAAACTGGTATTGAAAAAGACAAAGCAAGATCAGTTACTGAAGGTCTATTTTTTAGAGATTTTTGAAAAGACCAATTAATATCCTCTAAGCTACATATCCATTCTTTATTAAGTTTAGGCAATCTTCCTTTCCCAAACCATTTCTTGTCAAACTCTACATTATGCGCCACTATAAAATCTGAACTATCAACCAGTTTTAAAAAGAAATTCAATCCATCTTCCCATGGTTGAAAGATATTTGTTATTGCAGCAGATATACCATTAACATGTTCGGCTTGATTATTATTAACAGGGAATAAAAATGAAACCTGTGAAAGTACAGATTTAGAAGAGACATCAAACAAAATACCACCTATCTCTATCACTTCATCTTTATTTTCATCTAAACCTGTTGTTTCAGTATCAAGAATTAAAATTTTTTCTATTTTTTTATTTTGATTAGTAACACTTTTTTCAGAGTGGTTACTATTAACTTGATCATCAAGAAAATCCAATTGATTTAATTCTTTTTTGTTAAACAGTTCCAATTAGCTGAAAACACTTTCACTTATATTGACGCATATAACAAAAATTTCTTTTAAATTAATATTAATTAAACAATTTGATCAGAAAAATAATTTTAAAAAACTTATTTTATTTAAAAATAAATTTATAAAAATGACTTTTAGAAAATATCAATTTAACAATTTTTGTTATTGGCCTTCAAATCCTAAGAAAATTGTGGAATTCATAGGGGGAAGTTATCTAGCCTCTAAACCTGATCTAACCTATAGAAGATTTATAGAGAGCTTAATAAATAAAAATTACGCAGTACATGCATATAAGTACACTCCACAATTTGATCATCAACAACTTGCGATTAAAGCATGGAAGGATTTTAAGAATTGCCGAATATCCCTATCTAAAAGAATTGGAGCATCAATCCCTTCAATAAGAATTGGTCATAGCCTAGGCTGTAAACTGCATTTAATTTCTCCAGATGGAGGAAGAAATTGCGAAAAATTCATATCAATTAGTTTCAATAACTTCAGTGCAAACAAATCAATTCCTCTATTGAAACAGATTTCTCGAAAGTTAGAATTCAATAGTGAATTCAGCCCAAGTCCAGAAAGAACTTTACGAATCATTGAGAAAACTTATACTCAAAAAAATAACTTCTTAATACAATTCAAATCAGACGAATTAGATCAAACAGATAAATTATTTTCTTGTCTTAAATCAAGGGAACAAGATAATTCTAAAGGGATAATATTAAAAGGAACACACACTATTATTGCTAGTGCAGGTCTAAGAGAAAATTTTTTGGGAGACTGGGCAGATGATAATTTCAAAAGAACTACTATAAAAAAAATTTGTAGCTTAATTGATGGTTCCGATTAGGATGTTTCTTTCAACTGTTCCAAAACAGAACTATCTTCAAGAGTACTTATATCACCACTAATTTTTTCACCAGCAGCCAAAGATCTCAAAATTCTCCTCATAATCTTTCCACTTCGAGTTTTCGGTAGTGAGTCAGAAATTATTATTTTTTCGGGCTTCGCGATAATTCCAATTTCTTTAACAACATGTTTCTTTAAATCCTCTATTAATTCTGAAGAACTTCTTAAACCTTGCTCTAAAGATACAAAAGCGACTATAACTTCACCTTTTAGATCATCTCTTCTTCCTACAACAGCAGCTTCTGAAACTGATTTATGGCTTACCAAAGCAGATTCTATTTCCATAGTTCCTAATCGGTGACCTGAAACACTTATAACATCATCAACTCTCCCCATAATCCATATATACCCATCTTCATCAATGCGTGCTCCATCTCCAGCGAAATAAACATTTTTTTCTCCTTTTAAGGAAATATATTCCCAATAACTCTCCAAGTATCTCTTTGAGTTTCCATGAATTGTTCTCATCATTCCTGGCCAAGGCTTCTTAATAATTAAATAACCACCTTCATTCTCCATGACCTTATCTCCATTCTTATCGACTACTTCAACTTCAATTCCTGGTAAGGGGTAAGTAGCGGAGCCCGGTTTTGTTGCAACAACTCCTGGCAAAGGACTTATCATCACACCACCAGTTTCAGTTTGCCACCAAGTATCAATTATGGGACATTTATTTTTACCGATAACATCTTTATACCAAATCCATGCTTCAGGATTAATTGGTTCTCCAACTGTACCTAATAGTCTAAGACTTTCCAGATTATATTTATCAGGGATTTCACGTCCAGACTTCATAAATGATCTTATTGCAGTTGGTGCAGTATAAAAAATCGAAACCTTATATTTCTGAACAATTTCCCAAAAAGCCCCTAAATTAGATGGCCTTGGAACCCCCTCAAACATTAAGGTTGTAGCGCCATTAGATAATGGGCCGTAAACTATATAACTATGGCCTGTGATCCAACCAACATCAGCAGTACACCAGTAAATATCATCATGTTTTAAATCAAAAATCCATTTAAATGTTAAATGGGTCCAAAGATTATAACCCCCTGTAGTATGAACTACACCTTTAGGTTTCCCAGTAGATCCTGAAGTATAAAGAATAAAAAGTCTATCTTCGCTATTCATAATTTCTGGTTCACACCAATCTTTTTGATCTTTCAATAATTCGTGCCACCAAAAATCTCTATCTTTAACCATAGAAATATTTTTTTTTGTTCTCTGAACAACAACTACTTTTTCAACAACCTTATTTGCTCCACTTTCAATTGCAGCATCAACTGCTTGCTTAAGCTCAATAACCTTATCTTTTCTAAAGCCACCATCTGCAGTGATCACAAATTTTGCTTTTCCATCAATTAATCTATCCTTTAAAGCTTCTGAAGAAAATCCTCCAAAGACAACTGAATGAGGCGCCCCAATCCTTGCACAAGCCAACATCGAAAACATTGCCTCAGGAATCATTGGCATATAAATACATACCAAATCTCCTTTTTTCACTCCCATAGTTTTTAATGCATTAGCTGCTTTGCAGACCTCTTTTAGAAGTTCTTCATAAGTATATTTTTTGCTATCTCCAGGCTCACCTTCCCATATCAGTGCAGTTTTCTCTCCAAGTCCTCTCTTAATATGTCTATCTAAGCAGTTATATGTAATGTTTAGTTTCCCTTCTTTAAACCATTTAAAAAAGGGTGCATTATCGCTATCAAGTACAGTTTGAAATGGCTCGAACCAATCCAATTCAGATTTTGCAAAAGATTCCCAAAATTGAATTGGATTATCTAATGCTTGTTTTCTTAGACTAAGTAATTCTTTTTGGGATCTAATATTTGAATTTTCTGCAAATTCTTTTGAAGGAGGGAAAATTCTCTTTTCTTCGAGGATATTATTAATTGAATTTTTTTTATCTAATGACATTAAATAAATCTATGCTTATTAAACTTAGACGAAAAATTTATGGTTTTCAAAAATTTTAATATTAATTTAGCTGGAAAAGTTTATTTTTAATAGATCTAATAAATGCGGCCAAGAACGAATTCTGGTAAAGAGATCAACGCCCTTTTGTATTCTGAATCAGGAATCCAAGCTATGGCTTCTTTAGAGAGCATTGCAAAATCCTCAGCTAGTTTTCTGGAACTTTCGATGGCATTAGAGTTCATAATGATACTAAGAGCATTATCTAAATCATCTTTCTCAGCGAGTTCTCTATTTATAAGAACAGACAATTTCTTATTCTCTTCTAAAGCATATAAAACTGGGGCAGTAAGATATCCACTCGCAAGGTCGCTTACAGCAGGTTTTCCAAGTTGTTTATCGTTCCCAGTAAAGTCAAGTATGTCATCTACAACTTGGAACGCCAAACCAATATTTTTACCAAAATCGTAAAGAGAGTTTAATTTTTCATCATTAAGATCACTTAAAACCCCAGCTGCTTTACAACTGTTAGCTATTAAAGATGCAGTTTTACAGTAACTTTTGTTTATATATTTGGAAAAAGACTGAGCCGAATCGAACCTATTTAAATTTTGTTTAATTTCACCTTCTGCTAAATCCATTATTACTCTACTAAGTAATTTAACTACATTGACGTTATCAAGATTTGCTAAATGCCAACTTGCTTGAGCGAACAAAAAGTCACCTGCCAAAACAGCTACTCTAGTATTAAATCTACTATGGACTGTATCCACACCTCTTCTTGTAGATGCCTCATCTACAACATCATCATGAACTAATGATGCTGTATGAATCATTTCAGTTATTTCAGCAAGTCTTTTGTGTTTATTTTTTAGACTAAATTCAGGGGATATAGCTTTTGAAATCAATAAAACTATTCCAGGTCTAAGTCTTTTCCCCCCCGCACTAAATAAATGCTCTGCTGCGGCTTGAAGAATTGGATGACCAGCTCCAATTAAATTTTTCAGTTCAAGAATAAGATCATCAAGATCATTTTCAACTGGTTGTAGTAGTTCTGTTACTGTGTTCATTATTGACCTCTTATATATATTAAGTAATCAAACATTGCTTCGGAGGTTTACCAACCTAATTTCTTTATTAATTTCAAGCCAAAACTTTACTTTTTTGGAAAATTCATCTTTCTCTGAAGTAACAAAGAATTTTATATTTTCGTTAGAAAGACTTTCATAGCCTTCAGTTTCTGAAATAGGAAAAGATTCATTAAATTTTTTTATTAACGCTTCCGCTGGATCAACAATTTTTATATTTGAGTCAATTTTTTTCCTTAAAAAGTCATAAATTAAAGGATAATGACTACATCCAAGTATTAATTCTTCAATATTTTTATTTAATAGGGGTCTTAGATACAAATCAGAAAGGTAGTCTAACTTATCAAAATTCAACTTTTCTTTTTCAATTTCTGATACAAATTCTGGACATTCTTGTTGAAATATTTGCAAATTCTCTTTTTTATAACTAATAGCATTTTTATAATATGATGATTGAACTGTTGTTTGTGTTGCAAAGACACCAATTATTTGTTTTTGAACTATCTCTGATACGGAGTTTATAAGATCAAAACAAGGGATACTTAAATTATTTTCTAGAATATCAAGTGCACATGCATTTGTAGTATTACAAGCTATTAAAAGTGCATCCAAATTCTTATCTTTAAAAAAGGTACAAATCTCTTTTGCTATGTCTCTTATTTCTTTGAGATTTTTATTTCCATAAGGGATTCTTTTTGTATCAGCCAAATAAAAAATATCAACGTCTTTACGTGTTTTTAGTAAACAATTAAGGATAGTAAAACCTCCTATTCCACTGTCAAATATACCTATTTTAAGTTTCACCCGATTTTAGAAAGATATTCAAGGATGCCTTTTGCGATTGCATAAGCTATTCTTTTACGGTGCGCAGTTTTTTCTAATCTTCTCGCATCTATTCTTCCTGTTAAAAAACCAATTTCTACAAGAACTGCAGGCATCTTAGTATTTTTAATTACATAATATCTACCTTGTTTAACTCCTCGATCAGGACTCCCAGGGGAAACTCTTAGAATTTGTTTTTGAATTCTTCTAGCGAGTAATCGACCTTTCCATCCTCTGTAATAAAAAGTTTCTAACCCATTTATATCCCTTCTTTTTCCTCTTGAAGCATTTGCATGGATACTTACAAAGATATCCGCATCTGTACTGTTAGCAAAGGAAACTCTTGGAGATAAATCTAAATCAACTTCATCTTTTCTAGTCAACCTTACTTTGACCCCTTTCTCAGAAAGTAGCTGTTCAACTATTTTGGAAACCTCCAGTACAACATCTGTTTCTCTTATACCACCGATACCTATTGCACCTGGATCAGGTCCTCCATGCCCCGGATCGATAACAACCAAAAATTTATTTTGTTTTACGTTTGGCAATTGCAAGGAATCATTAACCCTTTTCTTGATATGAATCGAGTTTTGATTTGTTTTAACATTCCCTATTTTCGGCTCGACTAAGCCTTCACTTATCTTCTTAAATGAATATTTTGGTTTAAATAGTTTAATTCTCCACCTATTTTGATCTAAGCCAATAAGTCGCCAAGTCAAAGGGGTCAAATAAGTATCTTCCTTAAATTCAATTACTAGTCTTGTTGAACCCTTATTTGGTTTACCTAACCTAATTTCTTTTATTGAACCATTACCTTTTATTGTTCTGGGATTTTTCAATTCTCCGGGGAAATCTATCCAGAATCTGTGACCATATATTTTGTTGGACTTTTGAAAGTATGCTTTTAAATTAGTATTTGATTTAGTTCTTAATTCTAGAACCCCATTAGTATCTAACTTCCATGCTGCCAGAGCACTAGAAGATTTTACTGGGAGGATCGTAGGATTTAGAAATATACAAACAGATAAATAACGAAAAAGTTTACTACTAAAAAACTTTGACATTAGTTTGAAAATAATTTGGTTTTTCTATGCTTTAGGCTTGGCATCTGCTCCCTAATTTTCTTTACTCTTTCTTTGTCAGCTGGAGCTATTGCAGCACCTTGAGTTATTCCAGCATCTGACAAAACAGTGCCCCATGGGTCGATTACCATTGCATGACCATGACTTTGCCTTCTGCCATAATGAATCCCAGTTTGAGCTGGAGCAACTACATATGCAGTATTCTCAATCGCTCTTGCTTGTAATAGGATTTGCCAATGATCTTTTCCAGTAAATGCGGTAAAAGCTGCGGGAATCATAATTAACTCTGCACCATTCGAAGATAAATATCTATAAAGCTCAGGAAACCTAACATCGTAACAAATTGATAACCCTACTTTGCATAAACCAGGAACATCTACAACTGGCGGATATTCCTCCCCTGACAGAATTGTAGATGACTCTTTATATAAATTTCCATCTGGCAAATCCACATCAAACAAGTGAATCTTGTCATATTTTGCCAAAACCTGTCCATCTCTTCCAAAGAGTGCTGACCTATTTAAAGTATGAGTATCATCACCAGCAGGAACAGGATATCCTCCTCCTAAAAGAAATACTTGATATCGCTGCGACATGGTTTTGAGGAAATTTGTACACTTTATTGATAATTCAGAAGATAATCTAAGTTTTTCGTTATCTTCACCTAAAAAGGCAAAATTCTCAGGCAATCCAATTAATTCAGCACCTCTTCTAGCTGCTAATTCAATCTGTTCTTCTGCTTCAACAAAATTCGCTTCAACATTAGAAGTGCTCGTAATTTGCAATGCAGCCACTAAAAAATCAGTCAAAAAATTACTCCCAGTAAACCAATTCGTAAATCATGAAGCACGAATTACACCTCTTTCAACTTGAGCAGGAACAATATCTAAGCAATCAAGTTCAGAGCAACATTTAAAATCCTCCTCATAATTACCAAGACTTGTCAATCTTTTGCCATGAGTTGATATTTTTAAACATTTCAAAATATCATTTTTCCAAAGATTCCAGAGAGCCAAAGCTGCCTGTAATTCATCATTTAAAATATTAACTTCGAAATCACAGTTAGTTTCCAAGTATGAGGCCAGAGCACCAGCTGCTAAAGAATCCTCAAGTGAATATGAGCCTTCCCAACCACTCCCAAGGATTAAAACATTTTCACTTTTTAGTGAAATAATTTTTTCGGCAACTGCCCTCCTATTTGGAAGTGCCATGGCAAATAAATGCTTTGCATTTTGAACTTTTTTCAGAGATTTAGTTCCATTTGTAGTACTCATAAATAGCCTTTTACCATTAACAACTTTTTTTGTAACTGATAAAGGAGAATTTCCCAAATCAAAGCCATCAATTTTCTTGCCGCCTCTCTCTCCAAGCATTAATCTCTGATCATCATGCCATTTAATCGCAGATTCTTTCAACAAATCTAAATCTGCGAATACTTGTATTGAGTCAGCTCCATTTTTTAACGCCCAAGAAATAGTGGTAGTAGCTCTTAAAACATCTATTACTACTGCAATATCTGGACTTACACCTGGAACATCATTTGCAACGTGGTAATAAGTAAGATTAATGATTAGATCCTTGTCTTGTTTTATTATAGAAAACAGTTACTTACTTTGAATATTTTTTTTTAAAAAACAAACTTATTGATAATATATAACTAATTTGTACTAAATAAAATTTTATCAAGTATTAATTTGAAAATGAATAATGTCCGCACAATAAAAGGTGGAGGTAATTTAAGAGGAAAAATAAAAGTACCTGGAGACAAATCTATTTCTCATAGAGCTTTGATAATAGGAAGTATTGCTCAGGGTGAAACTACTATTGAAGGTTTTTTACATTCTGAAGATCCACTTTCGACTGCTGATTGTCTTAGGAAATTAGGTGTAAATATTCCAAAAATACATAAAGATGAACCTTTTACTTTTTTAGGCTTGGGCCTTAATGGATTAAAAGAGCCGAAAGAAATTCTCAATTGTGGAAATTCGGGAACCACTATGAGGTTATTAATGGGATTATTAGCCGGTCAAGAAGGTAAGAATTTCATCTTAATGGGGGATAGTTCTCTCAATGAGAGACCTATGGGGAGAGTAGGCAAACCATTATCTTTGATGGGGGGCAAAATTTTTGGAAGAGAAAGCAGTAACAAAGCTCCAATCTCAATTAATGGGAATAAACTTAAGGGATGTGTTATTGGAACTCCAGTAGCAAGTGCTCAAGTAAAATCCGCAATATTATTAGCAGGCCTCAAAGCTTCTGGGACTACTTCAGTAATTGAGCCAGCATCTTCAAGGGATCATACCGAAAGAATGTTAAAAGCATTTGGTGCAGACATAAGTATTAGAGGCGAATTTGGAAGGAATGTAGTAATTAAGTCTGGGCCTAATTTAATTGGTCAGAAAATATTAATCCCTGGAGACATAAGCTCTGCATCATTTTGGATGATTGCAGCATCTATTGTTCCAAATTCAGAGGTTTTAATTAAAAATGTTGGATTAAATCCTACAAGAACAGGGATCTTAAATGTAATGGATTCAATGGGTTGCAATTATGAGATTTTAGATAAATCAATAGTTGCAGGAGAACCAATTGGATCTATTAAAGTAAAGACTGCAAATAATTTAAGATCATTTACTATTGAAGGAGATGTCCTCCCAAAACTTATAGATGAGATTCCTATTCTTACAGTGGCCGCCTGTTTTTGTGATGGAATTTCTGAAATTAAAGATGCGCAGGAATTAAGAGTTAAAGAAACAGATCGCTTAAAAGTCATGGCAAGACAATTACGAAAATTCGGTGCTGAGATATCAGAGAAAGAGGATGGATTGATAATTCATGGGCAATCAAAACTTAATTCTGCGGAGGTAGACAGTGAGACTGATCATCGAGTATCAATGAGTCTTGCTATTGCTTCACTTCTAGCAAAAGGCACCTCAAAGATAATGAGAGCAGATGCATCTAACGTTTCCTATCCCGCTTTTTGGGAAGATCTTGCCCAATTAACTAACTAAAAAGTTTTTGTCTGAATTAATAGAAGTTTTAACAAAAGATGGAACTTACTCTTTAAGAAGTGTATTTTTTAAAGAGAATTTTCATAGCTTATTGGGAGCATTGGAGGAAACAAAAATTAAGTTTACAGCTCCCTCTGATTTACAAAGATTTAAGGACAAATCTCTTAATGTATTGGACATATGTTTTGGTTTAGGATATAATTCTGCTTCTTTATTAAACGAATTAATTAAGCAAAAATCTTATTTAAATTTGTATGCTTTGGAGATTGATAAAAAGCCTCTAGAATATTCTCTCAGAAATAAATATTTTCTGAAATTATGGTCTCCAAAAATCAAAAGAATATTTGAATCATTGTACCTAAACGATTACTTTGAGGATCAATTTTTTAATTGTAGAATTTTGTGGGGTGATGCTAGAAAAAAAATTAATATTATTCCTTCAGCCAATAAATTTGATCTGATTTATTTAGATGGTTTTTCTCCCCAAAAATGTCCACAACTTTGGACAATTGAATTTTTATCTAAGGTAACAGAAAAGCTCAATCCTAAGGGTTATTTGATAACTTATTCTTCTTCAGCGGCAGTAAGAAAGACATTAAGAAATCTTGGTTTAGAGATTTTTAGTATTAAACCAAGTTTTAATGACAGAACTTTTTGGAGTCAGGGAACTGTAGCAATAGCAAAACTTGACAAGAATAAATTGAAACCCAATTTCAATTTTGAAAATTTATCTGTCATGGAAGAGGAACATCTCTTAACTAAAGCGAGTATTCCTTATAGAGATCAAGATTTAAACTCTAGTAAAGACGATATCATCAAGAAAAGATTAAATGAGCAATTATTTTCAAATCTATTATCTACAAATAAATGGAGAAAAAAGTGGGGCATGACGAAGTCGGCCTTAAGGAGTTAGATTTATATATATATTCAAAAAAATATGTTAAGCGTTGCGATATTGGCTGCAGGCAAGGGAACCAGAATGGAAAGCTCATTGCCTAAGGTCTTACATAAAATTTCTGGGAAAAGTCTTTTGCAAAGAGTAATTAATTCATGTGTTGAATTAAATCCTGATAAAATTTTCGTAATTACTGGTCACAAATCAAAAGAAGTAAAAGAGTCGATACCAGACAATAAAAAAATCGACTTTATAATTCAAGAGCCTCAATTAGGTACTGGTCATGCGATCCAGGTACTTTGTAGAGAAATAAAAAATAATCAAGGAAAACTTTTGGTGCTTAATGGGGATGTGCCTCTTATCAAGCCTGATACTCTAAAAAAACTTTTGAATATACATGATTCAAAAAATGCTGATGTTTCTTTAATAACAACAAAGAAAAAAAATCCTCATGGATATGGCAGAGTTTTTATAAAGGGGGATTTTATAGAGAGAATTGTTGAAGAAAAAGATTGCAATAATCAAGAACGACTTAATTTATTAATAAATGCAGGTGTTTACTGTTTTAACTGGGAAAATTTGTCACAAATAATTAGTACCTTACAAAGCAATAATAATCAGAAAGAAATTTACTTAACTGATACAGTATCTTTGCTTAAGAATTCCCTAAGCCTTGAGATAGAAGATAACGGAGAGCTTCAAGGAATTAATAATAGAATACAACTATCAAAATGCGAAGAAATTATTCAGAATTCAATTAAAGAAAAACATATGCTTAATGGCGTAACATTTATAAATAAAGCAAGTTGCTCAGTTAGTGAAGAGGCAAAGATTGGCAAAGATGTAATAATTGAGGCTAATACTCATATAAGAGGAAGTACCAAAATATTTAATAATTGCGTTATTGGGCCAAATACTTATATTGAAAATTCTAATGTGGGATTAAATTGTGAAATTTCAAATTCCACTATTTATGATTCTCAGATAATGGATCATATAAAAATTGGTCCCTACAGTCATATAAGACCTAAATCCAAAATATCTTCTTACAGTAAGATAGGAAATTTTGTTGAAATAAAAAATACCTTACTTGAGGAAGAATCTAAAGTAAACCATTTAAGTTATATTGGGGATTCTATTATTGGAAGGTCTACAAATATTGGAGCAGGTACAATTACTGCAAACTTTGATGGTCAGAAAAAATTTCAAACAAAAATTGGTAAAAATTCCAGTATTGGAGCAAATACAGTTTTTGTAGCGCCTATTAATCTAGGAGAATCAGTAACAACAGGTGCTGGTTCAGTTATCACTAAAGACTCCAATGATAATTCATTGGCAATTTCAAGAACTAAGCAAATAAATATAGAAAATTGGGAAAGAAAGAAACCTTGATCTAATTAATTAATTCAATTATTTTTTCAAGTTGCCAACATCTACTACCTTTAATTAGGATAGAATCACCTTTTTTTGTGGATTTATTTATCTCTTTAGGTACATCTTTAATATTGTTTAAAACTAAAAATTTATTCTTATCTTTTAGATAATTAGAGTAATATTTTTCATTTTTTTTATCGCAAATAAATACACATTTCTCTATTTCTGAATTATGTATTAATTTGAATATTTCTTTATGGTATTTTTCAGATTCTTTTCCCAATTCTTGCATACTTCCAAATATAAAAAAGCGATTTCCAGGTTTTTCTAGCAGGTTTTTAATACATGCTTTTACTGATTCTGGCGAGGCATTATACGATTCATCATATATTGTAGTTTTAACTGATTTAAGAATTTTATTCCTTCCTTCTAAACTTGCAAAATTAAACTTATTAAAACTTGCAAAATTAATCCCTAACTCTTCAGCAACTGCATAAGCAAACAAAAAATTTGAAGCATTGTGAAATCCCTCAGATGAAATTTCAAAGTTTTTTTCTTCGATTACAATTGTTTTATTTATTGGATTATAAAATCCTCGCAAATTATCATCTTTGTTAAAACTCTTCCTTTGATTTTCTATATTTAATAATTCTACTTTTATTACTCTTCCTTTCCAGTACTTTTTGAGAGTTTCCTCTAGAAATGAATCATTTGCTGGGATTATTACAACTCCTTTGGGATTTAAAAATTTACTAATTTCACACTTTGCATAAGTAATATTCTTTTTCGAGCCTAACAATCCAATATGGGCTGTCCCAATATTAGTAATAACTGCAATGTCCGGTTCACTATATTTAGATAAATTTTCGATCTGACCAAGACCTCTCATTCCCATCTCAAGAACCAAAACTTTATCTTCTATTTCTGTCGCAAGAATAGTAAGACCAACACCAATTTCATTATTGAAATTTGCATGGGATAGTTTTATTCTTCCAAGTTTCTTTAAAACTTCACCAATCATTTCTTTTGTGGTTGTTTTGCCCACTGAACCAGTTATGGCAACCATAGGTATATTTAATTTTTTTCTTTTGAGCAATGTTAGTTTTTGAAATGCCTCTAAAGTGTCATTTACTATCCAATAAGGTAAATTACTGGGGAGTAATTTCTGCATACCTTTTTTAATTACTACTGATTTAACTCCTTTCTTTAAAACCTCTGGAAGAAAAATATGTCCATCAAAATTTTTTCCCTCAATAGCAATAAAAAGATCATTTTTTAATAAAGTTCTACTATCAATACTTATATTTTTAAAATTTAAAAAATCTTTTTTCCCATCGCCTATATTTTTAATATCACCCAAAACTCCATTTAATTCTGATAATGAGAATTCCATTAAAAAATTAAGTCATACTTTTTTTTAATGATGGGTCAGCTGATTGTCCGTAGGAAAATTTTTCAACTTCAGCAACATCTGGTGATGGTTCCTTTAATCCGCATACATCTTTATACATAATTTCGTATTCGAGAGCTGATCTTTGCCAACTGAACTCTTGGCTCATAGCTCTTTTTTGAAGTAATTCCCAACTATCTTTATGCCTGAAGGCCTCCCAAGATCTTACTAAAGCAGTATAGAAATCTATAGGCTCAAAGCGATCAAAACAAAACCCTGTACCAATATTATTTTCTGGGTCATGAGGTAACACTGTGTCAACTAAACCTCCAACTCGCCTTACTATTGGAATAGAACCATACCTCATCGCAAGGAGTTGACTAATACCACAAGGTTCAAATCTACTAGGCATTAAGAATGCATCAGAGCCACCATATATAAGCCTTGATAAAGAATCATCATAGGTAAGGAATACTGAAAATCTACCTGGGTAATCTAATGCCAGTTGCCATAATCCTGACTCTAAATACCTATCTCCAGTACCTAAAACAGCTATTTGCGAATCAGTATATGCCAAAAGTCTTCTTGAGACTTGTAAAAGTAAGTCGACTCCTTTCTGGTCAACCAATCTACTAACCATACCTAAAAGATATTTTTTAGTATTAACTTCAAGGCCCATTTCTCTCTGAAGAATTTTCTTATTTTCTAGCCTATTTTCTAAATTCTTAAATGTAAATTTTGCTGGCAAAACTGGGTCTTTTGCTGGATTCCATTCATCCAGATCTATGCCATTAAGAATACCCCGCAATTTACCTGATATGTAATTGAGTAATCCTTCGAGGCTTTCACCATATTCATGGGTTTTAATTTCATCCGCATATGTTGGAGAGACAGCATTTACTCTATCTGCATACAACATGGCAGCAGCCATTGTGTGGTCTCCATGCATATACCAAGGACACCAAGTCATTTTTTCTAGTTTCCATCTCCAAGGTCCTTGATATTTTAAATTATGAATTGTGAAAACAGTGCTAATTTCAGGGTCCTGATGCATCCATACTGGAATCATTCCAGTGTGCCAATCATGGCAATGAAGAACTTGAGGTTTCCAACAATTCCAAGAAAATTCTGCAGTAGCACTAGCAAAAAATGTAAAGCGCCAATCTTCGTTTTCACCTCCATATATTTGGTCAGAGTCAAATGTTGGATGACCAACTAGGTAAATCACATAATTATGTATTTGATGTTTTGCTTCATACACAGCAAAATCAGTCCCCATAGTATTTGATTTAAAGACTGGTTCATTCGATACCTCTAAAAGACTCCACAATTTCCCATAGCCTGGAATTATTACCCTTACATCGTGACCAAGTTTTATCAAAGATGGCGGTAACGAACCAACTACGTCTCCCATACCTCCAACTTTAATCATTGGAGCACATTCAGCAGCGGCAAGAAGAATTCTCATTGATAATTTTTAAAAAGTTCTTTTGAAAAATAAACTAAGGTGTCCACTTATAGTCAGAAAAATCTGGTGGACGCTTTTCAAGAAAGGCATCTCTACCTTCTTGAGCTTCTTTAGTCGAATAAAATAATTGAGTTGTGTATCCAGATAATTCTTGAATACCAGCAATTCCATCATTCTCCGCATTGAATGAAGCCTTAAGAATACGAATAGCAGTTGGACTATTTCGTAAAATCTCTCTTGCCCACCTTACACCCTCAGCTTCTAATTCTTCAATCTTTGTAATTGCATTTATCAAGCCCATTCCTAGAGCTTCCGCGGAATTGTATTTTCTACATAAAAACCAAATTTCTTTTGCTTTTCTTTGACCAACAAGTCTGGCCAAATAACTAGATCCAAATCCAGCATCAAAGCTACCGACTCTTGGACCTGTTTGACCAAATATTGCATTTTCGGAGGCGATACTCAGATCACAAATCAAATGAAGGACCTGACCTCCCCCGATTGCAAAACCAGGAACTAAAGCGATAACCACTTTAGGCAAACTTCTGATTAATCTTTGAAGTTCGAGTACATTTAATCTCTGTTTCCCCTCATCATTTTCATATCCATTCTCACCTCTAACACTCTGATCACCTCCAGAGCAAAAAGAGTAAATACCTTTCTTATCCGGACCAGCACCTGTAAAAAGAACTACTCCAATAGTTTCATCATTTCTCACAATGTTAAATGCACTAAGAAGTTCATCTACAGTTTGTGGTCTAAATGCATTTCTTTTTTCAGGTCGATTAATTGCGATTCTCGCAATTCCCTCATCTGATTTATGAAACAATATATCCTCATAAGATTTACATTGTGACCAATTTAAAGTTGTTTCCCCAGGTAAGACTTTCATGAATCCTAAATTATTCAAAATAGAAAATAATAAAATTTAACTGCCAATAATTTTTTTTAGCAGATCATTTTTTTCACAAATTTCATTTTCCGTATCAATATCAACTTTAATTATTACAGATTTCTGGATAGAAATGCTCCATTCGAATGCCTCTCGTAATTTTTCAAAATTCGTTACATTTTTAAACTTTACTTGATAGCTCTCAGCGAGTTTTTCCCAGTTTATTTTTTTAGGCATAAGAAATAGTTTTTTCAAATCATCTTCTTTAATATTGCTTTTATAAATACGATTAAATATATTTCCACCATAATTATTTATTAGCAGGATTGTTAAATTCAAGTCTACTGAATTTTCAATAAGCCAGCCATTTATATCATGAACAAAAGCTAAATCTCCAGTTACAAGAAGTAAAGGTTTTTTTATTCTAGAAATTCCTAATGCAAGGGATAAAGTACCGTCTATTCCAGAAGCTCCTCTAAAGCTGAAACAATTTCTTGTTAAAGTAAGATTTTCAGAAAATGTAAGCCAATCTCTAATTGGGCTACTAGCTGAAATCATAATAGGATTCTTAGCTGGCCAAATTTTTGGTACAAGATTTGCAATCCTATACTCAGTAATTTGATTATTATTTGTGATTTTCTCTTTTATAATTTTCTTAATTTTTTCACCTTCCTCTATTAGATATAAAGCCAATGCAGTTAGAGACTTTTTAACTTTTTTATTACTGTATAACTCCTCAACAAATTGATTAACAAAATTTGTCAATCCAAACTCATATTCAAATGATTTTTTTAAAGGATCTAATTTTCTATAGTTTTTTTCCTTGATAAGGATTTGAATACCTTGGAATATTGTTAAAAACTTCTCCAAATCAATTGAAGATGACATTGGGCCAAGCCTCAAAAGTTGATGACAATTGATTAAATTCTCATTTTTTCTTAAGACTAATTCCCAATTTACAACTAATCCTCTCAAATCGGAATCCACACCTGAAACAGGATCAGCAAAAACTGGCCAACCAGTAATTTCTTGTAATTTTTCTAAAGATTTATTAAAAGACGACAAGTCCTTTATGGAACCTTGATAGGGACCTACCAAAATAATTCCTGATTTATCTAAATTTAGACTTTTTGAAATTTCTAAGAATTTAATTTTGTCGGACTTTATTTCAACTTCTTGAAAAACATATTCTTTATTTAAGTAAATTTTCTCAAAAACCTCTAGAACATTTTTTTTATTATAAAAAGAAATATCTAAAGGCTTATCTATAGGAATGTTTAAATGAATAGGACCAGGGAAAGAGGATATTTGTTTCTCAGTAATTCGCACTAAATTTAAAATTTCATTATCTTCTGTTTCATGAAGTCCATTGAGATTTGTACTTAATACTCTTCTGCAGACTGAGCCCAAAAAATCTTCTTGATTTACTGTTTGATTAGCCCCACAATCTTTTAATCTTAAAGGTCTATCAGCTGTAAGAAATATAACCCCTTTACAAGATCGATCGGCCTCAACTGCTGCTGGCAATAAATTACTTACAGCCGTTCCAGAAGTGGTAATAACTAAAGAAAGATTACCAGATGCAGCAGAAATACCAAGAGCATGAAATCCTGCAGATCTCTCATCTATTGAATTAAAAATTTTTATCAATCCTAAATTATTTAATTCTCCAGCAGCTATTGCCATAGGTGCTGATCTGCTCCCTGGACATAATATTAAATTTTTAACTCCTATTTTTATAAGTAGATTTAAAAGTTGTAAACTTCTAAGAAAATTTTTGCCTTCAATAGATGATGTCATAATTTATATAAATGCTTTGGAATTTTTCCTTATAACTGAATTAAATAAAACATGTCCCAAACTAAAGAAAAGAGAAATTCAATAATAAAGGATTTAAAAAATCTTTTAATTTGGATATCTATAGCTTTAATTATACGATGGCAAGTTATTGAGCCAAGATGGATCCCATCCGGATCAATGCTCCCCACTCTTCAAATACAAGACAAAATTCTTGTTGAGAAAGTAACCCCTAAAATTACATCCAAATCAAATCTTTCAAAATTTAAAAATAAAATAGTTGTTTTTAATGTCCCGGAGCAATTAATTAATGCTGGTTATGAATCAGATACAGCATTAATAAAAAGAGTAATTGGAATACCTGGAGACAAGATAGAAGTAAAAGAAGGTAACCTTTACTTAAATGATATCGCTCAAGATAATTATCCTTTTGACAAAAATATTAATTATTCAATAGGGCCTTTTATTGTTCCAGAAGAGGCATTATGGGTGATGGGAGATAATAGAAACAATAGTATGGACTCACATATTTGGGGATTTTTACCTTATGAAAAGATTATTGGTAAAGCTATTTTTAGATATTGGCCGTTTAATAAAATTGGACCTATTCGGTTCCCTGCCCTTAATAATTTAGATTAATGGGTACGTGATGTTGTAGGGTTTTTATATCTTGAAGTTGTAGAAATGTTTAATCCAGAATTTCTTGCTACTGAAAATAATGATCCAAATGATGAGAATGATTTAATCCAATATTTACAAAAACAATCTCCAGAAGTTTTGCAAAGAGTAGCAAAATCAGCTAGTGAAGATATTCAAGAAATTATTAGACATAATGTTCAAGGTCTTCTTGGAATGCTTCCTTCAGATCAATTTGATATGAAAATAACATCTTCAAAAGAAAACATTGCCAATTTATTATCTTCGGCAATGATGACAGGATATTTTTTAAGGCAAATGGAGCAAAGAAAAGAGCTGGAACAAACTCTTAAAAATGATGAAAACATGTCTATTGAAGAATAATAGTTTTTAAAGATTGACTTCTTCAGGAATTATTCCTAGTTCATACAACTTTCTATATAAACCCATCAAAAATTTATTATCCTCTGGTAGTTTGTCCCACTTTTTGGAATTAATTTCATTAATTAATTTCTGACAATCTTCTATTGAAAATTTTATTGGTGCCGTAAAATGAGCTGGAATTAAATATTCCATATCTTCAAAAGACTTGATATTTTCTAACCATTTGAGTAACACTTCTTTTGAACGCGGAAAAATTAATTTTTGCAAAACTGGTGCAATTTGAATCTTAGGAATATCTTTACCCATTATTTCAACAAGAGAGGATTCCCAATCTTCATCCCATAAAAAAGGATAGATACCAAAATGAGATCTCCAATTTCTAAGATCTTTTTTGAATGAATACTTAAATATTTCTTTTAAAGGTGGAATATTCAATTTACCTGGTTTCAAAAAAGATGAAAATAAAACTAACCTTTTCCATCCTTTTTTTCTTTGCTCGATGGAGTCAATCAAAGGTTCATCACCTCTCTCTCTAGAATGGAAAAGAAGAGGAGTTGGATCAAAATTAAATATCTCAGGTGGTGTGGAGTCTATTCCAACTATTGCGTCTGTTACATGAAGAGTTTTCGTAGAATAATGAAAACAGCTTATCTCCTGATATCTTCCAAGTCCTAAATTAAGAGGGCCTAATGAGGACCATTTAAAAGAATCTGTATATGGGGTACCTTCATCAAAAAGTATTCTTGTTCTTTTTGATGGAATTCCTAAAAAATCTAGTGGCAGATTTATGGGAAAACTCCACTGTCCAGGACAAAGCCAAATTTCTGATTCTTTAAAGATTCTTGAAAGAGCTGGAAGTCCTATTTTATGTTCTAGTCCAGAAGCACTTGCGAGAATTATTGTTGTTACTTTTCCATGAATCGCAATTAATTTTTCTAACTCATTTATTAATTCTTTTGTAGGAGGTAAGGGATTTATTAGCATCAAACCATTATCAACCTTTATTACTGTCATTCTTATTGGAACTGCAACATAATAAAGACCCTGTATTTGTTCCAAAGACCATATTTGATCAGGAATTAGCTCCCTTAAAATGGTTTTCTTTTGCCCATATGGATATAAAGGGAATAAAGGCCACCAATCCCAATTTTTATTAATACTTTCTTCAACCATGATTATTTATAATTAGAAAAGATTTTTTTAAACTTGAATATTCCATATCTCGGAGCGAATAAAAAAGCAAATAAAAATATAAAGGTTTGGGCTAATACTATAGAACCTCCGGTTTCAAGATCGAACCAAAAACTACAATAGATACCTATTACACTTGAGATAATGGCGCTAAATACTGAAATCATGGTCATATTATCAAATTGATCAGTAAGCAAGTATGCAGTAGCCCCTGGAGTTATCAACATTGCAACTACCAATATTATTCCAACCGTCTGCAAACCAACAACAGCCGCTAAAGATAAGCATGTAAGAAGCAAATAATGTAGGAAAAGAACATTAATTCCAACAGTTTTTGCATGTCTAGGATCAAAACAGTAAAGCATTAAATCTTTCCTGAAAACTGATAAAAGTACGACCACCAACAAAGAAATCAATACCGTTTGCTTCACATCAGATAGTGATATACCTAATGGACTTCCAAAAAGAATAGAGTGGAGATCAATATTACTTTTAATCTTAGAAACCAAAACTATTCCAAGAGCAAAAAAACCTGTAAAGACTAACCCAATAACTGTATCTTCCTTAACTCTCGATTTTTGTTTAACAAATCCTATGAGCGCTACAGAACCCACTCCGAATATAAATGCCCCCAATGAGAATGGGAGTCCCAAAGCATAAGCGACAACAACTCCAGGCATTACTGAATGTGATACGGCATCTCCCATTAAAGCCCAACCTTTGAGAGTTAAATAACTAGATAAAAGACCACAAACAGCAGCCACTAAAGAGCTCATAAATAGAGCTTTCCTCATGAAATCATGAGTTAAAGGTTCTGTTACGAATGTATTTATACTAGATAATAAAAAGGGCTCCATAAATAATTTTTTTATGACTCAGGCCCAAACAAAACGTCAGGAGAGATCCCACCAAAGGTACTTGTTATATTTTCAGGTGTAAATACTTCAGAGGTCTCCCCATATGCAACAACTGTTTTGTTTATTAAAAGAACCAAATCACAAAATTCGCGAACATGAATCATATCATGAGTAGATAATAAAATTGTTTTACCCTCATTTTTAAACTGAATAAATAATTCTGAAATTAGTTTCTCAGTTCTTATATCAACTCCCGTAAATGGTTCATCCAGCAATAATATTGAGGCTCTCTGTGCAATCGCTCTGGCTAAAAAAGTTCTTTTCCTTTGACCTCCAGACAAATTCCCAATTGGTGTAGATAAAAAATCTGTCAGGTCAACCCTCCTAATAGCATCTTTAACAGCCTGAACATCAGACTCTCTTGGACACCTGAGAATATTCATCGACCCATATCTTCCCATCATTACAACATCCCAAACATTTACAGGGAACTGACTATCAATACCTTCACTTTGAGGAACATAAGCGATTGTCTGATCTTTCTGCGCAGCCCTTAAAGGCTCACCGTTTATTCTTATTTTTCCCTTAGAAATGTTAACAAAGCCGGTCAATGCATTAAAAAAGGTTGTTTTCCCAGCACCATTCATTCCTACCAATCCACAAATTTGACCAGGTTTTAATCTTAAGTTGGCATCATATAATGCAACTTTGCCGTTGTAGTCTACGCATATATTTTCTGCATCAATCCTGTAGTTTTGATAATTAGGTTTTTCCATATTTTATTCAAGACCTCTTTTAATAAGTTCCAAATTATATTTCAGCATTTCTAAGTAAGAATTAGCTGGGCCATTATCAATTGACAACGAATCAACATAAAGATTTCCACCAAATTTAGTTCCAGTTTCATTTACAACAACCATTTGAGATTCATTACTTACAGTACTTTCACAAAATACAGCTGGGACATTTTTTTTCTTAACTAATGATATTGTTCTTGCCATCCTTTTGGGCGTAATTTGACTCTCGGCATTAACTGGCCACAAGTAAACTTCATTTAATCCATAATCATTAGCGAGGTAAGAAAATGCTCCTTCACAACTTACTAGATACCTTTTATCTTTTTCTAAGTTGTTAATAAAAAGTGAGAAATCTTGATCAATTTTAGAGAGTTTTTGTTTATAAATTTCGCCATTTTTTTCGAATAATTCTCGTTTGGATGGCCTCAATTCTGATAAGGATTCCACTATGATATCTACATAAAGAATTCCTCTTTTTGGAGAAATCCAGGCATGGGGATTTGGTTTTCCTTTGTAAGAATCTTCACTTATAAATATGGGTTCTAGATAATCTGCAATAGTTATTCTTTGAACTTTCAAATTAGAAACAAATTTTTCTGACCATATTTCAAATCCAAATCCATTATCAACAAAAACAAATGCATCAGAGGCATTTATTATGTCACTTGGAGTTGGTTTATAACCATGAACTTCTACTCCAGGTTTAGTGATTGATTTAACAACGAAGTCATCATTTTTAGCAATGTTTTGAATTATATCTGCCAAAACGGTAAAGCTTGCAAAAACCAACTCTTTTTTAGTTTGATTTTTAGTTGAGATTCTCTTACATGCAGTAGTTGAAAAAAGACATATTAAACATGCAAGAATTAAAAGCAAAAACTTTTTACGCATTATTTTAATAATTCCAGAGATTATGAACTATATCTAAGTCGAATTAAAGGATTTTTCAAATCAGATATCAAAGATTGCCAATTTATTTTCTCTTTTTCGAAAGCTTTTTCAACAATTTTTTCTGAATTTTCTTTTATAAATTCCAAGTCGGGCTCAGATACCCCTTTTGTTATTGCCATAAAATCCGCCAGGGAACTAGATACGACTCTTGTTAAATATGCTGCACTTATTGCCTGATAAGTTCCTGACAACAACCAAGTTGGGCCATGCAATTTTGTTAATCCAATTAAAGTCTGACCACTCCATTCAATTACTCCTTGAGCTATTGCAGTCTTTATTATTTGTTTTGATACTTTATCCAAAATTTCTGGAGACCAATTACATCCCCATATTGATTTTATCTCTTTAATCATTAGAGAATTTAAAACTGTCATAGACAACAAATCTATTGAAGGAAGTGGTGACAAGAAAACAGTGGTTGCAACAAGAATTTGATTCTTCTTCTGTAAAACTTTCAATTGTGTTCTTCTTATCCCCTCAATCTCAGACTGCCATTTTGTATGTAATTGTTTCAAAAGTCTTTTCTTGGTGTTCTCAATATTTTTACTTGAACTTAGAAAAAACTTCCTGACAGAAAAAGGTATATGAGTTAATTCATTTTTATTTGTATCAACTCTAATTATTCTATTTATCAATTCTCCTGAAATTTGATCCTTCAATTCATCTATTTCATTTTGAGATTCAAATCCATTTGAAGACTGGGCTACTAACCAAATTGGCATATCCTTAGGAAGCTTTTCTAACCATAAAAAGTCATTGGCAGATAAAGGGAAACTTAAAAAATATAAAATAGCATCAGTATTTATTACCTTATCAGGAACAATCTCCGAAGAATTATATTTTGGAAGTTTTTCAATAAAATCAAAATTAAACTTTTTTTCTTTGAAGAAATCTCTAAATAAAGATTGAGTTGAGTCATAATCTTTCTTCCCAATAAAAGAAATTTTCTCTTTGGCACATCTATTAAGTATCGAGTCAAGGGATTGTTGTCTTTTAAGATTTTGTTTTTCTAAATTATTATTCTCCTCAAGTTCCTCATAGAAGTTTAAATCTTCATTACAAAGATTTATCCAACCATCTAAATTATTTGGCTCATTAAATTTAGGCTTGTCATTCTTCAAGTAAAGATATCCCCCCAAACACAAAACAAAAAATCCTATTGATCCCCCTGCAAAATTAATTAAATCACTTACAAACCATTCTCCAAATCCTAATAGCAACAAAATAATCAGAAAATTCTTTTTGGGAAACTTTACTAAATCCTTTAGGATGTTTTCTTTACTAATATCAGACACGGTACTTTAATTTTCTCTAATTTTATTTTAATGCAAGATTTGAATGTGAAAAGGGAAATAACATAACTAGTTAATTAACAGATAAAATTTTAAAGCTTTTAGAAAGACTTATTGCATAACTAGATGCTAAGTTAATAGACTATTTAAATTAATTAAGAAACATCAAGATGTCTAATTCAAATTTTGGCAATAATCCTGGACAAGAAAATTACAGAGGTCGTTCCGATAATGAAAGATCCAATTTCAGAGATAGATCTGGCGGTAGACGAGATGGAGGTGGCTTCCGAATAAGATTGAGTGATAACGAAATGAAAGCCGTTAAATCAATACAAGAAACCTTTCAACTAAGATCTACTGTCGCAGTCCTCGGATTCTCTGTTAGAACACTTAGCGAAATGATCAAGGACGAAAAATTAATTGAATCAATAACAGAATATGCAAAGAATAACAAAAACTCTTCTGCGAATAGAGAATCACAAAAACCTTTTGCAGAAAAGAAAAAAACAGCTCCTGATCCCTTTGCAAGACCTGTTAAAAGTACATCAAATGAAGAAATACAATCTAGCGAAGTAGAAGAGGATGGCAAATAAAAAAAGGATTCTTTCGGGAGTTCAACCAACTGGTGATTTACATATAGGAAATTGGCTTGGAGCAATCAATAATTGGGTAACACTTCAAGATCAATATGAAACATTTCTATGTGTAGTTGATTTGCACGCAATAACTGCTGCATATAATCCCAAAGAATTATCTAATAACACTTTATCTACTGCAGCTTTATACGTTGCTTGTGGAATAGACCCCAAAATGTGTTCAATTTTTGTCCAAAGTCAGATTTCTGCACATTCAGAGCTTTGTTGGATACTTAATTGCATGACCCCAATAAATTGGATGGAAAGAATGATTCAATTTAAAGAAAAATCAAAACAACAGGGAAATAATGTATCTATTGGATTATTTGACTACCCAATCCTAATGGCTGCAGATATTCTTTTATATGATGCTGACTTCGTTCCAGTAGGGGAGGATCAAAAACAACATCTTGAACTTGCTAGAGATATTGCACAACAAAGAATTAATGCCAAATTTAGTAAGGATAAAAATATTTTAAAAATCCCTCAGCCAATAATCATGAAGAATGGTTCAAAAATAATGAGTTTAATTGATGGTTCAAAAAAGATGAGTAAAAGTGATCCTAATGAAGGTAGTCGGATTAACTTATTAGATGCGCCTGAAATAATTACGAAAAAAATAAAAAGAGCAAAAAGTGACAGCCATATTGGAATAGAATTTAATAACCCTGAGAGAGCAGAGTCTAAAAATCTTCTGATGATTTATTCAATATTGTCTGGGAAAGAAATTTCACAATGCGAAAATGAATTCTCCGAAACTGGGTGGGGGACTTTTAAAAAATTAATTACTGAACAACTTATAGAATCTCTTGAACCTATTCAGGAAAAATATAAAGTCTTAATTAATGATCCATATCAATTAAATAACATTCTCAAAGAAGGTAAAGAGAAGGCTGAAGATTTAGCAAATAAAACTCTTAAAAGAGTTAAATCGAAATTAGGATTCTTTGATATGGAGAAATAAATTATGCCAGTAATTACCTTACCTGATGGTTCAAAAAAAGTTTTCGAAAAATCTGTAACTATTCTAGAAATCGCCCAAAGTATAGGCGCTGGTTTGGCTAAAGCAACAATTGCTGGGAAAGTAAATGATGTTCTTCTTGATGCAACTCTTCCTATAAATAAAGATTCCAAAGTTGTAATCATTACATCTAAAGATAAAGAAGGAATTGAAATAATTAGACATTCCTTTGCTCATCTAATTGGCCATGCAGTTAAACAAATCTACCCAAATATTCAAATGGCAATTGGACCTGTAATTGAGGATGGTTTTTATTACGATATTTTTTCAGAATACAGATTTACGCCTGAAGATTTAATAAAAATTGAAGATCGAATTAACAAATTAATAAAAAAAAATTATGACGTAGAAATTATACAAGTTTCAAAAAAAGACGCTATTAAAACATTTCAAGAAAGAGACGAGACTTTTAAATTAAGAATAATAGAAGATATTAATGATGATGGCCTCATTAATCTTTATAAACATGAAGAATATATTGATATGTGTAGAGGACCTCATGTCCCAAACACTAGACATCTTAGGCACTTTAAGTTACTTAAATTATCAGGATCATACTGGAGAGGTAATAGTGAAAATGAATCATTACAGAGAATATATGGAACTGCATGGGCTAAAGAGAAAGAACTCAATGAATACTTAACAAGAATTGAAGAAGCTGAAAAAAGAGACCATAGAAAACTTGGGAAAAAGCATTCACTCTTTCACATACAAGAAGAATCTCCAGGTATGATTTTTTGGCATCCAAATGGATGGACAATTTACCAAGTCCTAGAAAAATTCATTAGAGAAATACTTAAAAAAAATGATTATCTAGAAATTAAAACCCCACAAGCTGTTGATAAATCTCTTTGGGAAAAATCTGGTCATTGGGAAAAATTTAGAGACGATATGTTCACTACCGCATCAGAAAATCGAACTTATGCAATTAAACCAATGAATTGTCCATGTCATATTCAACTCTTTAATCAAGGTTTAAAAAGTTATAAGGATTTACCTATTCGTCTTGCTGAATTTGGCTCTTGTCACAGAAATGAGCCTTCTGGAGCACTACACGGCTTAATGAGAGTAAGAAACTTTACTCAAGATGATGCACACATCTTCTGCACAGAAGAACAAATTCAAGAAGAAGTATCCACTTTTATCGATCTTGTTTTCAAAGTCTATAAAACTTTCGGTTTTGATGAAATCATTATCAAATTATCAACCCGTCCTGAAAAAAGGGTAGGTAGCGAAGAGATATGGGACAAATCAGAAGAGGCTCTTACCAAAGCTCTTGATAATAAAAGTCTCAAATGGGAACTTCAACCAGGTGAGGGGGCTTTCTATGGTCCAAAAATAGAATTCTCATTAAAAGATTGTCTAAATAGAGTCTGGCAATGCGGAACTATTCAGGTTGATTTCTCAATGCCTATTAGATTGGATGCAACTTATGTAGATATTGATAATGAAAAAAGAAACCCAGTTATGCTTCATAGAGCAATTTTAGGATCCTTTGAAAGATTTATCGGAATCTTAATTGAACAATATGAGGCAAAATTCCCAATTTGGCTTGCTCCTTATCAAATAATTTTATTGAGCATTACCGATAGAAATATTGAAAAGTGTTTAAAGTTTAATGAATTAATAAATAATAATGGTTACCGATCAAAAGTTGATATTAGGAATGAAAAAATAGGATATAAAATAAGAGAGGCAACTCTTGGGAGAATTCCTTTAATTGCAGTTATTGGAGATAAGGAAGAGGATATTGATTCAGTCGCCTTAAGAGCTTTGGATGGAAGAAATTTAGGGATTTTCAATTTACCTAATCTTTACAAATTAATGGATGAATTAATAGAAAAAAAAGGTAGAACAGAATAATTTCAAATTTATGAATTTTCTTGCTTGTGATTTAGGAGGTACAAAGGTTCTATTAGGAATATTCGAAAAAATAATAAATGATGATTCGCCTAAGTTAATTTTCAAAAAGAAATATATATCTTCTGATTGGGATTCTTTTGAACTAATCCTAGAAGATTTTCTCAAAAATGAATGCAAAAATATTACTCATCCTTCTTCTGCATGTTTCGCCGTAGCTGGTCCTTTATCTAACAACAACGCGAAAATTATGAACTTGTCATGGAATATCTCTGGGAATGCATTACAGAAAAAATTTAATTTTAAAAGCTGCGAGCTAATAAATGATTTCGCAGTGCAAATTTATGGAATACCTTTTTTAAAAAAAAATCAATATTCTACTATCCAAAATGGGGTCCATTCTGAAGGTGCTAATAATGATTTGCATGCCATTGTTGGAGCGGGGACTGGTTTAGGTATTGCAAGAGGCATAATATCAGGAAGAAAGGTAAAAGTTTTAGCTAGTGAAGGTGGTCATGTTGAATACTCGCCAAAGTCAAAGTTAGAATGGGAATTAAAGATTTGGCTTAAGAATTACCTAAAAGTTGAGAGAATATCTTGTGAAAGAATTGTTAGCGGTACTGGTTTATCAAGAATTGCCGAATGGAGACTAAGCAAACCTGATGCCGAAAACCATCCTCTAAAAAAATATTTAAAAGAAATTAAAATATCTGATACTGCAAGAAAAAAACTACCTGAAAAAATTTGTAATCTTTCTAAAGAAGGGGATCAGCTAATGATTGAAGTTGAGAGGATATGGTTAGGCGCTTATGCCTCTTTATTGGGAGATGTTGCTCTTCAAGAATTATGCTTTGGCGGGTTATGGATTTCTGGAGGAACAGCACCAAAACATTTCAAAAACTTTAAATCAGATTTATTTATGAAACATTTTTTTGATAAAGGAAGATTAAAAGATATTCTTAAAACAATACCTATGAACGTAATTTTAGATGAAGAGTTTGGATTATTTAGTGCAGCATGCAGAGCAAAAATGCTTTTAAAAACTTAGTAACAAAAAATGTCTATTCCTGAAGTAGGTAAAAAAATAAGGGTAACAGTACCTTCCACAACTGCTAATTTAGGGCCTGGATTCGATTGTCTTGGCGCAGCATTAGATTTATATAATGAGTTTATTTTTACAAGAATTGAAGGTGGTGGAGATAGATTTGATTTAATAATGGAAAGTACAGATGGTAATCATTTAAGAGGAGGACCTGAAAACTTAGTTTTTAGAGCCGCTCAGAAAGTATGGGAGAGCGCAAATATGGATCCTTTTGCACTTGAAGCAAGAGTTAAGTTAGCAGTGCCACCTGCCCGCGGACTTGGAAGTAGTGCTACAGCAATAGTTGCTGGACTAATCGGAGCAAATGCGATAATGAACTCTCCATTGTCCAAAGAGAAGCTCCTTGAACTTGCCATTGATATAGAAGGTCATCCTGATAATGTAGTTCCCTCTCTCCTAGGTGGGCTTTGTTTGACAGCTAGGTCGTCTTCTCAAAGATGGAGAATCATTAGATGTGATTGGCACGATTCCATTAAAGTTGTTGTAGCCATACCTGCGATTCGTCTAAGCACAAGTGAAGCAAGAAAGGTTATGCCCAAGAATGTACCTATATCTGATGCTGTGACAAATATGGGGGCACTTACTTTATTACTAAATGGCTTAAAAGCAGGAAATCAAGAACTAATAAAAGAGGGGATGTTTGATAAGCTACATGAACCCTACAGATGGAAACTTATTAAAGGTGGACTAGAAGTCAAAGATGCCGCACTAGATGCAGGTGCTCTAGGATGCGCAATTAGTGGAGCTGGACCAAGTATCTTAGCTTTGTGTAAAAAAGAAAATGGTAAAAACATTAGTCAAGCAATGGTAAAAGCATGGGAGAAGTCAGGTGTAGCTAGTAGAGCACCATTCTTAAACATTCAAACAACAGGTAGTAAATTTAGCGCTGCCTATGGTAAGTAGTTTTACTTATACGTTTTTAATGTTATAGTCTCAAGCTAGTGCAACTTCAACTAGAATAAAAAAATCATTCATTCCATAAATGAATTTAGAATCTTTTCCTTGGCTATCATCTATTGTTTTACTGCCTTTAATTGGGGCATTAATAATGCCTTTCTTGAGTTCGAAAGAAGGAGAAGATAATACATTCCCTAGAAATGTCTCATTAAGTTTTTTATTTATCGATTTTTTACTTATAATCGGAGTCCTTTTACAAAAATTTAATACTACAGACAGCTCTTTGCAACTCGTAGAAAGAACTTCTTGGTTACCATCAATAGGCTTAGAGTGGTCTCTTGGCGTAGATGGGTTATCTGCTCCTTTAGTAGCTTTGAGTGGATTAATTACATTTTTATCAGCTGCCGCAAGTTGGAAAATTAAGAAAAAATCTAATTTATATTTCGCTCTTTTATTAGTCCAAGCATCAGCCCAGGCTTTAGTTTTCCTTTCTCAAGACTTCCTATTATTCTTCTTGGCCTGGGAACTTGAATTGGTCCCAGTATATCTTCTTATTGCAATTTGGGGAGGGAAAAAGAAATTATATGCCGCCACTAAATTTATTCTTTATACAGCCTTAGCTTCTTTATTAATACTCATAAGTGGATTAGCACTTGCATTGAGTGGTGATACCTTTACTTTAAATATTACCGATTTAACAAATAAACACGTAACAGGTAGCTTAGCATTGTTATCTTATTTAGGATTTTTAATTGGTTTTGGCGTAAAACTTCCTATCTTTCCATTACATACTTGGTTACCCGATGCACATGGTGAGGCTAATGCACCAGTTTCTATGTTACTCGCTGGAATACTTTTAAAAATGGGTGGCTACGCTCTTTTAAGATTCAATGTTCAAATACTACCTGAAGTTCATCTACAAATTGCACCTGCATTAATTATTCTTGGAATCATTAATATAATTTACGGAGCATTAAATGCATTCGCACAAGATAATGTCAAAAGGAGAATTGCATGTAGCTCTGTGAGTCATATGGGTTTCGTTCTATTGGGAATTGGAGCAGTGGACGCTTTAGGAATAAGCGGAGCAATGCTACAAATGATCAGTCACGGACTTATTGCTGCAGCTATGTTTTTTGTTACAGGCTCATTCTATGAAAGAACAAATACTCTTTCGATACCAAATATGGGAGGTTTAGCAAAGGTCTTGCCAATAACTTTTGCTTTTTTCTTGGCAAGCTCTTTAGCCTCTCTAGCACTACCTGGAATGAGTGGTTTTATTAGTGAAATAACTATATTTTTAGGTATCACTAGTCAAGAAGGCTTCAGTTCTCTATTTAGATCAATCACAATTCTTATTGCAGCTATCGGTTTAGTGCTAACACCAATATATCTACTATCAATGTGTAGAAGAGTATTCTTTGGCCCTAGAATTCCTGCACTAGCTACAGTAAAAGAGATGAATGGTAGAGAATTGACGATTGGGTTCAGTTTATTGTTGCCTACTTTAGTGATAGGTTTTTGGCCGAAAATCGCCATAAATTTATACGAATCTTCAACCAATGCTCTCAGTCAGCAACTCACTTTAGCTAAGTTGGTAGGGATATTTCCAACGTTAGTTAATTAAATTATTTTAATAAATGAATCCTTTAATTTTTAAATATGGAGAATTACCAGAATTTAAAAAATTTACTCCCGAAAACATCAGTAGGCAATTCCCAGTAGTACTAGAAAAGATAGCAGAAGATTTTACAAACATAGAGAAAAATTTATCTAATTATTTGATTCAAAATGATTTAAATTGGGATAAAGTAATAAATCCTTTAAATGAAGTCAATGAAATTCTTAGATGGAGTTGGGGAGTCATAAGTCACTTAAATGCCGTAAATAATTCTGAAAGTCTTAGAGATATTTATTCAAAATTTCTTCCCGAGATTATTAGCTTGAGTAACAAATTCGGCCAAAGTAAAATAATTTACGATTCTTTAGTAAAGCTTAAAGAGACAAATAACTTTGATCAAATTAAAAACAGAATTTTAGATAAAGAAATTCTTGAGATGCAACATAGAGGAATTTCTCTGCAAAAAAATGATCAAGAAGAATTCAATAACATTTCAGAAAAGCTTGGAAAACTATCAACAGACTTTAGCAACAATGTTCTTGATGCTACTAATAAATGGTTTTTAATATTAAATAAAAAGTCTGAAGTCGATGGTCTTCCTGAAAGAGTACTTGAATTGATGGCAATTTCTGCTCACAATTACTTAAAAAAAGATGGCGAAGTTAATATTAAAAATGGCCCTTGGAAATTAAGTCTAGATATTCCAACTTATACGTCTTTTATTACATATGCCACCGACCGCAACCTTAGAGAAAAACTATATAAGGCTTTCGTTGGTAGGGCTTCTCATGGAGAAAACAATAATTCTCAAATCATTGAAGAAATATTATCTCTTAGAACTAAACAGGCTAATCTTCTAGGTTATAAAAGTTGGGCAGAACTAAGTTTGTCAACGAAAATGGCGAAAGAAATTAAAAATGTTGAAAACCTCTTAGAAGAATTGAGAGAACCAGCATTCAAAACCGCAAAAATTGAATTAGAAACGCTCGATAAGTTTTCTAAAGCTAATGGGTTTCCGAAATCGCAGAATATTGAGCCATGGGATATAAGTTATTGGTCTGAACTTCTTAGAAAGGAGAAACTCAGTTTAGATCAAGAGTCTTTGAGACCTTGGTTCCCACTAAATGATGTTTTGAAAGGTTTGTTTAAATTAAGCGAAAAGCTTTTTGAAATCAAAGTAGTCGAGGCAACCGATGAAGCACCTCTGTGGAATAATGACGTTTTATTTTTTAACATCCTCAATAAAGAAGATAACAAAATAGCATCTTTTTACCTCGATCCATATTCTCGGCCGGAATCAAAGCGAGGAGGGGCTTGGATGGATGAATGCTTGAATAAAAATAATATTGGCAAAAAGGTCCTACCGGTAGCTTATCTTGTTTGCAATCAGACTCCCCCATCCATAGATAAGCCTAGTTTGATGAGTTTTGAAGAAGTTCAGACACTGTTCCATGAATTTGGTCATGGTCTTCAACACATGCTTACCACTGTAAATCTTCCTCAAGCAGCTGGTATCAATAATGTTGAATGGGATGCAGTCGAACTTCCAAGTCAATTTATGGAAAACTGGTGTTTCCATAAAAATACACTCTTGAATATTGCTAAGCACTATAAAACAGGAGAGAAATTATCCGATGAAAATTTTGAAAAACTCCTAAAGAATAGAACTTTTAATTGTGGGATGGCTACTCTTAGACAACTGCATTTTGCGATTACAGACCTCAGATTACACAGTAGTATTGATAAAAACGATGGTAAAACAGCAGATGAAATAAGGAGAGAAATTGCAAAACAAACTACTGTTGTTGCTCCAATTCAAGAAGATCAATTTCTTTGTTGTTTTAGTCATATATTCGCAGGAGGATATTCTGCAGGATACTACTCCTATAAATGGGCGGAGGTTCTAAGTGCTGATGCTTTTTCTATGTTCGAAGAAGCTGATCTAGAAAACTCTGAAGATTTAAAGTTAATAGGAAAGAAATTTAAAGATACAATACTTAGCTTGGGTGGAAGCTTACCTCCATTAGAGATATTCAAACTATTCAGGGGAAGAGAGCCACAAACAGATTCCTTAATAAGACACTTGGGTCTATCTGGAGCTACATAATAATTTCACCGATTATTTTGTCAACCACAGATTTATTTCTTACAAGATTTCTATGTTTATATACTTTTACTGATATTTTTTTTCCTAAATTTAAATTAGTCCAACAGCTAGGGAAAACCATTAGATCCCAATAAGTAAAGAAATTTATACACTCAATGTCATCAAGAACAAAATCATTCTTTGCCAGTTCTCTCAAAAACTTACTATTTATTTTCATTTCTGATATTCCTCTAAATGGGTATCTAGGGATTAATTGAGCTATTAATGTTCCTTTGTGAGGGGAACCTATAGATATAAATCTTCTTGTTCTTTTATAGCCATTAAATTTTTGAATCCAATACCTACCAATTATCCCTCCCATGGAGAATCCTAAAATATCTAATTCTTTTTCTAAACCATATTTCTCTAAAATTAATTCGTTTAATGTATTAGTCAAATCAATAATTGAAGTCATTCCAAATGAATGCTTAAGAGTTGGGGCAAAATATTCAATTCCAATTTCATCAAGTTTTGAAGTAATAGAAGAAAAAATATTTGAATTATTCCAAAGACCATGAATCAATATAATGGGATTTCTTTTTTCCAATACTTTTAATTATTTTCAAGAATTCTTACTATTGAAACCTTTCCATCAAAACCAGTAATTGGAGGATTGCATTTTGTCAAAATAATTTTAATTTTAGAAAGGGTAAATTCCTCATCAATAATTTCTAAAATTTCGTTTGAATATTTTTCGATTGTGAAACAATAAATTTTCTTTGATTGATCTTTTAAAATTCGAACTAATTTTGAATAGTCAACTGTTTTTTTTATATCATCATTTACTGTACAGTTTTCAAAATCAGTCCATAAAAAAATATCCAAACTGAAAAGTTGTCCTAATTTCCTTTCTTCATCAAGAACACCAACTCTCGCCCAAAGTTGAAAATTCTCAATCTTTAAAAATGTTTCCATCTTCAAGAAATTTAAAGATCCTTATGAGTATAGATAGCCTTTCCAGATAAAAAATCATCAACTATATTCCCATCTCCTTTTAGGAAATATTTATAGGTAACCAAACCCTCCAGACCTACAGGGCCTCTTGGCGGGAGAGTTTGAGTAGATATCCCAACTTCAGCTCCGAATCCATATCTAAATCCATCTGCAAACCTTGTAGAGCAATTATGAAAAACCCCTGCACTATCAACTAGATTCATAAATTTATTAGCAGTACTTAAATTTTCAGTAATTATTCCATCTGTATGTTTTGAACTAAATTTTTGAATATGAGTTATTGCCTTATCAAGATCATCTACAATTTTTATCGATAAAATTAAATCTAAATACTCAGTTTGCCAATCTTCTAGACTAGCCTCATACTTTAACCCTAATTCAACAGATCTTTTATCTCCTATTAATTTAACGTCATTAGAATCGAATAAAGGTATAGCGTTTTCGATAAAAACTGGTGCAATATCTTTATGCACTAATAAAGTTTCAATAGCATTACATGCTGCTGGATATTGAATTTTACTGTCTAGAGATACTGACAATGCCATCTCAAGATTTGCCTCACTATCTATAAACAAATGACAAATTCCATCCGCATGGCCTAGCACTGGAATTCTTGTATTTTCTTGAATAAATTTAACTAGTTCATTACTACCTCTAGGAATAATTAAATTAATATATTTCTCAAGATTTAACATCGACATACTATCTTTTCTGCTTGTAAGTAAGCATATTGCATTTTCATCAAGACCTGATGCATTTAACCCCTGTTTTAATGCCTTAACTATTGCAGTATTTGTTAAACTAGCTTCACTCCCACCCTTTAGCATTACTGCATTACCTGATCTTATTGCTAGAGAACTAATCTGCATAACAGCATCCGGTCTGGATTCAAAAATAACTCCTAGGACTCCTATAGGTACAGTTTTTCTCTCTAGGATCAATCCCTTGGAAATCTCTCTTTTTATTTGGATTTGATCTACAGGATCTGTCAAATCTCCAACTTTTCTTACTCCTTCAATCCCTGAATCTAATTTTTCTTTTGATAGCTTTAACCTAGAGAGTAAAGCCTTTGAAATATCTTTCTTTTCTGCTCTTATATAGTCTTCATTATTGGCCTCTAAAATTTCTTTAGTATTTTTTTCTAGATAATCAGCCATAAAATTTAAGGCTTCAATTCTATCGTGATTTTCAGTCTGACCAATTTTTTTTGATGCTAAACAAACTTGATCAGCTTTTTCCAAAAGATCATTCCCTGGTTCAGGAACTTCAAAGATATTGGCCATAATAGTTTTTAGTTAATTTAATAATAATTCAAATTAACGATTCTTTAAACTAACTTTCTTGGATAATTAATATCTAAAAAATAATTGAACTTCACTTTTCCAATCCCCATTAGAATCATAAGAGCCTAATAATTCTAAGTTTGGATTTACCTGAAAAGTCAAAATTCCTATAGGCGAGAGGTCTTCTCTGCCAGGCAAAGTTTGAAAAGAAAAGTTTATTGCATCAGTAATATCAAGGCCTAGTTCGGCAACCCAAGCTTGAGAATAAAATTCCTCATTAGAAGATGACCCCTCATCATTTTCTATACCTAAATTTTCATTAGAAAAAAGATTATTATAAGAATTATTTTCTATTAAGGCTGGATATAAAGATAGCTGAAATTTTTCACTAAAAGCATCCGCATTATTAAGCTGAGAAATAAATGCTCTATTGATTAGATTTGCAGAGTTACCTCCAATTAATCCAATTATTTGTGCCCTGTTATAACTAGGAGTACTCCTCAATTGAATTCTTTTATTTTCGTCTTCAAAAGATAATTGATCTAGAAAGCCTTCGTAAGAAGCTTCAATTTTTATAAGCCTTGAATTGCCAATTCCAAATGTTCCAAACCCACTTGAAGTAGCATCTAAATCAAGATCACCTGAGATATTTGAATCCTGATTATTTTCACTTATAGGAATTATAGAATCTGGAACCTTACTAACTAAAGAAAAATTAATAAATGGAACTACTCCACTTCTAGAGGCAAATAAAATATAGTTGTCCTTATTTTTATCAAGTTTAAACGGGGTAGTATATAAATTAGCTGTACCTTTTTTAAGATAAATAAGTCCTCTAGCATTTAAATCTTTTCCTACCTCTCCATTTATATTGAGGTCTAATTTAGTATCCAAATAAGCTTTAACTATATCTGAATATTGAAGTTTAAAATCTGGTCCAAGTTTTAACTTAAGATTATTAAAACTCAAATTATCCAAATAATTTGGCAAAGTTTCTCCTAGAAGAACAGAATTCAAAATTGATTCATTTGAAATTATTTCAATATTTTTATTCTTATTCCAATAAAGTTCTGGCCAATCCTTTTTAAATACTTGTCTTTTACTATTACTATCTATTTTATTAGATTGATTGTTGCTATTAAAATTAACAAATCCATTATTAAGAGATAGATTACCTCCCAAAATAGGCTTTTCAAATGATCCACTTAAATCTATATCTGAATCTATTAAAAAATTAAAATTATCTTTATTAATAGTAAGTTTATTTGTTTGCAACTTAATCCCTGAGTCAACATAATCATTCTTACTATAAAAAGGTAAAGAACCCCTTATAAAAATATTTCCAGAATTTTCGTCTTTAGCTTTTAGATTTTTGATCTCTAAATAATCAAAATCAAAAATTATCAAACTATTTATATCTTTTATTATGTTCTTATAAAAATCAATTTCAGAATCTTTAATTACTACAAATCCATTTAATATTGGTTTATTTCTAGTACCTTTTATTATCATTCTAAGATTAACGTTTCCTTCTTTAAAATCAAAATACTCATCAGCAAAAATATCTATTAAATCAATAAATATTTTATTCCCAACTATTCTTAGATCCAAGTTATCTTTGTTGTTTATGGGTATTGCCCCTTCAATATTAATTGGACTTTGAGAATCATTTAATAGCAAGGAAAAATCAATGCCAAAAATAGAATTATTAAATTCAATTAGCCCTTTATCAAATAATAACTTGTTATTTTTGATTGATGTATTGTTGGAAGAAATTTCACTCGAGAAAGATTTTGTATCTAGATTATAAAATAAATTCATATCCAACCCACCTTGAAATTCTTTTGATTGATTTAAAAAGATATTTGCAGCACTCAATGGTAGTTTCTTAATTCTTAAAGAACCTTCACCTTTTAATAATCCGCCTTCTAAATCAATAGAAAATAACTCTTTGTTATTTTTGTAATTATCTATAAAGACATCGAGATAACCATTTAATTTAGCATTTATTTTGTAGTTGGATGGTCTATCCCCATTAATAGATATTGTTCCATTATATCTACTTCCAAATTTACTAAAATATTTTTGCAAGTTAAATTTATCCTCTGGCTCATCATTCTTTTCAATAAAGTTTTTGATAAAATCGATCCTCTCTTTAAACGAATTATTATTTTTATTAATTTCCAAATCAGCCAAAATATTAGATTTTCTTGTTGGAATAACTTCTTTATTATCAAAATTATAAATATCAATTGCAGTAAGGATTGTCCAATTCGTACTTATATTATTGAAGTCTAAATTTATTAAATTATTCTTTTTTGAGTCATATTCAACATCAATTATTCCCCCATCAATTGGATACAATGATGAATTTATATAAAAAGAATTATCTTTTAATCTAAAATCAAATAATGAATTTGCTAGCTTTATATTTCCATATTCACCTAAACTCCAAGCCAGTCGCCCATCAAGATAAGACTGATCTGAAGATATTGTTCCAGCACCATTAATAATTCCTTTAATTCTATCGAATTGATTTTTACTTATAGATAATTCAAGTTCATCAAGAGGAAAATTATCAGCTCTCCAGATAAAACTATTATCTTCCTTAACTAATTCTATACTCCCTTTATTAGAATTAAAAACTCTACTAAAAACTACATTATCCAATTTAAGCTTAGAATCAAATTTAATAGAAAGAAATGAAGGGATTGGAGAATATCTATTTTTCATATTTAACAGGAATTGATTATTGTCATTTTTAATATCTCCTTCCCATATTTCTCTAATGCGAATCCCTTTGTAGTTGGGATAATCAACATTAAAGTTTATAGAAATATCTGGATCACTAATTTTTCCTTTAAATTCTCCTTTAGCAGTTATAAAGCCTCTTATATTATTTTTTCGGAAAATATTTAAATTTGATAGTTGAGTTCTATTTATATTAAAACTTGAATCGATATTTCCAAAATTAATTCCTTTTTTATCAAAAGAATATGGAATAGTCCCAGTTAATTTAATATCAGGATTAAGACTATTAACATATCCAATACTTGCATTAAGATCTATGTTATTAGAACTTTTATTTAATGGCACATTTATATTGAAATTTGATATTAAAGTTCCATAATTTAGGTTATCTGAATTTCCAACTAAATTATTATCTTTACAATAAAAACTAGTTAGATCTGAATTTATATTCTCAGAAAAAGCTTCAGGTTTTATTTTTAAACTAGTAAAAGAAAATCTTCCTTCGCAAAATGTTTGGGTTGATGATTTATTAAATTTAAAGTTAGATTTAAAATTTCCTTTTTTAAGTCTAATATTTCTGTTGCCAATAGTATATTCAGTGTTGTCAAGATCTATTCCCCTTGAAAATAACTCCAGCCTTAAAAAGTCTTTATTTAACTTTGTATTAAATTTAAACTTTAAGAAACCTTTTCCATCAAAATTAGATTTTAAATTTGCAATGATTTCTCTATTAATTGACTTATAGATAACATTACCTTTTACTTTTGTTTTTAACCCTGATTTTTTTAGCTTTAGAATTGAATATTTATCTAAATTAAAATTCAAGTTATATTTTACTTTTGATTTATTACTGATTCCACTTTTTTTATTGGGTTTATCCCTTTTAAAAAAATCTCTATCTATATTAATTTCAGTTTGCTCAGGCCTTATTTTTACAATCCATTTTTGTTTTATAAAAGATCTAAAAGGCATAATACCCACATATACATTTTTTGCTTTAATTTCAGAATTTATATTTCTTTTATCAATAATTTTTGAATTCCCTAGAGAAATCCCTAGAAATCTAATGCCCGAATAATCACCTAAATCAACCTTTTTATTTAAAAAATTCTCTACACTTTCTTCAAGTTCTGATTTCCTGGAACTATATGTTTCTTTTAAAAAGTTATTTAATAAAAAGGTGCCCAAAAATCCTAAGGACAAAAGTATCCCCAGCAATAGAATTTTTATATTTAAATTGAGAGATCTAATTTTTTTCAAGTTAGAGCCCTAAAATAGAGTAGGCTTACAAAATATAAGAAATTAATTAGGTCAAAGCCACTAAATGTCTTTTTTTGAACTATTAGAGAATACACCCAAATTATTTGGATTTTTTGGAATATTCCTTTTAATCGTTACCATAATAGCTTTTATATTTAATTTTGGTTTTAAATTTCGAATAATAGGAGCAACCATTTTCTCATTATTACTTTCTTTAAGTAGTTGGGCATTTATACAAAGTTACACTGAAAAAGTAGTAATAGAAGATGCAAAATATCTCCCAATTGTTTATGACAACGGGTTCGATTTGATTATTGCTAAAGCTGAGGATGACTTCCCACAAGATTCTATTGAACCAACTTTAGAACAATTATCTAAAAACCTCAGAAAAGGTAGCAGGTCTGGTGCGAATGTAAAAATAAAGATAAGAAAAGTTGAAAAGATTTCAGATGGAATAAGTAAGCCAGTGATAATAGGAGAAGTTCAAAAAAATGTCAAAATGAATTAGTCTCTTAAAAAATGAGAAGGAAAACCTTTTTAGATTTTTTGCCAATTAACTTTAGACATGAGAAATCTTTCTTTATTAAAAATAATCAAATTGACTTTGAAAAACTAAGTAATCTTTCAGATTTAGAGATAAATGAGATTCAAAGAAAATCTCCTCTATGTACATTAAATAATTTAAAAAAAATTAGAGCTATAGCCATTTTTAAAAAAGAAATTTCAATTTCTCCACCTGAAGCATATTTACTTTTACATTGCGGTATTGGATCTATTAAATCATTATCACTATCTACACCCTATGAACTAGAACGAAAAATAGGGAGATTAGAAAGAAGTCTCAGAGTAAAAACTGAGACGGAAATAACTTTTGCTATCTTAAAAAAATGGATTAAAAGAGCTAAGCAAATCTATTAATCTATTTAAAGTCTTGGTTAAAAAAATTTTTTAATGTAGAATTTATAAAAAATTCAGTAATAATGAAATCTTTTTTATTTTTTCTTTTTTTATTTTCCAACTCTTCATACCCTGTTTTTAGTCAATCGAACTTATTAGAAAGTGTAAAAAAGAATCCAGGTGAAGCAATTAATATATGTAATAAGTTTAGAGAGTTTAATTCAAAAGGAATTTCCGCTAGTGATGATAAAGCCATAGAGTATGTATCAAAAAGAAATAAATTAACTCCTGTAAATGCTGAGATCTTTTCTATTTACGTCATCGGGCTGCACTGTCCAGATATTATCTAAAACTTAAATGCACTATTCAAGATGTTTTGATAAATCTTTAGTACTTAGAGATGGAATCAGACTTACATCAAGGATTTGGTTGCCTATTGGCAATGGGCCATGGCCTGCATTATTAATGAGACAACCTTATGGGAGGGAGATAGCTTCAACTATTACTTATTCTCACCCTGAATGGTGGGCTTCTAAAGGGTATATGGTAATAATTCAGGATGTCAGGGGTATGGGTTCTTCTGAAGGGGTTTTCAATGGTTTCACACAAGAAGCTAGTGACTCTTCAGAAACACATGAATGGGTAAGATCCCTCAAAGAATGCAACGGGAAACTAGGTTTATATGGCTTTTCATATCAAGGATTTACTCAACTAACTGGGGAATTAAATTCAAAGCCTCCCGATTGTTTGTCTCCAGCAATGACTGGGCTGAATATTAAAGATCATTGGTGTTCAGATGGAGGAGCATATTGGTGGCATAACAATATTGCATGGGGTATGCAAATTGCAGCTCTAAAAATGAAAAGAGAAAATAATTTACTTGCGTGGGAAAAGATAAGATTATCCTTAGAAAATAAAAATTATCTAAGGGAAGGAATTGATATCTTAAAAAAATATGATCCTAATAGCTTTGTTTTGGAATGGCTTAAAAATTTAAATAATGATCTCCCCTTTGAAGAAATTAAGCCAATATCTACATGGATAAAAAAACCTATGTTAATTATTGGAGGACTGTGGGATCCACATTTAAAAGGAGCGTTTGATCTTTATAAAAAATCCAAAGAAGCTGGCGGTAGTCCTGAGATACTTATTGGGAATGCTACACATCTAGTTTGGTGGGAGGGATTACAAGAATATTTATTAAACTTTTTTGATAAACATTTAAAATTTGATGAAAAATTTAATTATAAGGATCATAAAATAGAGAAAAAAATATGGAATATTTCATTAAATAAATGGGAAGAATTAGATAATAAATTTTATCCTGAATTTATTTTTGGTCTTAAAAGCAATGGCATAGCAAATGTATATGTTGAAGATGGAAGTCTGACAATAAATTCAAAAGGATCAGGTTGGTTTACAATTGTTAATGACCCATGGAGACCTACTCCATCTGACGGCGGTCATTTAGGTCCAAATCCAGGAAAGTTTAATAGAAATATTATTGATAAACGTTTGGATGTAGGTGTTTTTCAAACCAACTTATTTGAGGAGGATAAATATTTTAAAGGCGTTCCTAAATTAGAAATATCTGTAAAAAGTGATCAGCCAAACTTCGACATTTGCATTGCTTTATCTCTAGTTGAAGATGAGGATAAAAAGGTAAATCAATTCTCAACTGGATTCTTAAGAGTTAAAAACTCCAAAATAAATGAGGAATGCGTTTATGAAGTGACAATGCATCCAACGAATATTTGTTTAATTAAAGGTAGCAAGCTTCGATTATCTATATCAGCAGCAGCTTATCCTGCGATTGGAGTTAATCCTGCAACTGGTGAGGAAAATATTGGAGCACCCTCAGCCAATCATAGAATTGTCTCTCTAAGTTTTATCCTTAATAAAACATTTATGAAAATGACACCTTTTTTTTAAGAAATAATCATTTATTTGGTTAATCATTTGATATTATTAATCGTTAATATCTACCAGTCATGATAGAGACAAATCAAGCAGACTGGATTAAATCAGAAGCTATCAACCTAGAAAATTGTTGCAATGATAATCCATTAAGAATTTTAGGACCTCATTTTTATCAACAGCAATGGGTGATAAGGATATGGATGCCTGAAGCAGATGAAGTAAAAATAAATTTCAAAAATAGAATCTATAAGACAGAATGCATAAACCATAAATGGCTTTTTGAAGCAATTCTGCCAGAAAATCCAAATTCTAATTACGAAATAGATATTTCAAGAGGAGGGATCACTCATACACAACATGACCCGTGGTCTTATAGAGAAGATTGGATGGGTGAGGTTGATAGGCATCTTTTTGCAGAAGGTAATCATCATCATATTTGGAAAAAAATGGGAGCTCATCTCATTGAAGATCAAAATCAAAAGGGTGTCATGTTCTGTATTTGGGCTCCAAATGCAAAATCAATATCGATAATTGGAAATATAAATTCTTGGGATGGAAGACATCATCCTATGCAAAAAAGATTAGGGGGAATTTGGGAACTATTTATGCCATTAATGAAAGAGGGAGACACATATAAATATGAAATAAGAACACAACAAGGTCATATTTATGAAAAAGCTGATCCATATGGTTTCCTTCATGAAGTTAGGCCTCAAAATGGTTCAATAATTTCAAAATTAAATAACTTTAATTGGAATGATAGTTATTGGATGAAAAATAGAGATTCCTCTTGTCAAATCAACAAGCCAATTTCAGTTTATGAGATGCATTTAGGAAGTTGGCTTCATGAATCAGCAGATAAAAAATATCTTGAAGTTAATGGGAATCCTAGAGATCCAGTACCTGCTGCAGATCTGAAACCTGGGACAAGATTATTAACTTATCCAGAATTAACAGAGAAGCTAATCCCTTATGTAAAGGAGAGAGGATTTACTCATATTGAATTAATGCCAATCTCTGAACATCCCTTTGATGGTTCATGGGGATACCAAGTTACAGGTTGGTATGCACCAACGAGTAGATTTGGAACTCCAAATGAATTTAGAGAGTTTGTTAATAAATGTCATGAAGAGGGCATAGGTGTGATTCTTGATTGGGTACCCGGTCATTTTCCAAAAGACAAACATGGTTTAGCATTTTTTGATGGATGTCATCTGTATGAACATGGGGATTCACGCATAGGTGAACATAAAGAATGGGGGACCTTAATCTTTAACTACAGCAGAAACGAAGTAAGAAATTTCCTAGTAGCAAATCTTGTTTATTGGTTTGAAGAATTTCACATTGATGGAATAAGAGTAGATGCTGTAGCTTCAATGTTATACAGAGACTATCTTCGTCCAGATGGAGAATGGATCCCTAATGAAAATGGTGGAAATGAAAATATAGAAGCCGTTAAATTTCTTCAACAGGCTAATCATGTACTCTTCCAACATTTTCCTGGCGCCCTTTCTATCGCTGAAGAATCAACAACTTGGCCAATGGTAACCAAACCCACAGACATGGGAGGACTTGGGTTTAATTTAAAATGGAATATGGGCTGGATGCACGATATGCTTGATTATTTTGAAATAGATCCTTGGTTCAGACAATTCCACCAAAATAGTGTAACTTTCTCAATTACATACAACTATACAGAGAACTTTATGCTTGCCCTCAGTCATGATGAGGTTGTTCATGGGAAAAGTCACCTTTTGCATAAAATGCCCGGCGATGACTGGAAGAAATATGCAAATACTCGAGCTTTACTAACTTATATGTGGACACATCCAGGTAAAAAAACAATATTTATGGGAATGGAATTTGGGCAACGACAAGAATGGAATGTTTGGGATGATCTTCAATGGGAGTTACTAGAATTTGAACCTCATAAAGGTATCAGAAACTTAGTTGATGACTTAAATGCACTTTATAAAGATGAACCTGCGTTATGGAAAAATGACTTTGATCCTTACGGATTCCAATGGATTGATTGTAACGACAAATCTAATTCAGTAATAAGTTTTATGAGAAGAGAAAATGATACCAATGAGTGGCTCGTTATAGTAGCCAACTTTACACCTAACACTCATGGGTCATATAAAGTAGGAGTCCCTTTAGAGGGATTTTATAAAGAGATCTTTAATTCAGACAGCTCTAGATATGGGGGTAGTAATAAAGGGAATATGGGAGGCAAAGAAACCATAAAATACAATATTCATGATTATCAAAATGCCTTAGATCTTGCTTTGCCTCCATTAAGTGTGAGTATCTTCAAGCATCAAGCAAAAAAATAAGAAGACTCATTTAACTTAGTGCTTCATATAAATGTTCATATAACGCTTTTGATATGCTTTGCATTGTAAGATTTTTAAGTTGGAATTTTAAATTTTTTTTTAACATATCGAATTGAAAAATGGGTGAAAATTTACCACTACTACTTTCTGCCGCATTAGGTAAAACAGTTAATAGGCCTCCAGTATGGATGATGAGGCAAGCAGGAAGGTATATGAAAATCTATAGAGATTTAAGGGAGCGTTACCCTAGCTTTAGAGAGAGATCTGAAAATCCTGAACTTTCGTATGAGATATCAATGCAACCTTTTCATGCTTTCAAACCAGATGGTGTGATCCTTTTTTCAGATATTCTCACACCGCTTCCAGGGATGGGCATAAATTTTGAAATAATAGAAAGTAAAGGTCCAATAATTGAGGCACCAATAAGAACTCTTAGCCAGATAGAAAATTTAAAAGAATTAAATCCAAGTGAGAGTTTAAGCTTCGTTGGGCAAGTTCTTTCTTCACTAAAAAAAGATGTGAATAATGAAGCAACAGTTTTAGGGTTTGTTGGCGCCCCTTGGACCCTTGCTGCATATGTAGTTGAAGGTAAAAGCAGTAAGAATTATTCTTTAATAAAATCAATGGCTTTTAAAGAGCCAGAATTACTTCACAAACTTCTTGATCATTTTGCAAAATCTATTGGTAAATATCTTAAATATCAAATAAAATCTGGAGCGCAAGTAGTACAAATTTTTGATTCATGGGCAGGTCAACTAAGCCCACAAGATTATGATATCTTTGCTGGTCCTTATCAAAAAAAAGTTGTTGACATTGTAAAAGAGGATTACCCTGAAACACCTGTTATTCTATACATTTCAGGAAGTGCTGGTGTAATAGAAAGAATGGCAAAAACTGGCGTAGATATAATTTCATTAGACTGGACTGTAGATATTGAAGAGGCTTGTAAAAGAATCCCTAGTGGGATAGGAATTCAGGGTAATGTTGACCCTGGCATTTTATTCGGAAACAAAGAGGCAATAAAAGAAAGGATAGATAATACTTTTAATAAAATTAAAGACAGGAAATATATTCTTAATTTAGGTCATGGGATTTTACCTGGTACTCCAGAAGAAAATGCTCAAACATTTTTTGAACATGGGAAACAACTCACTTACTAGTTAAAATATTGGGATATAAAAACTTATTAATAACAGGTGCAAATGGATGTGTGGGCCAATATTTAGTTGATTGGTTTTTGAAAAACACAAACTTAAAGCTTTATCTAATGGTAAGAGATAAAAGTAAGTTACCAATTAGTATTCAAGAAAATAAAAAAGTCAATTTAATAGTATGCGATATCAGAGAATCAAATAAATACAAAAAGGAAATTAGTCAAATTAATTACCTAATACATACTGCTACTGCTTGGGGAGATCCAAGAAGAGCCTATGAAGTAAATATTAAAGGTTTTGAAGAACTACTTGAAATGCTTGATATTAAAAAGTTAGAAAAGATTATTTATTTTTCAACAGCTAGCATTCTTAATAAAAAAACAGAATTAATGAGGGAGTCATTAGTTTATGGAACAGAATATATACAAACAAAATACGAATGTTTCCAGAGACTTAGAGAAAGCTCATTTGCTGAAAAAACATTCGCTGTTTTCCCTACCTTGGTTTTTGGAGGAAATCTTGGCAAAAAAAGTAAATATCCTGTGAGTTATTTAACTAGTGGATTGAAAGAAATTGAGAAATGGCTTTGGTTAGCAAGATTTTTAAAACTTGATTCTAAATTTCATTTTATACATGCATATGATATTGCTCAAATTTGTGGTTTTCTAATTAAAAATCATAAAGAAGAGCAATACAAAGGTTTTAGAAAATTTGTGCTCGGTCAGAAATTCATTTCAATTGACGAGGCCATAATTACACTTTTAAAAAGAAAAAATATGAAGAGATATTTTGCGATACCCCTTACAAAAAATATTCTAAAAATATTATTAAGAATTCTTCCCATCAAAACTACCCCATGGGATAGCTTCAGTATCAAAAAATATGACTTTAATCATGTCCCCATCACTAATCCTGAGACTTTCAATCTTAAAAGTCATGCCAAGTCATTGACTGATATCTTAAGGTTATCAAAGTTACCAAGCTGTAATAACAATTAAAACTCTCGCAGTTAAGTTCCCAAAGCCTTGTAATATATATATATGAGCAAATTTTAATTATGTTACGTTCAATTTTTGCAGGGTTATTCGCAATAGTTTTAACTCTAGGTCTAGGTATTTCATCAGTGTCAGCTAAGACTGTTGAAGTTAAACTTGGTACAGATGCTGGAATGCTTGCATTTGAACCAAGTACAGTAACCATTAGTGCTGGTGATTCAGTTAAATTCGTCAATAATAAACTAGCCCCTCATAATGCTGTTTTTGACGGTCATGAGGAATTAAGTCATCCCGACCTAGCTTTTGCACCAGGAGAGTCTTGGCAAGAAACATTTAATACAGCAGGAACTTATGAATACTATTGCGAGCCACACAGAGGTGCTGGAATGGTAGGTAAAGTTATTGTTGAATAAACTCTAATAGATAAATATTTTTTTACTTAACACTTACTTATTAAAGTCATACGTAAAATTTGATTGATGAAAATAGTCCCAAGCGAATTTTCAAATTCTGCTTGGGACTGTTTTATTTTTGCCAAAGAAATTGCTTATAAAAATCACCAACAAAATGTAGACTCTGATAATTTATTATTAGCTCTTATAAAACAAGACAATTTTACAAAAAAGATCTTAGAAAAAAATAATGTAAATATTAAAGGTATAGAGAAAGAGATAATGTCTTCATTAAACTCGAAGGCGAAAATGAAAGAAAAACAAGATAATTTATATATTGGTGATACTCTACATAAAATATTTTTAAAAGCAAATGATATTAAAAATACTTTAGATGATGTAGTGATATCAACAGAACACTTAGTTTACGGTTTCACTTATGATAATAAATATGGATTTCAAATTTTAAATCAACAAGGTTTTCCAGAATTTCTTGAAACTATAAAGAAAATGAAGTCAGATCCAGCAGTAAAAAACGAATTTGATACTTCTAATGAGTCTTTGGATAAATATGGTATTGATCTAACCCAATCAGCAAGGGATGGGATTTTAGACCCTGTGATAGGTAGAGATGAAGAAATTAGAAGAACAATTCAAATATTAAGTAGAAGGACAAAAAACAATCCTGTTCTAATTGGAGAACCTGGTGTTGGGAAAACAGCCATAGTGGAAGGGTTGGCTCAAAGAATTATAAATAGCGATGTACCTTCTTCACTACAAAATAGGCAGCTAATTTCATTAGATATGGGTTCGCTTTTGGCTGGAGCAAAATATCGTGGAGAATTTGAAGAAAGAATAAAAAATGTCCTAAAGAAAGTCAAAGAATCAGACGGTAAGATAATTCTTTTTATTGATGAAATTCATACAGTTGTTGGTGCAGGAGCCAGCGGAGGTTCTTTAGATGCAAGTAACCTATTAAAACCTATGCTTGCAAGAGGAGAGCTTCGATGTATTGGTGCTACAACCATTAATGAACACAAACAAAATATAGAAAAAGATCCTGCTCTAGAAAGAAGATTTCAGAAAATAAAAATTGATGCTCCTTCAATAGATGATACCGTCTCAATATTAAGAGGATTGAGAGAAAGATACGAAGTTCATCATAGTGTAAGAATTTCTGATAATGCTTTGGTTGCAGCTGCTACGCTTAGCGAAAGATATATTAATGATAGATTTCTTCCTGACAAAGCAATCGATCTAATCGATGAAGCGGCCTCAAGATTAAATATGGTCATAACTTCAAAACCTGAAGAAATTGATGAGATTGATCGAAAAGTTCTACAATTTGAGATGGAAAAATTATCTTTAAAAAGAGAAAATGATGATTTTTCTATAGAAAGATTAAAAAAAATTAATGATGAACTTATATCTCTTAAAGATATGCAGGCAGAATTAAGCGCTCAATGGAAAAAAGAAAAAGATGAAATTGATGAGATTACCACAATAAAAGAAGAAATTGAATCTATTCAATTACAAATAGATCAAGCAAAAAGGAGTTTTGACCTGAACAAAGCCGCAGAACTGGAATTTGGAACTTTAAATTCTTTACAAAAAAAATTGAAAGAAAAAAGTAATTTCCTAGTTCATTCTCACAAAAAAGGAGAGACTAATCTTTTAAGGCAAGAGGTAACTTTTGATGATATTGCAGAAGTTGTTTCTAAGTGGACTTCTATTCCTGTACAGAACTTAAATCAGTCAGAAAAAGATAAGCTTTTAAGCCTCGAGTCGGTCCTTAAAGAAAAAATTATTGGTCAGGATAGTGCGATTAAGGCAGTTGCGGATTCTATTAAGAGATCCAGGACTGGTCTAAATGACCCAAGCAAGCCATTAGCCAGTTTCCTCTTTTTAGGTCCGACAGGTGTTGGGAAAACAGAACTAAGTAAAGTAACAGCAAAAATCATATTCGATTCAAATACTTCAATTACAAGACTGGATATGTCTGAATATATGGAAAAGCATTCGGTCAGCAAAATCATAGGTGCTCCGCCTGGATACTTAGGTTTCGAATCGGGCGGTCAATTAACTGAAGCTGTAAGGAAAAATCCTTATTCATTGATACTTCTAGATGAAATAGAGAAGGCTCACAAAGATATCTTAGATATTCTTTTACAGGTTCTTGATGATGGAATTATTACCGATGGTCAAGGTCGTACAATAAATTTCAAAAATTCAATCATTGTTCTCACAAGCAATTTAGGAAGTCAATCAATAAATGATTTATCAGTTAGACAAGAAGATACAAATGAAATTAAAAAAGTTGTAGATTCTGAACTTAAAAAATTTTTCAAGCCTGAGTTTTTAAATCGACTTGATGAAATAGTGATTTTTAATAATTTAGAATTAAATGATATAAAAGAAATTGCAAAAATCCAGCTTCAAAATTTAGAAAAAAGACTTAACAAAAAAAACTTAAAATTTAAAATCACTGATGAGGTAATTAACCAACTGGTTCAAGATAGTTTCGATTATGTCTTTGGTGCAAGGCCTTTAAAAAGAATTATTCAAAAACAAATTGAGACAAAAATTTCAAACAATATATTGAATAATAATTACCTCACTAAAGACGAAGTTAATATTTATCTGGTTAATGGAGAAATTATTGTTGATTAAAAATCTAAATTAAAGAATTTAATATAACTTGAAATTCTAATCTAAGATTCAAACCAATCAGGGATTTTCTCAAAACTTGCTTTATTAGATTTATTTTCTTTTGATTCTGTTTTCCAACAACATGTTCTTCCCTTATCCTTATCCTGCAAGTATTCATTAGCCCATATCCAAATTAATTCAGAAGTGAACTCCATTCCCACATTATCCATAATTCTTAAATCTAAAGCATCTAAATTATGCAATTGTTCCCAATAATTCAATAAGGGATCGTCTTTATTTATCAAAAAAGTATGATCAAATTGCTCCTTTAGTCTATTTTCAAGAGGCTTGAGACCTGAAAAATCAACGACAAAACCATTTAGGTCTAGTTTTTTTGCAGTGAACCAAAAGGTAAATGATCTTGAATATCCATGAACAAATCTGCAGTGGCCTTCATGACGCCATTGCCTATGAGAACAGGGGAAATCCTCATAACTTTTACTGCATGTAAATTTCAAAGAATTAATATACATCAATTAACTGTTAGGATAATTCCTAATAAAACATATTAGTAGGATTTAACATACAGATCATAATGACTTATTCAACAAATTTTTCGATAGAAGATCTATGCTTTGACAATTATGGATTAATCCCTGCGATAGCACAAGATTGGCTAGATGGATCAATTCTTATGCTTGCTTGGATGAATAGAGAATCGTTGACAAAAACTCTTGAGACCAAAAACGTTCATTACTGGAGTAGATCAAGATCCGAAATTTGGAGAAAGGGTGCTACAAGTGGAAGTACCCAACTACTTAAGGAGATAAGATTCGATTGTGATAATGATGCAATAATACTTTTGATTGAACAAAATGGTTCAGGTGCTTGTCACACTGGTGAAAAAAGTTGTTTCTTCAACGAAATCCAAACTAATCAAAACAATAAAAAAGAGAAAAAAACTACTCCCTTCTCAAATATTTGCTCTGAGTTATTCAATACCATTAACGAAAGATCAATAAATCCTTCAGAGAAAAGCTACACAAATCATTTATTAACTAAAGGTAGTAATACTATTTTAAAAAAAATAGGAGAGGAGTCCGCTGAATTTATTATGGCTTGCAAGGATAATGACAAAAATTCAATCTCAAATGAAGCTGCTGATTTAATTTATCATCTGCAAGTAGCCCTTATGTACCAAGGTGTTGAGTGGAGAGATGTTCTTGCTGTTCTAGAATCAAGAAAAAAAATCAAATAACAAAAATTCAGAATTTAAAATTATTTAATTCAAAAATTTAAGTAAAAATTATATAAAATTAGGCAATAATTATTAATAAATTATTAATTAATTATTACATGTATGGCTTATTAATGATTTAACTATAAGTTAAATATATCTATTAAGAGGTAAATCGTGAGTTCATTAAGCGATTTTCTTGTTGAAATAGGGCGTCATCAACTCTTGACTCCCGAAAGAGAACTCACTATGGGCAGAAAAGTCCAAGAGATGGTTGTGCTTGTTAATAGATGCCAAGAGGCAGGTGGCAAAGGTCCCGCTTGTGAATATTCCGAAGCTGAAAGAAAGAAGATCAAAATTGGTGAAAAAGCCAAAAATGAGATGATAACAGCCAACCTAAGATTAGTTGTGAATCTTGCCAAGAGGTATCAAGGTAAAGGACTAGAATTGTTAGACCTGATTCAAGAGGGTACTCTAGGCCTAACAAGGGCTGTAGAAAAATATGATCCCTCTAGGGGGCACAGATTTTCCACCTATGCTTATTGGTGGATTAGGCAAGGATTAAATAGAGCATTATCAACTCAAAGTAGAACGATTAGGATACCAGTAAATATCAATGAAAAACTTACAAAGTTAAGATCAGCAAAATCAAAGCTTATGCAAATTAAAGGTATTACACCTACTAGTAATGATCTGGCTGAAGAAATGAAAGTCCCCAAGGAAGAAATTGAGGAACTCCTCTCTTGTGAATTGAGAAGTATTACCGTTAGTCTTCAAGGAACTGTTAAATCAAAATCAGATCCCTCCGAGTTAGTTGACATTCTTCCAAGTGATCAAACTCCACCAATGGAGTTAGCGGAATTAGCCGAAAGAACTTCCTCTGCTTGGAAATTATTGGATAAAGCCAATTTAACTGAAAAAGAAAGAAAGATAGTAAGCCTTAGATTTGGTTTAGACGGTTCAAATGAATGGAGAACTTTAGCTGAAGTAGCAAGACACATGAGTTGTAGCAGAGAATATTGCAGACAAGTAGTTCAACGTGCACTAAGAAAACTAAGAAAAGCTGGGATACAAAATGGATTGGTTGATAGTATTAGCTAAAAATTACCCGTCAAAACATTTAAAATTTTATTTATGAGTATTGGAGAGAATCACAATAACCAAGAGAAAATTTATGAAGCTGAAGTTTTAGAAAGTTCAACATTTGATGAGAATATCATTATCAAGATTCTTATTAAAGCGGGAAGAACAATTGCCAAGCCTGCATTAGAAGTCTTGGAGATGTCTATAGATCCTTATACTCCAGCACAAGTAAGAGTTTCCTTAATGACTGCGCTAGCTTATCTAATTATGCCATTTGACCTTTTCCCTGACTTTATGCCATTAGTTGGCTTTAGTGATGATTTTGTAGCCCTTACAGCAGTGCTTAGTATATGGAGTAAATATATGACTCCTTCAATAAGAGCAAGAGCAGAAAACAAGCTTAATAAGTTATTTCCTTTTTTTTAAATGAGTAAATTATCTCAACAGGAAGAAAAAGAATTAATCTCCTTCATTAAGGATTGGTTGAAATCCCATGGATTTAATCAAAAAGATTTGGCATATGAATTAAATATTAAATCGAGTAGAACCTCTGAGATTACTCTAAAAATGAAGGAATTGTATAAAAAAGGCGGTATGTTCAACGTTGCAAAGAATCTCATAAAGATTGAACAAAATTGGTTAACCAGTATCAAAAATGATTATCCAGACACAAAAAAAACACTCCCATATAATCAATTAGATATTGACTCATTAGTAAGCCAGATAAATCAAGATACTTCTGATTAAATATTAATTTAGAAAAATATATTTTAAATAGACATAATCTTCTCATTTAAAAAAAGGTTTTATAGAAAATATATCCCTCTAAAAACTAACCTTTTAATACATCAATTTCTTATTAATTTCATAACATAATCAATAATCTAAATAGTAACCAGAAAATATTTATATACTTTTACAAGGTATTTTACTTGAAATTGATATTTAATAATTTATAAAATTTAGATATAAATAATATTTAAAAAACCTGAACCCAAGGATAAATTTCATAATTAATCCATATACCTTTTTCCCAATATATGTCTTTCTCAATAAAATCTCTTAATTGATTTTCATCATTAGCATTAAAAATTCCAAACAAATATTTGGTACACTTTGTCGGTCCTAAAGTAACTAAAATATCGCGATCTTTTAATTTTTTGAGTCTATCAAGATGTTGTTCACGAAATGGTTCCCTTTTAACTATTGCATCTTCACAGTACTCGCCAAACACTACAAACTTTTCCATTTTAAAAGATAACTAATAGAATAAATATATACTAAATAATTGCATATATTACACACAAATTGCTATGTTATTCAGATAGCTGCATTTATTATTTATCATGCTCACTGGAAGTGAATTAATAGCAAAAATTAAAGAGCTTAAAGGTGTTAGTGAATCAGAAAGAGTTCTAGCTTGTGGATATTTTTCCAAATCTAAAAATGGTAAAAAAAGGAAAAATTATAATGCATACTATAAGGCAATTGCTGAAGCTCAAGGATATAAAAGTAGCAGTGATAATGAAACAGGAGGAATTGGTAAAGGTGGAAGAAAATTAAGTTATATAGCTACAGTACAAGGGAACGGAAATCTTTTAATTGGAAAAGCATATACAGCACTTCTAGATTTAAAAGCAGGTGATGAATTCGAAATTAAGCTTGGAAGAAAGCAAATAAGATTATTACCTACTAAAGAATCTTAAAGATAACGAAAATAAATTAGATAGTTAAATTTAAATACTTAATTTTAAATCCTTAATTAAATAATTTTTTAATAAATATTTTCTTTTTAAATTTATTTTTTTTTATCGGCAGCTAAACGCATATCTCTACAAAAATTACCAACTTTAGTAACAACATCTTTTTCACCTGCACTAGAAATTCTTTTTACAAATGCACTTCCAATAATTACTCCATCTGCTCCCCATTCACGAACTTTTTTAACATGTTCAGGCGTAGATATTCCGAAACCAACAGCAATTGGATTAGTGTTTATTTTTTTTAATTTAGCAATAAGATTTTCTACTCTATTCTCCATTTTATTTCTCTCGCCAGTGACACCTGTAACACTTACTAAATAAGTAAAACCTTTTGTATGATGGGATATTTTTTGCATTCTCTCAAAAGGAGTTGTTGGAGCCACTAATAAAATTAAATCCATAGAATGCGAACTAACTACTTTAGAAAATTTATGAGCTTCCTCTAAAGGGAGATCAGGAATTATTAATCCAGAAACTCCTGAATTGGATGCCATCTCACAAAATTTTTTAAACCCAAAACATAATAAAGGATTTAAGTAAGTAAAAAGTATGATGGGGATGTTTAATTTGCCTTTTAAAGACTCTAAAAGTGTAATTACTTTTCTTGGGGTAGTACCTGACTTTAAGGCACGAGAGGCAGACAGTTGAATAATAGGTCCGTCTGCAAGAGGATCACTATATGGGATTCCTAATTCAATAAGGTCAGCTCCATTTTCTTGTAACTTTAATAAGATCTCAGATGTTATTTCAATATTGGGATCACCCGCCATTATGAAAGGCATCAAAGCTAATCTTTTATTATTTTTTAACTCATAAAACTTATCATCTACCTTTGAAAAAGAATAATTTTGAGTCATTTGCATTTTGTTTTCTTCCATGAGTTTTAAAAAATTTTTCGTATGAAAATTTATAGATTTTTTTCTAAATCTTCCATTAGTTTTTCTTGTTCTTCCTTTGACAATGCATTGAACTTTGTTTCTAGCTTATCATTAACAACCTTTTCATATTTTTTTCTATAACGCTTCCTTTGTTCCATAAACGTCATTTTCCCATTTAAAACTCTATAAACATAGGTTGTTACCCAAGTAATAACAATAAGGATTAAGACAAGGCTTGAAATAGTACTGGCTGTAAAATTATCGATACCCATTTTCGGTGATAATTCATAACTAATTAAACCTATCAATGAAAAAAATATACCTATTTGTAAAACTTTGCCTTTAGTCAATTATTTACCCTTTAGCACTTCCTTTTAATCTGAGATTTAGAAATGGAGAGAATAAAATCAAACCTGGAAAAAAAAGAAATACAAGTCCGTAAATTCCTAATCTCTCAAATTTACCCATAACATTCCATCTATTATTCATCCAATAAAATAGTAATAATGGAATAACTAATAAATAGACAGAAATGATCGTGATATAGGCGAATAAGGTGGCAAATGAATTACTGAAAATATTTTCCATATTTATATGATTTAGGATTTCTTAGTCTAAACATAACAATTTTTAAAAGTTAACGTAAGAACTAAAAATAAATAATGGGAGTGGGGGGACTTGAACCCCCACGAGCTAAAGCGCTCGACGGATTTTAAGTCCGGCGCGTCTACCAATTCCGCCACACTCCCAAAAGGAATTTACGCTTTTCAATCGTAGCCGAAAGTGTTCCTTTTATCCAAAAAATATCCTAATATTTACACTTTTAAGGATCCAATAGACACGCTGGATATTTTTCAATTGGTTATTTTTTTTAAGTAAGTATATAATTTCAGAAAACTCAATGTCGAAATTAAATTCCTTTAGAAAAATCTCTATTGTATTAATTATTAGTTGTGGGATTCCTATCATTGGCAATGCGGGAGTGGAATCAGAAATTCATAAAATGTGTTCATATGTTAAGGACTATAAGGGTTGTGTAGAAATTAATTCAAAAAAATCATCTTTACCAAAATGTAATTTTTTCAATAAGAAAAGAGCTTGCTATGGTGAAGAAACTTTTTTAAATGCAGATAATCCTAAAGAGAATGATATTTATGTTGGTGAATGGGTAAATGAAAAGTTTCATGGTAAGGGGAAATATACATATGCTGATGGAACAATATATATAGGTCAGTTTTCAGAAAATTCTTTCCATGGTAAAGGTACTATGATTTGGGGAGATAATGAATTTAAAGGAGATAAATATGTTGGTGAATGGGTAAATGACGAGAGGAGAGGTGAGGGGATATATATACATGCAAATGGTGATAAATATATTGGTGAATTTTTAAATAATGAGAGTCACGGTAAAGGTACATATACTTGGGCAAATGGAGATAGTTATGCTGGGGAATGGTTGAATGGTGAACACCATGGTAAAGGTACATTTACTTGGGCAAATGGAGATAGTTATGCTGGGGAATGGTTGAATGGTAAACACCATGGTCAAGGAAAATATACTTGGGTAGATGGAGATAGTTGGAACGGAATTTGGTTAAATGGTGAACAATTCAAGGAAAATAGAATATAGAGAATTTCATAATCTTTTATTTTGCGCTAGATATATGTTAGATATTTCTACTAATGTGGATAGGTTATAAATTAAGAAAGGGAATGGGTTTTACCCCAATCCCTATATATGCTATACGCTAGTGTATCTTTTATTTGGTTAGTTTTTAAGCCCGGCGCGTCTACCAATTCCGCCACACTCCCATAAGGAATTTGCGCATTTTAACTTTAGCCGAAAGCAAACCATTTAACCAAAAAAATGGGAAGCTTTACACTTTTGTTGGACGATCAGATTAAATCTAATTTTTAATTTACTATTCCTTCGACTTGCCACTTCAAAGTTTCACCTGCGTGAAATGGTTTTATTTGCCCGACAATATTTTTTTCTTCAATAACATTAATAAATTCTGAGATTTTATTAGGTCTAGAAACTAATTTTAATTTTTCTTTATTTGGGGGCAAATTATAAAAATTTGGGCCATTCAAACTTGCAAACTTCTCAAAATTATCTAGAGCATTTTCCTCTTCAAATACTGTTAAATAGCTTTCTAATGCTACTGGTGAATTAAAAATTCCCGCACAACCGCAAAAAGCTTTCCACTCTCTAAGGTGTGGAGCAGAATCAGTCCCTAAGAAAAAACAATCTTTCCCACTTGTTGCAGCTTTCCTTAAAGCTAGTCTATTTTTTTCCCTCTTAGCTACTGGTAAGCAGTAAAAATCGCTATTTAAACCTCCAAAAAACATTGCATTTCTATTTATGTGTAGATGATGCGGAGTTATAGTAGCTCCAATATTATTTTCTTGAACAAAATCCACAGCATAAGAGGTAGTTATATGTTCTAAAACAATTTTTAATTTTGGAAATCTTTTAGCTACAGGAGAAAGTTCTCTATCTATAAAAACTTCCTCTCGATCAAATATATCGACTTCAGAATCAGTCACTTCCCCGTGAATTAAGAGAGGCATTCCAGAATCTTGCATTGATTCAAAAATCTTATATAGATTTTCTATTTTCTTAACTCCATGAGTGGAATTTGTTGTGGCATTAGCAGGATATAATTTTGCTGCAAAAAAGACTTCATTTTTAAAACCACTTATTAGTTCTCCTTTATCAGTCTCATCAGTAAGATACATTGTCATTAATGGTTCAAACTTAGAACTTTCTGGTAATGCTTCAAAAATAGCTTTCCTGTAAGTAATAGCACTATCAATAGATGTTATAGGACTTTTAGTATTTGGCATGACGATAGCTCTTCCGAAATATTCTGATGTGAAATGAATGATATTTTTTAATACAAGACCCTCCCTTAAATGTAAATGCCAATCATCAGGTTTTAATATAGTTAATGTCTTCAAAATTTTTACTATTTAATCAATTTTAACAGCAAATTAAAATTGACAATAAATTATAGATATTCGAGGATAGTTATTAATCAATTATTAAAGATTTAATTATCTAAACAAAATGATAAATATGAGTGATTTTTCATTTCCAATAATAGAAATAATATTAGGAGTAGCTCTACTTTTTGCAGGAGGAGAATTCTTTATTCAGGGTGCTATAAATTTATCTTTAATTTTAGGAATACCTCAAATAGTAATTGGATTAACAGTTGTCTCCCTCGGGACAAGCTCTCCTGAGTTATTGGTAAGTTTAAGTTCAATTTTAAAAGGGAGTGATTCGCTCGCTGCTAGCAATGTAATAGGAAGCAATATTTTTAATGTTCTTGTAGTTTTAGGCATAAGCTCATTGATCACACCTCTTAAGGTAAAAAGCAGAATAGTCAGAAGAGATGTTCCTCTCTTAATGGCTATTTCTTGTGCAGTTTGGGCAATGTCATCAACAGGCTTATTAACATTGCAAGCAGGGATATTTCTAATTTTTTGTTTAGTCTTAAATACAATATGGGAAATTAATACCATTAAGGAGAAAGAAGAGGATACAAAAGATGCTGAACCAGATATAGAAGAATTCAAGGATAATTATGAAGGGAAGTTAAATATTTTACTAAAGTTGATATTAGGAATTTTTCTTTTAAGCTTTGGTTCAAACATTTTAGTAAATGGTTCTCAATCGCTTGCTACTCTTTTGGGAGTAAATGAAATTGTTATTGGATTAACTATTGTCGCCACTGGAACATCTTTGCCAGAATTAGTCACTTCAATAATTGCCGCATTTAAAGGTAAAACAGATCTTGCAATTGGGAATGTAATAGGTAGCAATTTGCTGAATCAACTTCTAATCCTTGGTAGTTGTAGTATTTTTTCAGGATTTAATGGGTTAGTAATTGAACAAAGCCTAATAAAAGTTGACATACCTTTTATGGTTTTAACTACCTTCGCATGCTTGCCAATTTTTTGGAGCAAAGGGAAAATCACTAGATTTGAAGGATTTATTTTGCTGAATCTTTATATTTTTTACATTCTCGATAAGATACTTTTTTTGAATGGATTTAATCATCTTTCTGAATTAAGGATAGGTTTTTTTATTTACTTTTCATTAATTACAATTTTTCTCTTTGCTCAAGAAAATTTAAAATTTTCTAAATTATAATTTTAGCCATACATAGTCACAAATTCTTCTGAGATAGTTGGGTGCAAAGCCATAGTAATATCAAAGTCTTTTTTTGTTATACCCGCATTTAATGAAATTGAAACCATTTGAATAATCTCAGATGATGTTTCTCCAAACATATGGCATCCCAATACTTTGTCAGTTAATTTATTAACTACAATCTTTAACATACATTTTGATTTATTATCTTTAAAAGTATTAGACATAGGCGTAAATTTACATTTAAAAATTTTTATATTTTTCTCAGAGTGAATCTCTTTTGCTCTTTTCTCAGTTAAGCCAACTGTTGAAATTTCAGGAATAGTAAAAACAGCCTTAGGAATATATTCATAATTTACTTTTCTTTTTTGGTGATTAAAAAAATTATCAGAAAAAACTCTGCCTTGTTCTATTGCTACTGGAGTTAAGTTTGGTTTGTTTATGATATCACCAACTGCAAAAACATTTTCGTTGCTTGTTTGGTTAAGTTCATCAACATCTAAATATGGACCATCCATCTTTAGATTTAAAAAATCTAAATTTAAAGGTTGAAGATTTGGTTCTCTACCTGTAGCAATAAGGATATTATTAGTTACGATTTTATCACCAGAATCCAAGGTAGACTCTAAATTTCCATTAACCCTTGCGATAGACTTTAATTGATTTTTGGAGATTAAATTTATCCCAGTGAAAGTAGGTGATTCTTCTAAGCATAAAGAAAGATCTTCATCAAAACTATTAAGTAAATGCTCGCCTCTAATTAATTGAGTCACTTCAATCCCTAAATTTCTGAAAATAGAAGCGAATTCACAAGCAATATAACCGCCTCCTACTATTAATATTGATTCAGGGAACCTATCTAATTCAAAAATATCATCGCTTGTCCATGCTAAATCTATACCTGGAATATTTAACTTCTTAGGTTTACCGCCCACAGAAATAAGAATTTTTTTTGAACTTATTTTTTGTAGAATTTTCTTTGTTTTTGGACAAATTATTTCCAATTCATTTTGAGTTAAGAATCTTCCTAAGCCATCAAAAACGGTTACATTTAATTTATTTAAAGAATCTTTATATAAATCACTTAATCTTGAAACCTCTTTTCTAATATTCTTCAAAAGAATATTTGACTCAAAACTAATACTTTCACTTTTTAATCCATAGCCTTCAGAAGAAGTCATATTTTTTTTACTTTTAGCTGCATAAACCATCAATTTTTTCGGAACGCATCCCCTTATTACACAAGTTCCACCTATTTTATTTGCTTCCACAATTGCAACTTTTACTCCATAACTCGCAGCACGTTTGGCCGCAGCCAGCCCACCAGACCCAGCGCCAACAACAATTAAATCAAATTGAAATTCCAAGACTTTTTTAATCAATTATTATAGCTTAAGTTTATTGCCTAAATTTAAAAAATGAATAAGATTTTGACTTGGGAAGATTTAAGTAAATTTGATATTGAGGATCCCGATAGAGTAAATGGTATTAATAATTCCTACGCAAATTTAAGATTATTTGGTCATAACGAAAATGATGTAATGGTTACTCTTTATAGAGATAGGCATTCATGGTGTCCTTATTGTCAGAAAATATGGCTTTGGCTTGAATTCAAGAAAATTCCTTACAGAGTTAAAAAAATAAATATGTTTTGCTATGGTCAAAAAGAAAGTTGGTTTCTTGAGAAAGTCAGATCGGGCAAATTACCCGCAATTGAATTTAAAGGGAAAGTTATAACGGAAAGCGATGAAATTATAGCTTTTTTAGAAAATCAATTTGGAGCACTTGGTTCTTTTATAACATCGAATCAACTTAGAAAAACGCGAGCTTTAGAAAGAGAAATTTTCAGATCCTGGTGTGATTGGCTCTGTCGAAAAAGCTTTAATTTTATGGATAATTCTTCTAGAAAAAAAAGATTTAAGGAATCTATTTCTAAATTTAATGAAATCCTGAGCAGGTCAGAATCGGGTTTTATTGATCCAGCATTATCTAATTCAGAAGCAATAGAACCTGGTACTGGAGATATAATTTTTATTCCTTATATGGAAAGAATGAATGCTTCTTTGATTTATTATAAAGGATTTAATTTAAGATCTAATTACAGATATATAGATAACTGGCTTACCCTTTTTGAAGGGACAAGTACTTATAGAGGCACTCAGGGAGATTTTCATACTCACTCTCATGATTTACCTCCACAAATGGGTGGATGTTATAAAGAAAGCAATGAAAAACAGATCGCTTTCTCTGAGTTAATAGATAATGGAGAAGGTCTTGGTAATTATGAATTAAATAAAAATTATGATTCAAAATATTACGCTAAAATTGCTCTTAGAAGAGTAATAAAGCACAAAGACAATTTACTTAAAGTAAATCCATACGAAAAAGAATCCTTTGAGGAATCATTGAGATCAGCATTAACATATATGATCACAGGTGAAGTAAGAATCCCAGAGAAACTTTCAGGTAAATCTCTTAGATACTTAAAAAATAGAATCTCAGTTCCAAGAGATATGCCAATTATTTCTGCAAGGTTATTAAGACAATCATTAAATAAAATTGCATTGCTAAGTGATGACAATCAAGCTGATAAGATACCCCTCAATCATAGATATGATCAAGATCCCAGAAATTTCATTTCTAATTAACTATAAATTTTTTCTTGAATCTATTTGAAGTAAATCTCTTATTTTTTGAACTTGACTTGCAATATTAGGATCAATAGATAATTTTTTTTCAACTTGTTCGATTGCATACATAACAGTTGTATGGTCTTTCCCCCCAAACTCATCTCCAATTCTTGGCAAGCTTAGATCAGTTCCATGACGCATAAGATACATACCAATTTGTCTGGCTTGACTTACTGGTTTTCTTCTACTTGAGCTAATCAATTCATCAGTAGAAACTTTAAAAAAATCTGAGACTTTGTTAATAACTTGTTTTGGAGTAACAACTACTCCAACACTATTAGGATCAAGCATTGGAGCAATTGATTGAACTGTCATTGGCAAGCCTGTAATTGAAGCGAATGCAACAGCTCTTGTAAATGCTCCCTCTAATTCTCTAATATTCGAAGTAAATCTTCCTGCTATAAATTGAATTAAATCTCTTGGAAGACTCATCCTTTCTTGTTCTGCCTTTTTTTGAAGAATAGCCGTCCTAGTCTCAAGGTCAGGGGGTTGAATATCTGCAGTCATACCCATCGAGAATCTAGAAATTAATCTCTCCTGAATTCCTGACAATTGATTTGGAGGTCTATCACTTGCAATTACTATTTGACTTCCTGATTCATGAAGAGCGTTAAAAGTATGAAAAAATTCTTCTTGTGTATACTCTTTACCTTCTAAGAACTGTATATCGTCTATTAAAATCAGATCTACATTTCTATATTTATCCCGAATAGCTGTCATTCCATCTCTTCTGATACCACTAATAACATCATTAGTAAAAGTCTCTGTAGATACATATTTGACTTTTGCTTCTGGATCTATTTCTACTCGATAATGACCTATTGCTTGCATTAAATGAGTTTTACCAAGACCTACTCCACCGCAAATAAATAAGGGATTAAATTCCCTCCCAGGTGATTCGGCAACTGCTAAAGCCGCTGCATGAGCCAACCTACTATTTGGACCTACAACAAATCTCTTAAAAACGTATCGTAAATTTAAACCGTTAGGATTTTTGGATCTATTTTTTGAAGAAGCATCTTGGCTTTTATTAGAAAAAGATTTTGTTTTTTGATTAACGTTCTGATCATTGAGGTTTTCTTTGTTTGTTATATTGCTGCTGTTTTTTATTTCAGATTTAAAAACAACTTTTACATCATGGCCACAAATTTCTTTTGCAGCTTTTTCGATAGTTTCACAATAATTCTTTCTTAACCAATCACTGGAAAATGTATTTGGAGCGATTAAGGTCAATAAGCCATTTTCAAAGCAATTGAATTTAGCTGGCCTTATCCATGTCTCAAATGAAGGCTTACTTAAAGTTTTTTGTAGTAATTGTTGAACTTCCGCCCAAATTGGATTAGTTGCTTGCAAAGTTTTATTCTCTAGATTATTAATCTAGTTGGAATTTAATAATTGACCATTATCAAATCACAAGATCACGACAAATTTAAAATTTTTTAACAAAGCATGGTCTAAATTTACAAAAAAATATTTTTATATTTTTTTATAGATTTATAATTACTATAAATATCGCTGAAATATTGGATAAAGCATTACTCATTATCATGGCAAAATGGCATGGTTTTGGAAGATGCAAAACAAGATTATCGAAAGATATAGGTAAAAGTAATTCTGCAAAAATACAAAGTGTGATGACTAACCACACTATTTCCGTAGCCAAATCTCTACAAAAAAATAAACTAATCGATGTTTCTATTGCTATATCAGGTTTAGGGAAAAAAAATTGTAGAAGATGGTCTAAAGAATTAGGCATTAAAAAGTTTAATTTACAGGGGAAAGGCTGCTTGGGAGAAAAGATGAAAAGGCAAATAATTATCAACAAAAAATTTTATACTCAAAATAAGCTAAAAAATATTATTTTTATTGGTACTGATCTACCAGATTTATGCCATCTAGATTTATTAAATACTATCAGGGAGCTAAAACATAATGATCTAATTTTAGGGCCATCTAATGATGGAGGTTATTGGCTTATTGGTTTATCAGAAAAAATAATATCTAAACATCTACATTTACCTTTTATAAATATTAGATGGAGTAAAGAAAATGTTCTTCAAAGCACAATTGATAATTTTGACTCAACAAAATTGAAATATAAGTTTTTAGATAAAAAAATAGATATAGATTCAATTATTGATATTGAAAATAGAAATTAATCAAAATGTCTAAAGTCTCAATTATCATTCCAACTATCAATGAAGCAAATAATTTACCATTATTACTCTCAGACTTATCGATTATTCAGAAAGATGTGGAAATTCTAATTGTAGACTGTGGAAGTGAAGATAAGACTATTGATATAGCAAAAATTTACGGAGCGAAAGTACATAAATCTATTGAAAGGAATAGAGGCTTACAATTAGATATAGGGGCTTCAAATTCGAAGGGAGAGTGGCTAATTTTTTTACATGCTGACACAAGATTAACTCATGATTGGTTTGGGAAAATAAAATCAGTTTTTAAAGGAGACAAAAATTATATTTACTATTTTAAATTTAAAATTAATCACAAAAAAAACATTTACAGAGTCCTAGAGATTCTTGTTAATTTTAGAAGCCATTATTTTAAACAGCCTTATGGAGACCAAGGTTTAATAATTCATAGATCTACATATCTAAACAATAATGGTTTTAGAAAGATTCCTTTGATGGAAGACTTAGATTTTTTAAGGAGATTAAACAATAAAAAAGATTTAAAACAACTAAATATACCAATTTTTATAAGTTCAAGGAAATGGGAAAGAACTAATATTTTTCTCCAAGCAATTAAGAACTGGAACTTTAGAAGAAGATGGTTAAAAGGGGAATCGACAAAATCTATATATTCAGACTACTACAAAAAATAATTAATTTGCATACCAAAAAGCGCATTTAGAACCTCTTGGCTCTAATATCCAACCTTGCCTTTTGTAAAATGTAACTACTTTCGCATCTGCAAAAAGGGTGACTTTTGAAATGCCAATATTTTTTAATTCTCTTAAAATATATTTCATTAATTCTTTACCTAATCCTTGACCTTGATATACAGGATTAACAGCCACATCCCACACTGTTGCTTCTAGAATCCCATCACCAGTGCATCTTGCAAATCCTACTAATCTAGGAAATTTATCGTCATGACGCCATAACCCAACCACCAAAATACTAAATTCCAAAGCTCTTTTAACTCTCCTTATTGGTCGTCTGGTCCAACCTACAGTTTGCAAAAGTTGATCTAGCTCTATTAAATCTAACTCTTTACATTTACTACATACAAAAATTTCTTCATTATTTTTTTGAGTGAATTCATAAGAATATGAACCATAGATATTTATAAGATCATCCTTAGATATAGTGTTCGATTTTTTTATTGATGAACCTTGGTTTTTAAAAATCATTAAAAATTCGCAAATCCTTTTTGTTGAAGTTCAGAAAGCTGAAAATATAGCCCCTTTCTCAATCTCAATTCACTATGTGTTCCCTCCTCAATTAAAGATCCACCTTTTAAAACTAAGATCTTATCAGAACTTTCAATGGTTGCTATTCTGTGAGCTATTACTAATGCTGTTCTGTTTTTTAGAATTCTTTCAAGATCTCTCTGTAAGGTAGCTTCTGTAGAAGGATCCATAAAAGCTGTAGCTTCGTCCATTATCAAAACAGCAGGATTTCTAATCGCCACTCGGGTTACTGCAAGAAGTTGCCTCTCTCCAGAAGAGAGATTCCCGCCTCTTTCTCTAAGAAAGGTGTTCAATCCTTCTGGCAATTTTTCTAACAAATTTTGTAATCCCAATTCATTACAAATATTTTCTAATTCAATATTGTCTATATTTGCGTTTAGTTTCAAATTATCTGCAACATTACCACTAAAGATAAAGGTATCTTGTAAAACTATTCCCAACATGTCTCTGAGTACTGCGATAGGTATATGCTTTATATCTATATCATCAATTAAAATTTGGCCTGATTGAGGTTCATACAATCTGCATAGCAATCTAATAATAGTTGTTTTGCCTGAACCAGTTGGGCCTACAAAGGCTACATGCTCTCCTGGATTAATCAAGAAGGATAAATCCTTTAAAATATGTTCTCCATCTTTGTAGGAGAAATTAACATTCTTGAATTCAATTTTACCCTTAAATTGCTTATTATTGTTCTGAGTATCTTCTAAAAAATGTTTTGCGATAATAGAGTCTTTAATCTGAATTTCTTCATCCAATAATTCATTTATTCTCTCAACAGCAGTAAGCCCTCCTTGAATCTGAGTAAATCTTTCTGCAAGCTGTCTTAAAGGTTCAAAAAGTCTTTGGGAATATAAAATAAAAGTTGTTAATGTTCCTAAACCAATATTTCCAGAGGTAACAAGATATCCGCCAACTGCTAAAACCAAGGAAACAGCGGCAAGCGAAATCCATTCTATAAATGCTGAAATACTACTGTCATAAAATATCGTTCCATTTACTGCTTTCTTGTAAGCATTTCCAGTATTAGAAAATTTCTCACTATTAAAAGACTCTCTTCTGAACATCTGAACGACTTCAAGACCTTGAAGATTCTCTTGAAAATCAGAATTTAGTTGAGACAACTCCTCTCTTACTTGATAGTTGGCCCTTCTATAACGTTTTTGAAGCCAAATAATGAAATATGATACTGGGATTTGAGTTATAAGCAATAAAATAGCAAGTCCTCGATCAATTGATAGCATTGTCAAAGAGATTACTATCAGACTGACAAAGTCAGCAATAACTCCAACTGCACCACTACCAAAAACTTCAGCTAAAGCATCAACATCATTTGTTAATCTCGTTAGTAGTTTGCCTACTGGCATTTTATCGTGATATGTAAGAGACAAAGATATAGAATGATCAAAAAGTTCTCTTCTTATCCTTGCTGTCAAACGTTGTCCCACTGCTTGGATATTGTAAGTTTGGTATCCTTGCAAAACCAACCTAAATAGAACAGTTACAAATAAAGTTAAGATAATTGTGTTTATTGACTGTCCAAAGAAAGTTTTACTTAGCCAAACATCTGTACTTTCGTTTTTAAGAATAGTAATTGCTTGACCTACAAGTAATGGTTGAATAGCTCCAGCAAAAGACACAGGTAACAAAACTATTAAGATCAAATAGATTGTTTTTTTATCTCTAGTTAAAAATTTACCTAACTTTTTAATCCTTTTGAAATCATTAAAAAACATTTAGCTAATCTTCTAAAGAGCATTAATTGATTCTATTGATAAAATTGTATCTCTGAGATGATTATCATCTAACCTCATAGATAAAGGATTTCCAATTAGTCTTGCAGTCGAGTAAAAAAGATCATCTATTTTAATTAAACCATTCTCTTTAAGAGTCTTGCCTGTTGCCACTAAATCGACTATCGCTTCTGCCATACCTGTTATAGGACCAAGTTCAACTGATCCTGTCAAATGGACTATCTCTACAGGTATATTTAATTCATCAAAATACGATCTTGCAGTTTTTGTAAATTTACTCGCTACTTTACAATTAACAGGCAGATCAGTTGGTTTTGAATAATTACTATTTTTCTTAACCGCCAATGACATATGACAGCCCCCAAATCCCAAATCAAGTAATTTTGCAACTTTTAGTTCAGATTCTAGTAATACGTCATATCCAACAATACCCAAATCAGCCTGTCCATAACTAACATAAGCAGGAACATCCCCATTTCTTACCAATAAAGCTTTAGCCCGTTTGCAATTTGATTCAAAGGTTAATGATCTATTATTTTCTTCCAAAGCATCAGAGAAATCCAACCCAGCTTTTTTAAAAATTGAAATTGAATCTTCTAACAGAGCTCCTTTTGGTAAAGCTATAGTAAACATAGATCAATTTTTCCCAAGGATTCTTAATTCTAATTCAACAATGGATTTTAATAAAGCTCAAAATATAATAGGACTAAGAGTTTTAAGTGATAATGTCATTTGGTTGTGGGAAAAAGATAAATCAGTAGTAGTTATAGACCCATCTGTACATGAACCAGTAATAAGTTATATAGATGAAAACAATTTTCAATTAAAAGCTATTTTGCAAACGCATCATCATTCAGATCATATTGGAGGAACGAAAAATCTTATTAAAAGATGGCCAAATGTTAAGGTGATCGCTTCTTGCAAAGAAAAAAAGAGAATACCTTTTCAAAATATATCTGTAAAGGATGGAGAAACTTTAAATATTTTAGGTGAAGAAGTAAAGATAATTGAAGTATTAGGGCATACAAGCTCACATATCGCCTTCTTTTTGAATGGCAAAAATCCTGTTCTCTTTATTGGTGACACATTATTTTCAGGTGGCTGTGGAAGAATTTTTGAAGGAACTTATGAACAAATGTACTCTTCTTTAGAAAGAATAAAGTCATTACCACCAAATACACTAATTTATTGTGCTCATGAATATACCAAATCAAATCTATTGTGGGCATTGAATCTCAAGCCCAAAGATCAAAATATAAAAAATAAACTTTTGCAAGTTGAAAAAAAACTTTCTCTTAATGAATTGACAATTCCATTTTTTCTAGAAGAAGAAATGAAAATCAACCTTTTTTTAAGAGCAAAAAATTTAAAAGAATTTACTTATTTAAGAGCAAATAAAGATTTATGGGTTTAAATAGATAGGTATTATCTTAAACAAATGTCCCCAAAGCAAGTCATTAAAACATCTAATGCTCCAGATCCAGTCGGACCTTATAATCAAGCAATAAAAGCTGGGGATTTTATTTATTGTTCTGGCCAAATTGCTATAGATCCAGCTTTAAATGAAATTACATGTTTAGGTGATATCGAGAAGGAAACTATTCAAGTTTTAAAAAATCTCTCAGCTGTTCTAAAAGCTGGTGGAGCGAATATTGAGGATGTTGTGAAAACAACTATATACTTAACCGATCTAAGTAATTTTCAAATTGTAAATAATATATATAGTGACTTTTTCAACATAGAAAATCCTCCTGCAAGGGCCTGTGTAGAGGTTTCATCTCTACCCAAAGGAGTTTTAGTTGAAATAGATTGTGTAGCATTTCTAGATTAATTTCTATTTATTGAGAAATTTGAAATATGATTCAACTTTGCACCATATTTGTATAGATTAATATTTGGTAATTCCTATTTGGTCTATGTCAACAGCAAAGCTCAATATAGATGAATTAGAAGCAGGCTATCCTTTATTTTGTAAAGCTCTTAGACTATTAATTTTGAAAGGCAACTCAGTTAAAGATATAGAAAAGACAGTATGTTGGGGTCATCTTGAAACTTTAAATAGATGTCTACCAGGAAGATATAAAGCCCCTAAATATTTAATGGCTTTAATTAAAAGAGATATTGCTAATCCCAATAATTATTAAAAAGGATTAATCTTCTAAATAAAATTTATCTATATCCTTTGAAAAATCTTTTTCCTTATTGGATATTTTTTTATTATCTAAGAACACCGAAATACTAACAAAATTCTTACCGAAGCTGATATTAGGATAGATATCCTTTTCTTTACATAATTCCTCAATTTTCTCAATGAAAGTACTAATTTTTGAGTATTCCTCAAATTCAAATCTTTTTTCGATCCTCAAAGGTGATTCTCTTTCATTCCACATTAAATTCTTTTTTCAAGACTTATTACACTATACAATCAGCAAAGTTTCTCATGAAACTTTTTTAAGTTAAAAACTTTAATCACTCTCCCAGTAATCAATAATACCTCCAATTGTTAAATCGGTTTGAACTTCTGGATTAGGGCATGCAAATCTCGCAGCTGAACCACTAGCTGTAAAAACCCAGTTACCTTCTCTAGCACCAACAGGATCAACAGCAACTAACTTCTTCCCCTTATTATTTTCTAAAATTCGTAAATTCATATGGCCTAGTCCAGCGACTCTTTGAGTACATACCATTCTTCCTAATACCTTCATGATTTCCAAGATTTCTATCCTCCTAGTTTTTCGAATTATCAGGATCCCAATGATCTATTATTCCAACAATCGTTAAATCACTTGGATAAGATTTGCTTCCTGCAGCTTCTCTAGCAGCAGAACTTCCAACACATATAACCCAATCTCCTGGCTTACAGCCAACAGCATCTACTGCAACCTTACTTGAGGATCCATCCAAAACAACCTGAAGATGTTTATGTTCAAAACCAGGAATCCTATTTGTAGATACAAGCGGTTTTACAACCTTACAAATCAACATAACTAGTGAGCCTCCTCTGTTTTTTTATCTAAAGACATTCCAATAATTTGGGCGGAATGAATGTTATCCCTATCTCTAATAGTAGAGCAAGTATGTAACAAACCCTGATCAACTAAATTTTTATATCTAATTGATATCGCATTATTAACTCTTTCACAATCTTTTATTGCTCTCTCTTTTGCACCAGGTACTTTTCCAGAGTAATCAAATCTTATTACAACTGGAATAGGTAAATCTTGAGAAACATTTAATCCAGTAAAAATCTTCACTCCTACATCTAAATCTGGAGCCCCTTCTTCAACCGTATCTAAATGAGAAAAATAAGTTAAATTTCTGAGATGTACTTCTTTGAAACCTATACCAACTCCAATAAACCTTTCTGCATGACCAATATCTTCATAAGAACCATTATAAAAATTCTTCACATAATCAATTTGAGAAATATTATTGACAATTAATTTATAGATAAATTTTTCTATTCCATGGAGTTTATCTTTTGAAGATTGATTAGAAATTGTCTGACAAATTTCGCTCTCTGCATCCTCTTTTGAAAAATTTATTGTTGAATTATAAATTTCTAAAGTAGAAATAGTTTTTTCTAAATCTATATTGCCATCGCTAGTTGATAAATGTATTTTTAATGAATCAGTGTCTGTATCAAGTCCAATTAATAATAAGTCCACGGAAGCTCCGCAGCAAAAACTATTTTCTACAGCCTCTTTAAAAGCATATAGTTTTTTTCTACCTTCCTCTGCAGCCAACTGATCATTACTCCCATGAGCTGCGCATCCCTGATGCAAAGGGTCTACAGAACTAAAATGATAAGTTACCACTTTTAAGTATCGAGTATCTTTGTGAGCTTCATTAGGGATATTCTCCCTATATCTTTTATGTTCAGTTTTCACCCATCGATTTACTGTATTTTCAATATCAAACATTGCACCAGCATGGGATCTTCTTCTTACTGAACTAAAAGGTATTCTCATTACATATGCGACTGAATGAGCTAATCTCCCATCTGAACAAGGGGTTATATCAAGTAAATGTATTCCACAATCTAAAAGAAAATTTTCAAAGTATTCAGCACATTTACTTCCAGAAGCACCTTCAAGAGGATCATTGTTAAAAAAATTGTCACTAAGTTTATCATGTTGTTTGAAAGCACACCATGCGTATAGAGCTCTCATATCAAGAGGTTTAACCCAAGATTTATCTAATACATGAAGAGGAAGATCTATTCCTAAATTTTTCTTTGATATTGCCTGAGCTGTATTTATAAAATCTTCATGATGTTGTATTTGAGCAATTTCCTTTAGAGTTGGAACAATTTTGTCAAAATCACTTTTTATTTTGCTTTCATACCTATATAGATTTTCATTTTGGATATTATTAGTTAATTTATGAGACTTTCCAGAATTTCTTAAGTTATTTGATTCTTTAGTTTGTCTATGAATATTTTCCGTAAAAGTTTTCATTGGAGCTGTAGGCCCCAATGTGTAGTTCTTGGCTTTAGCCAGTCCTCTTAAAGGCATTATTTATTTAACCTCTTGCACCACCTGAAAAGGTAACAAGTTGTCCTTCACGAGTATTCCCACTAGATCCAGTTATTAAGAAATCTGGTTTTTCTGTTTCCTCATTTCTTTTAACTTCTAAAGGTGGCATTGCACTCATGAATCCTGCTCTTGATGGATTTCTCTTCCTAGAAGAAGCTCCCTCTGTACCTGTTACCTTATCACCACGATCCCAATCATCGCCAGTTACGTTTCCCACTGATTGTCCTTCACCAGTAATTCTAGATGCGACTCTTTTTTCTGGTGTCTTTGCAGCACGTTCGGTCTCTTCAATTTGCATTTTTTGTTTATAAGTAATATTTTTGTTTGGCTCAAATCTAAATCGTTCAGTTCCAGTTACCTTATCTACTGCCATATCAAAAGGTCCAGTTATCTTTGAACCATTTTCATATTCATTACCAGTAACACCTTGGGTATTTTTTTCTGTATATTTATCTCTTGATGGTGACTTAACTGAGAAATCTTTCCAAGAATTTCCTGCTGACTTTTCCTGATTTGCATAGGCTGTATCATTTGGAGGATTATCGCAAGCATTTGAGAACTGATCTCCACCAACATATGGAGTCCCTGTTAAATTCTTACAAGCACCTTTCTTAGCCCCAGTCATTACACCACCAATACCTGGTTGTTGGCCTGTAAGTCTGGCATTTGAATTATTTCCAGAATTAACTGTCGCTCGGGATTTCATATCTTCAGAAATCTCAGTAGAACAATTCTCATTGATCTGATCTAACCCAGCGTATGGTGTTCCTGTTAATACTTTGCATGAACCAGGTTCATCTCCAGTCACGCTTTTTGATCTTCCCGTCATAGTGCCACTTATCAAATTAGACTTTGATGAAAGGCTTAAACCTACTTTCCTAGCTTCTGGTTTTGGTTTTGAACCGCAAAACTTCTCATATTGTTGAGATCCTATGTACTCATCACCAGTTATATTTTTGCAACTACCATGTTCATTGCCTGTCATATGATCTGATCTTCCTACCCCCGTACCAGTTAAATTATTCCCATTAAGAGTGTTGTAAATACCAACTTTTTCGAATGCTTTGCCTTTTGGATTTAGCTCAGAGCCAAGATATTGATCTCCAGTTAATTGATGTCCAGAACCTGATTCATCTCCAGTAACTAGGGTTGATCTACCAGGAAGCGATCCAGAGACTTTTAACCCATCAGTTGTAGTACTATGTTTAACCTTTGAGGGATTTTTTGGAACATCACCACAATACTTCTGCGATTGATTAGCAGATACATATTCGGTACCTGTTAGGTTTTTACAAGTTCCTGGCTCATCCCCTGTGACCCTCTCAGATCTACCAACTTCATTCCCCGTTACTTTATTACCTGATGTTGTTGAGGTAACAGTAGATCTTAGTGGTTGTTTATAACTTGGTCTATCTTGGCAAAATTGATCAATCACATCTGCTCCCATATATTGGGTGCCAGTAACTGTTCTACATGTACTTGCTTCATTACCTGTAGTTTTTAGAGATCTATTGGCTTGTGTTCCAGTAACTATTTGACCTGAATCAGTTTCACTTTTGCCAACTTTCCAACTGGCATCAGCAATATTTTGTTTGGCTCCATTTTTATTTGGACCACATGGTCTACATTTACCATTACTTTTATTACTACCTGTAGCACCGGTTTTACTTCTTAGCTCTCTTACTCTCTGAGAAATTTCTCTACTACTTAAATCTGGATCTCCCCTTCTAGCTAAAGAAGCTGCACTATTATTTTGTTTAGATGCTGATTTACCATGCTTAGATTGAGCTTCTCTTCTCGCTAAAACAATATCTCTACTTTTATTAGCAATAGGTTTTCTCTTCTGATTAATTCTTCTTTTAACGTTTGGTTTTAGTGTTTTAGTTTCTGTATCATGTGAATTTTGAGCTTCTTGATTTTTACCAGCAGTAGATTTAACTTCGTTTACAGGAATTTCTTTTTTAACATCAGTACGGGTTCTATCAGATGAAGATATAGCTGATTTTCCATGAGTAGACATTGCTTTTCTTCGCTCTATAACTAACTCTTTACTAGATAAAGTTGTTGAAGAAGACTTTCTATTAAACTTAGTTTTTGGAATATGTTTTGTAGCGGGTTTAGTAATATTTTGATTATTAGGAGAAGACTGAATCCCAGAAATCTGTATGTCTTGAGAAGATCGAACTCTATCTTTAGTAGTTGAAGAATAAGCAGAAGCTTTTTTGCCGCTATCACTCATCGCCTTTCTTCTTTCTAGTGCAATCTCTCTACTGGTTTTTTTTGACATAATCTTCAAATTTAAAACTCTTTTAAAAAATCTTTTAAAAAACTTTCTCCAAATTTTTTTGGAGAAAGATATTTACTACATAAAGTAGATTTAGCGTCCTTGGAAAACTACGAAAGCTGTTCCTTGGCTTTGGGTGTAAGCATCGTAACCGATTATTCTTACATGGTGATCAGGGTATGCTCTATGACACGCCTCTAATTCACTTACAATCAAGTTAAGATCTTTTTCCCCAAAGAATGGGAGTTTCCAATAAGACCAATAAGTTTGCATACTTCCACTAGGGTGAACATGCTCAATAACAGGACTCCAGCCTTGAGCAATTATGTATGCAATTTGATCATATATTTCTTCCTGGGTCATCGGTGGTAAGAAACCGAATGTTTCCAGGGTTGCAACTGTTTGATAGTCGCCTACTGTGCTCTGGAAAGGCATAATTAATTTAAATGTGAATGTTATTACCCGTAATAAAACGAGATTTGTAGAAGTTTGAGGAGAAAAAGAATCTCCTCAATTTTTTAATCTGGTTTAACCTTGAACGTCAAGCTTGTCGACGGTATCAAACTCAAACTTGATTTCCTTCCAAGTTTCAAGAGCAATAGCTAATTCAGGGCTATGCTTAGCAGCTTCCATAAGAATGTCCCTACTCTCTTTTTCGATTTCGCGACCAGCATTACGTGCTTTTACACAAGCTTCTAAAGCAACTCTGTTTGCTGCGGCTCCAGCAGCTGAACCCCATGGATGACCATGTGTTCCTCCGCCAAACTGAAGACAAGAATCATCTCCAAAAATTGCGAGAAGTGCGGGCATATGCCAAACGTGAATACCACCTGATGCGACGGCAAATACTCCAGGCATTGAACCCCAATCTTGATCAAAGAAGTTACCTCTTGATCTATCTTCAGGAACGAATGACTCTCTTAAATTGTCAATGTAACCAAGAGTAGTTTGACGATCACCTTCTAGTTTTCCAACAACAGTTCCAGTATGTAGTTGATCGCCTCCGGAGAGTCTCAAACATTTTGCTAGAACTCTGAAATGAATACCGTGCTTAGGATGTCTATCAATTACAGCATGCATAGCTCTGTGGATATGCAGAAGCATGCCATTTTTACGGCACCAGTTAGCCAAGCCAGTATTTGCAGTAAAGCCACCAGTTATATAATCATGCATGATGATTGGCATATCTAGCTCTTTAGCAAATTCAGCTCTTTCATAAAGCTCTTCTGGAGTGTTGGCAGTACAGTTTAAGTAGTGACCTTTAACTTCACCTGTTTATAGCTGAGCAAGTTTAACTGCTTCTGCAACGAACTCAAATCTTTCTCTCCAACGTTGGAATGGTTGAGAATTAATATTCTCATCATCCTTAGTTAAATCAAGACCACCTCTAAGACACTCATAAACAACTCGACCATAGTTTTTACCAGATAAACCTAATTTAGGTTTAATGGTACAACCAAGAAGAGGTCTTCCATATTTATTTAAACGATCTCTTTCAACTACGATTCCATTTGGTGGACCACCGCAAGTTTTAATGAAAGCAATTGGGAATCTAATGTCTTCTAGACGTAAATGTCTTAAAGCTTTAAATCCAAAAACGTTTCCAACTAGAGATGTCAATACGTTTGTAATTGAACCTTCTTCGAAAAGATCTAAAGGATATGCAATAAAAGCATAAAAAGCTTCTGGATCTCCAGGAACGTCTTCGATTCGATA
>JFLJ01000107.1 GCA_000634115.1 Prochlorococcus sp. scB241_528O2 | reverse complement strand
AAAATCTTGAAATCTTGCTCTAGATTAATTAGTCCTTTTGACCAAGAAATTCACCATTACCAAGAGCAGGTTCAACTTCTCTGTGAGGACGAGCAATAATGTGAGCTGCAACTAGACCGTCACCAACTCTCTCGCATGCATCAGCACCAGCTCTAACAGCTGCGTTAACAGCGCCAGTTTCGCCTCTTACTAATACTGTGACATAACCGCCACCTACGAATTCACGACCAATAAGACGAACTTCTGCTGCCTTGGTCATTGCGTCTGCTGCTTCGATTGCAGGTACAAGTCCGCGTGTCTCGATCATGCCGAGAGCGATACCCATTGTTTCTGTAGCCATTGCCTAACTAAAATTACTAAATGTGGAATGTTCGATTGCCACAATGGTTCATTAAGTACTTATAAGTCAAGCATTTTTACCTAAAAAATCTATTAATCTTTTTTCTATCATTCATAAGATAAACTTATCACCCTTGGTACTATTGATATATTAATACTTATGGAAGTTAGTTAGAGCATCAAAACATAACGTTGTGTTAATTAAAAATTTACATTAAGTTATTTGAGTACTAGGCAGGCCCTGTCTAACAGGTGTGGAATGTTCAACCTTTCCTGTCTCAGTATCAATCTTTGAAGTAAGATAATAATCTCAACAATTAACTTTAATATTTTGACCCTTCCAGTACTTACTATCGCTAGTGGAAATCCAAGAAAGGTCTCTGAAATTG
>JFLJ01000106.1 GCA_000634115.1 Prochlorococcus sp. scB241_528O2 | reverse complement strand
TGAGAACGCCTTATTAAAAGCGAAAGCAGCATCCTTAGAGACAAAAACCTGGGCATTAGCTGATGATTCAGGTCTTGAAGTAGATTACTTAGATGGTAGGCCAGGCATCTATTCCGCCCGATATGCCAAAAACAATGGTGAGAAAATCACTAAGTTAATTAATGAACTTAGTGATAGCCCATATAGAAGTGCAAGATTTATAAGTTGTATGGTTTTATGTGATCCTGCAG
>JFLJ01000105.1 GCA_000634115.1 Prochlorococcus sp. scB241_528O2 | reverse complement strand
AGGGGAGTAGGGGCAAAGCAGCAAAAATCATGTCACCTTTTCTTAAAAAAGAAATTGGATTAAAGTGAAATTCTCAATAATTTAAAATTTCCTCAATTGCTCTTATAGCAGCAGCTGCTGCTTCCTCCACATCGCCTTCTTTCCCAGCAAGGGTTAACCTCCCAAAGGCTCCAACGGCCTTAACATCAACAACAGTTATATTGGAAGCTTTTTCAGCTTCATTCGCTGCTTTTAAAACATAGCCTGCAGGTTCTGTTTCAAGAATAAACATACTC
>JFLJ01000104.1 GCA_000634115.1 Prochlorococcus sp. scB241_528O2 | reverse complement strand
ATAGTAGTTATGCATGCAGGTTCTGTTTCAAGAATAAACATACTCATTCCAGATTGAATCATTGATCCACTTCTATTTTGTCTATTTATTAAAACCGCATGGTCAGGAGTGATAGCACGAATAACTTCTGTCCAACTTGTTGCAGGTTTGGTTCTCTTTCTAACCTCACTTCCAATAGCATCTAGAACAACATCTCCAGAATGTAAGACCGTACTTTGATCCTTGTGATATAGAGCCAGAGAACCAAATGCTCTCTCAACAATCATCTGACCAAGACGTACATTACTTGCTTTTAAAGCTATATCAGTAACTCTATGAACAGCCATTCCAGGTGATACTTCCATCCAAAGACAAGAATCTCCAGGTATGGGTAAAAAACCCCTACTAACCGTTCCCATATATGCTGCTAATTGAGGTTGGAGAGAATCTAAAAAAACATATGTTCTTAACTCAATTTGTTCAACTTGACTTGCTTGCCTAGATACTAGAGACTTTTCAGAATCAGTTGTAATAAAACAGCTAGCTCCACTGGCCTGAGATTGAACTTCAGATCCTGTTACTAGAGAACTCCCTTTTTTTCGTTCTCCTCTATTAAAGCTAGAAGTTAGTTCCATTCAGGAGACTATAACGGATAACGGTTCTTTTTTATATATTAAATTTACTTGCATGCGTTCAACAAAACGATAACTTCAAGTAAAGGTATGAAATTTAATGGGAACTTCTCAACAAAAAAAACCAAGTAATTCAGGAAATAAAGATGAATTAAGTCCTGATCAAACTCTTGGATTAGTTAGCTTAAGTTTAATGCAAAAACTATATCAGAAAGACTCATCCTTTAGTTGGTTAGAAGAGGGAAAATCAGAAAAGGTGAATCTTAAAAATCTTAGAGATAGATTGGAGTTAACACAATTAGCAATAAATACTGGAGCCCCTTTAACAACTTCAGAGGTGACTGCTTTAATTGGAGCAAAGCCTGGAAAATCGAAGCTGGAAAGAGCAGGATTATTAGCTACAAAAATAGCTAGAAATTTATGGAAGCTATCAAAAACAACTCAAGGAAATTCCTTCTATAGAAATTAAAAACACCTCTAAAAATTTTATTTAATAATTCTCATTTAAGTATTTAAACATTCATATAAGTTTTTTAAATGTGTGCATTTTGTAAGAGAACTTATTAATTACTTTCTTAAATTAAAAAGTTTATGCAAGCTTAATGGATAAGCTCTAAATTTTTTAATGAGTAAAGTAGAACTTAATAAAGAAACAGGGCCAAGAGAAGTCTTTTGTGGCCTAACTTCAATAGTTTGGTTACACAGAAGAATGCCAGATGCATTTTTTCTGGTTGTTGGATCAAGAACATGTGCACATTTAATCCAAAGTGCTGCAGGAGTAATGATTTTTGCTGAACCAAGATTTGGGACAGCTATTCTTGAAGAGAAAGATCTTGCTGGTCTTGCCGATGCTCACGAAGAACTCGATAGAGTAGTAAATGATCTTATTTCTAGGAGACCTGAAATAAAGACTCTTTTCCTAGTTGGTTCTTGCCCTAGCGAAGTTATTAAGCTTGATCTTGCAACTGTTGCTGAAAAGTTAAACAAACGATTTTTAGGTCAAGTAAGGTTTGTAAACTACTCAGGTAGTGGAATCGAAACTACATTTACACAAGGAGAAGATGGTGCATTAAAAGCTCTTGTCCCCTTAATGGAATCTACAGATGATGAGAAATTATTATTAGTTGGGACATTAGCTAATAATGTTGAAGATAGATTCAAGAAGATTTTCAATCATATTGGGATAACTAATGTTGAAAGTTTTCCTCCTAGGCAATCAACTGAATTACCAAAAATAGGAAAGAACACAAAGGTTTTATTAACTCAACCATACTTAAGTGATACGGTCAGGGACCTTAAGCATCGTGGGTGTGAGATAATTTATGCTCCATTTCCATTAGGTGTGGAGGGCAGCACAAAATGGTTCTTAGCTGCGGCAGATGCTTTTAAAATTAATGAACTAAAAGTTCATGAGGTAATTGCTCCTTTAGCTAATAGAGCTAGGCAGGCACTAGAAAAACATACTGAAATATTAAGAGGAAAAAAATTATTCCTTTTACCTGAATCACAACTTGAGATTTCATTAGCAAGATTTTTACATAATGAATGTGGAATGGATCTAATTGAAGTTGGAACTCCCTATTTAAATAAAGATTTGATGGATGAGGAGCTTAATTTATTACCAGATAATACAAAAATAGTTGAGGGTCAGCATGTAGAGAAACAACTTGATCGTGTTAGAAATTCTAATCCTGACTTGGTAGTTTGTGGGATGGGGTTAGCTAACCCACTTGAAGCAGAGGGTATTAGTACAAAATGGTCTATAGAAATGGTATTTAGTCCAATACACGGAATAGATCAAGCAGCTGACTTGGCTGGACTTTTCTCAAGGCCTTTAAAAAGGAATCAAATACTTACATCCAAAACATTAGCGACTCATTAAATTATGGAATTAACTCTTTGGACATATGAAGGTCCTCCTCATGTAGGTGCAATGAGAGTAGCTTCATCAATGAAAGATATTCATTACGTACTCCATGCTCCTCAAGGAGATACTTATGCAGATCTACTTTTTACAATGATTGAGAGAAGAGGTCAGAGACCTCCTGTAACTTATACAACTTTTCAAGCTAGAGATTTAGGAGGAGATACCGCCGAATTAGTTAAAAGGAATATTACTGAGGCAGTTGAAAGATTTAAACCAAAAACCCTTTTAGTAGGTGAAAGTTGTACTGCTGAACTAATACAAGATCAGCCAGGTGCTCTTGCTAAGGGTATGGGCTTTGATATTCCAATTGTTAACCTTGAACTTCCTGCTTACAGCAAAAAAGAAAATTGGGGAGCTTCAGAAACCTTTTATCAAATAATTAGAACTCTTTTAAAAGATAAGGTAAATGAAATTGATAAAATTAACCCTCAAAGATGGAAGTCTTTAGGTCGAAGACCTAAAGTTAATATATTAGGCCCTACATTATTAGGATTTAGATGCAGAGACGATGTAATCGAGATTCAACGTATACTTTCAGAGCAAGGTGTTGATACTAATGTTGTTGCTCCACTCGGTTCAAGCCCAGATGATATTAAGAGATTAACTGATGCTGATATTAATGTTTGCCTATATCATGAGATCGCTGAGACTTCTTGTGAGTGGCTTAAGCGTAATTGCGGACTGGAATATACCACTATTGTTCCAATTGGTATAAAAAATACGATTAATTTTATTCATGAAGTACATGAAAAACTTGACCTCCCTTTAACGAATAAAGGAGAACTAGAGTATAAGTCAAAACTTCCATGGTATTCAAAGTCAGTTGATTCTAATTATTTGACGGGGAAAAGGGTTTTTATATTTGGTGATGGTACTCATGCTATTGCAGCTGCAAAAATTGCTAAAGATGAATTAGGTTTTGAAGTGGTAGGTCTAGGAACCTACAGCAGAGAAATGGCAAGACAAGTAAGAGCTACAGCTAAGGATTTAAATATTGAACCACTAATAACTAATAGCTACCTAGAAGTTGAAGATGCCATGAAAAAAGCATCCCCTGAACTGGTTTTAGGGACTCAAATGGAAAGGCATAGCGCAAAAAGACTTGGTATTCCATGTTCAGTGATCAGTACCCCAATGCATGTCCAGGATGTTCCCGCTAGATATAGTCCTCAAATGGGATGGGAAGGAGCAAATGTGATATTTGACGACTGGGTTCATCCTCTAATGATGGGATTAGAAGAGCATCTTATTGATATGTTCAAACATGACTTTGAATTTGTTGACGGTCATCAAAGCCATCTAGGACATACTGCTAAAACTACTCCTGATAATACAGAAACTAAGCAAGAGCAAAGTAAAATAAGTATTCAAGAAGATAAAAGTATTCTTTGGACAGAATCTGGTAAGGCAGAACTGACAAAAGTACCATTTTTTGTGAGGGGTAAAGTTAAATCAAATACAGAGAAATACGCTCTCTCAAAAGGTCTACTTGAAATTGACGATGAGACCCTCTACGATGCAAAAGCGTTTTTTGGTTAATTCTTACAAATAATATATTATCTAGGCATGAGTATTTTCACTCAAGAGATAAATAAAAAACCTAAAATATCTAGTTATAAACATATATCTTGTATCTTTAATCTTAATAAATAACTATTTGTTTAGAAATACATTTCAAGAAGCTTATACCTGCAAGAATATAAGTATTAACGTGTAAATTCTAGATTTAAATGACAAGTACTATAAATAAACCCCTTGATGGTGAAGGAAGTGTTCAAGTAAAGCAAGATCCAAAAATAAATATTGAAGAAGGGGCTTTAGTTATTGCCGTATATGGAAAGGGCGGCATCGGAAAATCAACTACCTCATCAAACCTTTCTGCAGCATTCTCAAAATTAGGGAAAAAGGTTCTACAAATTGGATGCGATCCAAAACATGATAGTACTTTTACGTTGACTCATAAAATGGTTCCTACAGTAATAGATATCCTCGAAGAGGTAGACTTTCATAGCGAAGAATTGAGACCAAACGATTTCATGTTTGAAGGTTTCAATGGTGTAATGTGCGTCGAAAGTGGAGGCCCTCCTGCTGGTACAGGCTGTGGAGGTTATGTAACTGGTCAAACAGTTAAGCTTTTAAAAGAACATCATTTATTAGAAGATACTGACGTTGTTATATTTGATGTTCTTGGAGATGTCGTTTGCGGGGGCTTCGCAGCTCCGTTGCAACATGCAAATTACTGCCTAATTGTTACTGCCAATGACTTCGATTCAATATTCGCTATGAATAGAATAGTCTCAGCAATTAAAGCAAAAGCAAAAAATTATAAAGTCAGATTAGGTGGAGTAGTAGCAAATAGATCAAAGGATACCGATCAAATTGATAAGTTTAATGAACGAACAGGTTTAAAGACCATGGCTCATTTTAAAGATGTAGACGCAATTAGAAGATCAAGATTAAAAAAATGTACCATCTTTGAAATGGAACCAACTGAAGATGTGATTGAAGTACAAAATGAATATTTATCTCTTGCTAAAAATATGCTGGAGAACGTAGAACCTTTAGAGGGAAATCCACTTAAAGATAGAGAAATTTTTGATTTACTGGGATTTGATTAGTCCGAATTAATTTAATCCAACCAATTGTTTTGTTAAATCATAAGTTTGTTTAGAGGTCTTAGAATCAATTATTCTTTTTGACAACTTTTGAGAGAAAGCTTTTCTGCCAGTTTTTTGACGATTTCCCCAGCTCCAATGGACTGAGGGTTTAGCATATTCTTTATAGGTTGCAACCTGAGCGACCCTCTCTCCTGCCAGTCTTTGTGACACATATCCTTTTGTTATGAATTTCTGAAATATCGGGAAAAGGACTCTAAATATCCAAGGTGTATATCTAAAAAGTTTTGTCTCAGCAACACATCCTGGATATAGAGAATTAACAATAATTTTCTCTGCAGGATATCTTTTTGATAATTCCTGAACAGTCACCATATTGCAAAGTTTACTATCCTTATAAGCCTTACCAGGTTTAAATTTTTTTCCGTTAGCCATACTAATTGGAGATAAAAAACCATTTTCAAATCCAGATAAATCTCCCAGATCAGCTGGGGCAGGTATGGGTATTCTCCCTCCAAGTTCTGAATAATTAGCAGTGACCGTTCCTAATACTGTAATTCTTGGCTTAAATACAGTTGATTTACCATTTAAGATAATTTCTCTTTCTGAAGATAAAATATTATCCATAAGAAGGTTTATCATAAGAAAATGCCCAAAATGATTTACTGCCATAGAGTTTTCAAAACCCTGAGGAGATCTTTCAGGTCTCTTTAGTCTAGGCTTATAAACTGCTGCATTACAAATAAGAGAATTTATTGGTGTTTTAAATCTTTCCAATATTTCATCGCAACCTTTTCTTACATCATCCAAGTCAGAAAGATCTATTTCTATAAAATTAACATTTTTAATTTCCTCTTTTGTCAAGAATTCCTCAGCTATTGTTATCGCTCTTTTATTTGATCGATTAACAGCTATAATTTCCCATCCAAATCTTAATAGAGGTTTTAGAGAATTTAATCCAACTCCTGAAGTTGTTCCAGTTATTAGGGCCAGACCCTTAGTATTCTTATTCACTAGCAAAAAAGTTAATAGAAAAATGATAAGTTAAATGATTCTAAATCACCCTTATCAACGCCATATTACTCTGATAATGTCCCTAGAAATTATTTGATCCTGATCCTTCATAAATCTTTGCTCTCCTTCAGAAGAAAATAAATCATCAAACCTACTAGATAAAACATCAAATCGATATTTTTCGTACGAAAATGAGTCTTGAATTTCCCTTAATCTGGTTAATCTGACTTTGGAACTATAGCCAAGTTTAATCAAGCTTGTTATTGCTAAAAGGGTAAAGCAAATTTTTATAATTAACAAAACAAAAGATACAAAATTTTCCTGTTTCTGTTGGTTTGTTTTAAATGCAGACACTAGATATTTTTTGTGAAAATTCCTATTTTTATAAAAAGATTTTGTCAAGTTTAATGATTGGTATTTTTACTGAATCAATCAATTCAGAACTACTATATTATTACCTAAAAAATATATATTTTCTAATAGGTTTTAGTTTCTACCTAAACTAATTCCTAGCCTTAGCGCTAATACTCCTGCATGCATAACTACTAT
>JFLJ01000103.1 GCA_000634115.1 Prochlorococcus sp. scB241_528O2 | reverse complement strand
CCTGCATGCATAACTACTATGAGACCTAGTGCAATTAAATTTATTGTTTGAGTTGGTTCCATGAAAAAAAAAATATTTCCTATATTCTCCACCCAAAAGAGGTGATTTGACACACTATTACAAAATGATGTTACGTAATTAATAAATTGAAAGAAAAAATTTATTGAAAATTATTATTAATAGACCTACAAAATTAATTTTGGGAATAGAAAATCAAGCTTTAATTTTTGAGACCAATAGTTTGCCTGGATTTGATCAAATGGCTTTAGATTTAAATTCTTTAGATCAGACAATTTCGAATCCTGAAATAATCTTCACATTGAGGTTCTACTATTGGACTGGAGATTGGCTTTCTATTGGCTATCACCAAAAGGAACTCCCTTCTCATTGGGAAAAATTATTATTTAATGGGGAAATTAATATTGTAAGACGTCCCTCTGGAGGTGGAGCTGTTTTACATTCAGGGGGAATAACATATGCATTAACATTCAAAAAAGCATCCTATAAAATCCTAAGTTATGAAATGGTTAATAATTGGTTAATAAAAAGTTTTAGCGAATTAGGTCTAAACTTGCAAAAAGGTAATTTACGAGGATCACCCATAAAAACAAATTGTTTTGGGACTTCATTAATTTCTGATTTAGTTGATCAAGATGGGTTCAAAAGGATAGGAAGTGCTCAATATCGTAAAAAAGGAGCATTCCTTCAACATGGAGAGATTCAAACAAATCCTTCAAAAGATTTGTGGTTCAAATTATTCAAAGAAGAAGCTCCACCTAAAATAAATCTAGAACTCTCAAATGATGAAATAGTTGAACATTTAAGAAATTCATTCCTAGAGAAACAATCAAATATAAGGTTGAAAAATGTTGCCGTAGATAACAAAAATCTTGGAAAATTTTAATTACACGAACTCTTAAAGATCCCCTTTCTGCTTCATTGAATTAATTATTCTTGGTAATTCAATTCCCAAAGGATACTGATTTTTATATTTTAATTTATTGATAATATCTGAAGGCAAATTAAAACCTAATTTATTCAATACAAAGTGTCCAATTTTGGACCTATCAATTATACCCAAAGGGATATCTGCACCATTGAGTACCAATATAAAACCCTCACTTGTTTCTTCAAGTTTTTCTATAGTTTTCCATAATTTGTCCTGACCATATACGCTCACAAAACTATTGAGTGGTTTCTTAAAATCTCCAACAAAGTTCCGTTCCCATTTTTTTATGGAGACAGTTTTTAAAATATTCTCATCAACAAAACCAGTCCATCTACCATTATTCGCAACAAAAAAATATTTATCTGCTGAATCCTTTTTATCTTTTATTAAATTATTAAATTCTGAGAAATTAGAATCAAATTCAATTTTTCTCAATGGCTTTAATTTAAGTTCAGAGACTTTAGTATATTTAAGTATGTTTTCAATTTTAAAAAATTGACTTTCTGATTTTGAAGAATTAACTCCAAACAAACCTAAGAAAGAAAGAATGAAACCATAGTAAAAGTTAAATCTAAAAAAACAAATTATCCCAAATATTAGAACTAAAAAAGACACCGATAAATTTACTTTATTGAGGAAATTTCTTCCTTTGTTTTTACTCCCTGAGAAATACCAAATAATGCTTTTTAATAAGTTTCCACCGTCTAAAGAACCAATTGGAATCAAATTTAATAAGCCTAAAAATAAATTTAATATACCTACTCTAGATATTATATTCATAGTTATTAGTTCTTTAGATTCGCTATAATTACTAATTAAAAGTAGGATAAATGCTGTAGCGAAACATAGTATTGGTCTAACAATTGCAATTTTTATATTACCTAAAGCAGTTTGACAATACTTATCTATTTGTAAAATTGCTCCGAGAAAATAAAAAGTAATTTTTCTTATTTTCACACCCTGATTTAGGGAAACAAAAGTATGTAAAACCTCATGAGAAATAATTGAAGATAATAAGAAAAAAGAAGTTAAAAATCCTATAATCCAAGATTCTTTATTATTATAAATATCACCTGAGGTTAAATTAACCTGGTTACTTATACTCCATGAAAATAAAAAGAGAATCGCAAACCAATAAGGATGAATTTTGAAGGGAATTCCCCATATTTTAAAAATTTGCCAACTTCTCAAAAATAATCTCCGCTATATTAATCAATAATATTAATTTTACATACTGAATAATGATATGCCCAAGACTAATACTTTAGTTAAAATTTGTGGACTAAGGTCTGAAGAACAAGCCATTCAGATCGCTAAATTAGGCGCGCATGCTATCGGCATTATTTCGGTTGAAAAATCACCAAGGTATGTATCAGCTGAAATTAAGAAAAAAATTTTTAAAGCCTTAGAAAGTTTGTACCCAAAAATAGAGAGGGTATCTGTTGTACAAAATTGTCCTATAGATTTAATTATTAAAAATTTCTTGGGCAACCCAAGTGAAACTATCATTCAATTGCATGGAGATGAAGATATTGATTACTGCAAAAAAATAAGAAAAGAAATTCCAAACATTGGGCTATGGAAGGCTTTCAGAATAAAAACAGAAAAGGACTTGGATAAAATTAAACCTTTCGAAGATTTTGTAGATGCCATACTACTTGATTCTTGGAATAAAGAAACTTATGGAGGTTCAGGGCAAAAAATAAAATCTATTTTTCTAAAGGATTTACAATTTAGCAAACCTTGGTGGTTAGCAGGTGGAATATCAATAGAATGGATGGATGAGATTTTAACTGAAATCAAACCAGATGGACTAGATATTTCTAGCAGTATTGAAATATCTCCAGGATTAAAGGATCTAAAAAAAACTGAAGACCTAATAAATTTTTTAAAAAAGAATTAGTAATTATTTGTAGCAGATTGCTGTTTTACAAGTTCAAAAAATTCTTGTTTTAAACTTAAATCATGTCTAAAATCGCCTCTCACTACAGAATTAATCATACTTGTGTTTGGTTCTTTAACTCCCCTCCATTTCATACAATAATGTTGAGCCTTTACAATAATGCCTAAACCTTTAGGTTCGCATAATTTTTCAATTTCATCTGCAAGTATCATTACAGCTTCTTCTTGAATATGAGGCCTTGAAAAAACCCAATCAGCAACTCTAGCAAATTTAGAAAGTCCTATAACCTTGTTTCCAGGTTTAATACCTATCCAACACTCTCCTAGAATTGGGACCAAATGATGCGAACATGCAGATCTTACAGAAATAGGGCCTACAGTATAAATCTCATCTAGATTCTTATCATTTGGGAAACTTGTAACTTTCGGTTGTTCATGATATCTCCCTTTAAAAACTTCATTTAAATACATCTTTGAGACTCTTTCAGCTGTCTCTTGAGTATTATGATCATTTTCAACATCTATTACTAGGGACTTAAGTAAGTCTTTAACTCTTGAAGCAACTTCTTTTTCTAGAATTTCTAATTCTCCAGGATTTATAAAATCTGCTATGTTGTCATTTGCACTAAATCTTGTCCCAGCATTTCTAATCCTATCTCTAATAATCTCAGAAATTAGTTTATTAGTAATCTGGTCATCGAAGTTTCTAATATTATCGTTGGGTAATGTAGAGGTCATAAAATTTTAAACAGAAAATTGTATGCAACTTAATTAACTGTATCTTCCTAAAGCTTAATTGCACATTCACTATATCACATTCTCTTGTTAGATCGGGTTCAAATAGTCCTAAAAAAAATTACCTTTGAAAGATTAAGAACTGAAACAGCATTGTTAAAAAGCCCCTCCAGAAGGCATCAAAGTTAGATCTTCAATCAATTGCGACCTAGGTTGTTGTGCCATATAAAGAATAGTATCTGAAACCTCGCTTGAGGAGAGCATAGAAGTTCTATCAAAATCAGAGTTAATTGATTCGGAGTCCCAAAGAGGAGTATTTACTGAACCTAAAGTTATTGTGCATGCTCTGATCGAATTAGATCTCTCCTCCTCCCTCAAGCATTTAGTAAACATACTGAGCGCAGATTTTGAGATACAATATGCTCCCCATTCGGGAAATGCATTATAAGAAGCATGACTACTAACATTAATGACTAAACCGCCATTTTTTCTCATTTGAGGAACAATTGAACGACAAATTTGAAAAACACTTGTGAGGTTTATTTGAATAGTTTGTTGCCATTGCCTCAACCCCATTTCAACTAAAGGCCCATTAAATGCACAACCTGCATTGTTTATCAAGACTGAAGGGCACCCATATGTCTCAATTGATTCTTTAACACAATGCTCTATTTCTAGAGGATTAGATAAATCACATTTGACAAGGCTAATTTTTGATTTAGTGGTCAATAGTTCACTTTTTAGTTTCTCCATTAATTCCATATTCCTGGAAAGTAAGATTAAATCCCAGCCAGCATTAGCAAAAGTAATTGCCGTAGATCTACCAATACCTTTTGTAGCACCTGTTATGAAAGCTAGTTTCAATTTATTCAGTTTTATTAGGAATTTCACTATAAATCTCTTCAATATTATTTGCTTCGATAAATTTACCTAAAACCCTAAATTTTCTATATCTTTCCTCAATAAGTTCATCTTTAGTCATTTTCAGTAAAGCATTAAGGTGCTTCTCAATAGCCTCCTTTAAGGTATTGCCAGCTTCTAAGGGAGCCCAATTGTTTCCACCAGAAGGTTCTGGTAATACTTCGTCTATTATCCCCAACTTAAGTAAATCTTTACCTGTAATTTTAAGTGCTGATGCGGCTTCTGGTGCTTTTGCAGCATCTCTCCACAAAATTGATGCACAGGCTTCTGGACTGGCGACTGTATAAACACTGTGTTCAAACATTAGTAACCTATCAGCAACACCTATTCCAAGTGCGCCTCCAGAACCGCCTTCTCCAATAACAGTAGCCACTATAGGGACTTTCAAGCCAAACATTTCCCGTAAGTTTCTTGCTATCGCTTCCCCTTGCCCCTGTTCTTCAGCGGTTAAACCTGCATAGGCACCAGGAGTATCAATAAAGGTAAGAATTGGCAACGAAAATCTATCAGCATGCTGCATTAATCTAAGAGCTTTTCTATAACCTCCTGGCTTTGCCATTCCAAAGTTTCTTACTACGTTTTCTTTTGTATCTCTTCCTTTCTGATGCCCTAACATCAATACTGGTCGATTATTTATCGAACCTATTCCTCCAATTAATGCCATATCATCACCTCCATTTCTATCTCCATGTAATTCGATCCAGTCATCACAAAACATTTGAACAAAGTCCAAAGTACTAGGTCTTTGAGGATGTCTAGCTACCTGAATCTTTTGTGCAGGGGTGAGTGATTTAAATATTTCTTCTCTTCTCCTAGCAGCTAAAGTTTCAAGTTGTAGCAGCTGTTGACTAACATCCACTTCTGAATCTCGAGCTAATTCTTTAATTTGCTCTATCTGTTTCTCAAGCTCAACAAGAGGCTTTTCAAAATCAAGAAGGTAACGTTTAGCCATAATTTAGACAGTTAATACTTTAGGCTGCTTATCAAGTCCAATCGCAGAAAAACCATGTTTTAAAGAAGCTGCCCCAATAAATTCCATCTTTTCAAGAGAAATGTTATTTCTTCCCCAACTAAAGTTTGTATGACACTTTTCAAATTCTAAAATCATCGCTTCTGCAAAGCAAGCAAACATCTCTCGCTGAGGGTTTTGCATTTCCGCAAGTTCCATCATATTCCAACCAATATCATTGAAAAACTCTACTATACCTCCTTTTAAAACATGAATATTTTCACCCTGAAATTTCTCATCAAGATTTTTGGGGTATCCACCATCAATCATTAAACATGGTTTTTTTAAATTATCAGTATCAATTTCAATAGTTTTAGGCATACTTGCAACCCATACAACAATATCCGCCAGAGGCAATGCCTCATCTAAACTTGTTATGGTGCCACCATCTAATTCTTTTCGTAACAGCGCTAGTGGTTCTTGTTGTCTTGCTACCATAAGAAGTTCTGAAATCCCAGTTTTATTGATAAGCCATCTACAGACAGCACTTCCAATATCACCTGTAGCACCAATTACAGCAACAGTTGCTTTTTTTAGGTCTATCCCAATGCGAGGTGCATTTATTTCTAATTGCTTACATATAACCCAAGCGGTATGAGTATTGCCAGTAGTAAACCTTTCCCAATCTAATTCAGTATTTCTAATTTGTTTATGTTGTAGAAGATTAAAATTCTCGAAAATAATAGAAGTAAATCCTCCTAAAGCGGTAATGTTAATCCCTTTTTTCTGAGCAAGTTCCATAGCATTTAATACTTTTCTTCTAGCCGTTTTAAACCTAGAAAGCATTTCAGGAACAAAGCAAGAATCTATGTAAGAACCTTCAATAGATATTCCAGTAGCACTCTTAACTTCTACATTCTCAACCAATTGAGGTGGAGCTGTACACCAAACATCTAGGTCGCCATCTGCAATATGATCAAAGCCCAGTAACGAAGCTTTTCTTTTTGCATCTTCAAAACTAGTTGAGTGGCCTATTAACCCAAACATTTAAAATTTATTAATGGTTTCGATACGATCTTATGAAGAATAGCACACAGGTAACTACTTAAATAGAAAAATTTATTATTAAAATGCTTAATTAATTAGAAATATAATTAAACGACAGCCGCCATAGCCATTCTTGCAATTTCTCTATTATCGAGACCTATTTCCATAAGTGTATCTTGATAGGCAATCATAAATTCTTCCATTAATTCTTCTCTGTCCATAGCCAAAACTGATGCGTCATCTGCTACTTCATCTAACATCTTTTTAATTAAGGGAAGGTTAACCTTATTAGCTGCCATTAATTCCTCTTTACAAGTAGATAAATTCTCTTTAAGCCACTCTTGACCGTAATTCAAATGAAGATATTCATCTTTGACCACTCCCTCTGTTATTTTTTTTGCAAAAGGATCTGCAACTCGTATGTAGACGTTATAAGCAGATATTGCAAATGCTTCGATTAAAATAGCTTGAATTAAAAGACATGTTGTTAAATTTCCTTTTTCTAGAGCAATTTGAAAATTACCATGTAATTTAGAAAAGAATTTTTTCGCAAATTCCATATCAGCTTTTACGCCTAAATTTCTTCCACAGGCAGTAAAGCCTTTTTTATGTTTCAATTCCATTCTCGCCAATTTAGTTAACTCTTCTAACTCATTTGGTATTAAAGTTGCTATTGAAATGTAATTATCATGAGCCTCTTGCTCCCCCTCTATAACTATTGCATTAATTCTGCTATATGCATCTTTATAAGAATCTGTAGTAAAGTCAGGTAAATTTAAGGAAATCGGATTAGTAGATTCCTCAGTAGTTTTTTTATTTGATTCTAGAGTTTGCATGTCAGTAATCTTTTGCTCATTATGCATGAATAATACATTATTATAGTGAGTTTATTTAAATATCATGAAAATAGTTTCAATTGTTAAGTCACATATTTTACGTAAATATTATTTAAGAATTGTTTGGCCAATCTGATTGCATCAGATTCATTATCAATTTGAACCAATGATTAATTAATAATTCCTTTAAATTTTTGCCTAAAGACTCATTTGCTCCTCTGCTATCGCCAATAACACCTGATTTACTGAAGTCGTGAGTAAGCCAAGCAGTAGGTGCATTCCCCTCTAGACTCCAGCCTTCTGGGATCTGTCCTTTAATGCCCTCATTTGGGCGTTCATCTCCTACTAATTCTGGTTTTAAAGCGAGCATCAAACTTGTTTCGGCTAGAGAGGCATGAAGCCCCTCCTCGATCTCAGTTTTTGTTAACAAGTCACTCAATCCATTAACACCACTCCATAAGAAACAAGGGAAAACTGCCATCCCAGGTGCAAAACTTCTTAGTTCTCTTGCTGCAGTATTTAGTAGTGAGATTTGACCTCCATGTCCATTAATCAATATCAATCTTTTAAAACCCATTTCAGATAATTGAACTCCGACTTCCTTAATCATTGAGGTTATTAAATTTGAGGAAAGTGAAATTGTCCCAGCAAAACTCTTATGTTCTGGAGAAAATCCAATATATTGAGTTGGAAGTTTTTTTAAAGGAATATCGGAAGAGAATAATTTAAAAACTTCGCTAATAATTTCATCAACAAAAATACTATCTGTAGCAAGAGGTAAATGCGGGCCATGTTGCTCAACAGCGCCGAATGGCCAAATCAAGGTAGATCTTTTGTCTTTTGCAATACTCTCAATTTCTTGCCAATTTAAATATTCAAATTTATTAGGTATTGGTTTAAAATTCATTAATTTTAAGTTTGAGTACTAACATTTAGAGTATGTTACTAATTAATTATCCTTATTTTACCTACGATGGGTGTCAGTAATAAAAATGCCCAAGATAATATCCAAGCAAAGGGCAATAAAAAAGATTTTAAAAAACCTCTTCAGGTACTTCACATAAGCAAGAAAGAAACTGAAAAAAAATCTCAAGAATTACATAATGAGCAAACCAATTCGCAAGAAGAAATTAAAAAAGAAAATATCGAAAAAAAGCCTCAAATATTTAAAGATGAATCAGTAAAAGCAATTGATAACATTAATGAAAACGCTAAAGCTTTTGATAGTTCTCAACAAGAATTAAATAGACCCCTTAATTTTTCTGAGCAAAACACAGATTTCCAATTAGAAAGAACAGTTGATGAATTTGATTTTGATGAAAGTGCATTTTTGGAGGCTTTAAATGCAAATGAGCCAATTGGGGCTACAGGAGAAACAATCTCAGGGAAGGTTATAGCAATCGAAAGTGATGGACTATATATTGACATTGGTGGGAAAGCACCTGGTTATATGCCAAAAAAAGAATGTGGATTAGGTGTCATAACTAACTTTAAAGAAAAATTTTCTATAGGTCTTGAAATGGAAGTTTTGGTTATCAAAGAACAAAACGCTGATGGGATGGTAACAGTGAGCGCTCGGGCATTAATTCTCAGGCAAAGTTGGGAGAAAGTATCAAGCTCCGCAAAAAATGGAGAATTAATTGACGTTATAATTAATGGATTTAACAGAGGTGGGCTTACGTGTGATGTAGATGGATTAAGAGGATTCATCCCAAGATCCCAACTTGAAGATGGTCAAGATCATCAATCTTTTGTTGGCAAAACCTTAAAAGTAGCGTTTATTGAGGTGAATCCAGAATCCAGAAAATTAGTTCTATCAGAAAAGAAAGCATCATTAGTCTCTAGACTTACAAGTCTAGAATTGGGTCAATTAATTGAAGGAGAAGTTTTAGCAGTAAAACCATATGGCTTCTTTATTGATTTAGGAGGAGCTAGTGGACTTCTTCATCAATCTTCACTAACAAATGGTTCGATTCGTTCTTTACGAGAAATTTTTAGAGAAGGGGAAATTATAAAAGCTTTAATATCTGAAATTGACCTCGAAAAAGGGCGCATTGGTCTCAATACAGCACTCTTAGAGAACTCTGCAGGAGAATTAATTATTGACAAGCAAAAAGTTATGCAAGAAGCCACAGAGAGAGCACTAAAAACTAAAGCACTCTTCGATAAAAAGGAACAAGATAAATGAAAATTAATAATAAAACCGAACCAAGTCTTGAATTAAAAATTTCAGATTGGGAATTAGACTTTTATTCAAGACCAATTATTGAATCAAATGGAAAAAAAAGGTGGGAGTTAATTATTTGCTCTACAAGAAGTTATGAGACAGAAGATATTTTTCATTGGAATAAAAAATGCCCTGCCAATGAAGTTAATTCAATTTGGCTTACAAAAGCACTAAATGAAGCAATTAATGATGCAAAAAAAGAAGGCTGGGCAAAGCCCTCAAAAGTTAGATTTTGGAGATCGTCAATGAAATCGATCATTAAGAAATCTTTGGAGGCCGCAAGTATTGAGAGTCTTGTTAGTAGAAGAACTTACAATTTGTTCGATAGAATCGAATTTCTTGAAAAAGAGATTTATCCAAAGGAAAAAGGGTATGTAAGAGGGGTACTAGCTCCTACTTTTAATTCCAAAATTGAAAACTCCCCGCAACCTCTACCAGAAGCAGTGAGGGGTGATGCTTTAACTATCTCTGAAATATCTATTGGTGAATTAAAATCAGCACAAAATTGGCCTATCGAATTTGGAGATATTTTCCCAATTCAGCAACCATTGGACAATAATCAATTAATTCCTGGATTGAGACTTTTTAGCAAAGATAGATCTTTAGCACTTTCTGCTTGGTTCAGTTGTTTAGAACCTATCAAATTAATAATACTTAAGAACCAACTCATACTTGAAGGTTCAGAAAATGATAAATGGCTAGTAACAGATTTACCAGAAAAAGATGCTGAAAATTTAAGTAAAAAGTTTTTAGAAAATAAAAATAATTCTTTTGGCTATCAATTTATTTCCATTCAATCAACTCCATACATCGAAAAATTTGCAGGATTCTGGATTTTAAGAGATATTGAATTAATTTCATAAATTTAGTTTAGGAGCAGTAACTATTCCTTATAAAGAAATATATTTCTCAAAAACTAAAATTTCCATTCAAAACAAAAAATTTGAGTACTATTCATCACCTATTCTTAGTCAATATAAATTCCCGCATGCATACTTTACGAAGTCTAGCTCTGAGAAATTACTTCAATTACTAGGAAATCACTTTAATGAAAATTACCTAAATTGTGTCTCTAATCAAATTCACAGTAATAAAATAGTTTTTGGGTCACATTCGCAAAAAGGAATTAAGGTTGATGCAGATGGACTTGTTGGGGATAAATGCAATCAAAACTTGTGGGTTTACTCAGCTGATTGCATGCCAATATTTTTTGCAGATAAAAAGAATAGATATGTAGCAGCCTTACATTGTGGAAGAAAAGGTCTAGAAAAAAAAATTATAAAAAATTTAGTTAAATTTTTCGATAATTTAGGTACTTCTAGAAATAACTTACTTGTTGCGATAGGTCCAGCGATATCCAAGGAAAATTATCTAGTTGATAAAAAAACACTCATAGAATTTTTAAGAAAAGCCGAAAACAAAAAATTAACACTAAATTTGACTAAAACTAAAAAAAATTTTTATTTTAATGATTTAAATAATTTGAAAGTGCAAAACTTATATCAATTAGACCTTAAAAGATTTGCCTATAGACAGCTTTTAAATGAGAATATTCCAAATAAAAATATCGACATATCAAATTTATGCACATACGAATTAGAAAATGAATTTAATTCTTGGAGAAGGAGCAAAACAATATCGAGGCAATGGAATTTTATTTGCTCCTAGAGATATTTAATTTGTACAATTTTCTCTGCTTAAGTCTTTTGCAAATAATAATTCGGTCATCTCTTTATTACCTTTAATATTAAATACTTTGGCTAACAAAATATCCTTTTTAAAACCAAAAGGTTTTATTTTCACTTTGCTTCCTCTTGGAAATTCGTTCATAAGTAAATCAGTTGCTTCAAGCTCATCATTTTCATTTACATCTACACAAAATAATTGAATTGTTAAGTTCCTATTTTGCTCCCCAACCAAAATAGTATTTGAATTTTTAATTTGAAGAATTTCAGCCGAGTGAACTACTAAAGGATTAAAAACAATAAAGCAGATTATTAAAATTTTTGATAATTTTTTCAATTCCGAAAGTATAATTTTTTGATTTATTGTAAATTTAATTCTTTAAAATAACGAATTTTAAAAAATTATTCTTCACAATTAACATATCCAACCATTTGAGCGTTACTTTTCCCAGGAGGGACCATTGGATAGCAATTTTCACCTCTTCTGACACGAATATTTATCAAGGCAGGGCCATCATGATCAAGCGCATGTTTTAATTCATTCTGTAATTGTTTTCTATCAGATATTAAATATCCTTTAACGCCGAAAGACTCAGCAAGTTTTACAAAGTCAGGTTCACCACAACTCATGTCTGATGAGGAATACCTTTGATTGTAGAAACTTTCCTGCCATTGCCTTACCATACCTTGCCAGCGATTATTTATGATGATCAATTTCACCTTTAAACCATATTGAGATAAAGTTCCTAATTCTTGAATATTCATCAAGACACTTGCATCTCCAGCTATACAAATAACATCTGAATTAGGTAAGGCCGCTTTGACCCCAATAGCCGCTGGCAATCCAAAACCCATAGTTCCTAAGCCTGCACTACTAATCCATTTTCTTGGAGAATTCCTAAGATACTGAGCAGCCCACATCTGATGTTGCCCTACATCAGTAGTTACATAAGCCTCTGGTGAAAGTTCCCTAAGTTTCAAAAGAACTTCCTGAGGATAAATTTCTCCTTCTTTAGGCGGGTCATATAAAGGATGTTTATTTTTCCAAAAATCAATTTTTTCTAACCAGTCCTTCGTCTGACAAGCAAATTTGTTATTTAGAGATTTTTCATTAATTTTGCAAACAGCTTTTGAAACGTCAGAGATAATTGCAACATCTACACGCCTATTTTTATTTACTTCTGCTGGGTCAATATCTATATGAATGACCTTTGCATTAGGTGCAAAAGTATCTAATTTTCCGGTTACCCTATCATCAAATCTAGCTCCTATTGCTATTAAAAGATCACATTCTGTAACTGCAAAGTTTGCGTAAGCAGTTCCGTGCATTCCTAACATCCCAACTGACAAATTGTCTTTTTCATCAAAAGCACCTTTCCCCATTAAGGTAGTAGTAACTGGTATTTGATAATTCTTTGCCAAAGTTCTTATTTCAGCATGAGCCCCTGAAGATATTGCCCCACCTCCAACATAGAGAAGAGGTCTTTCAGACTCTTCTATTAATTTGATGGCTTTTTTGATATCGCAATCATTGATATCTCCATTTCTTTTAAATCCTTTAGGAATAATATCACCTGGCAAAACTCTTTGGTAATGAAAGAATTCTTGACCAACATCCTTGGGTATATCAATTAAAACAGGGCCCGGTCTTCCCGAAGAGGCTATAAAAAAAGCTTCTGAAACTACTTCCGCGATATCTGAAGGATCTCTTATTACCCATGAATGTTTAACTATTGGAAGAGTAATGCCAAAAATATCCGTCTCTTGAAAAGCATCTGTCCCTATAGCAGGTCTTGGAACTTGACCTGTAACAACTACAAGAGGGACTGAATCCATTTGAGCAGTTGCAATCCCAGTTACCAAATTTGTTGCACCTGGACCTGAGGTCCCAAAACATACTCCTACTTCACCAGTTGATCTTGCATATCCATCAGCTGCATGAGAGCCTCCTTGTTCATGTCTTACCATATAATGCTTTAACCAACCATCTTGTTCTGCCTTATGAACAGCGTCATATATTGGTAGTATGGCGCCTCCAGGATATCCAAATATAACCTTTACCCCATGAATTCTTAGAGAATCCATTAGTGCATCTGCACCAGTTATCCACTCTGGATTTTCATTTTTTGAACTACCCTTTGAAAAGGATCTCGAAGTAAGAGTCACTAAAGAAATTCAATATTTAATATAAATATTAAACTTAATCAAATACTTTTGCCTTATTTAGAAATGTAATGTCAGAAATATATTCAAAAAATCTTTCCATAAATTTAAATTTCTAAGAAAATATAAATAAATCTTTATAAAATTCCTAGCCTATGTAAAGGTCCAGAGCCTGAAATAAGTTCAATAAAAAGAACCAAAAAAACAATCATAGCGACCCTTCCATTCCAAACTTCTGAACTATTATTCCAACCCCATCGCCATTTCTCTTGGGGATAAAGTTTAACTTTTTCAGGCAACTGAGAAGCCTCATCAATATTAACTAAAGGCCCTTCCAAACAAGAAACTACTAGATCACTAAGTCCCTCAATAAAAGTAGGATGAGTATTTAGAGCCTTTACTCTTCGAAAGTTTTTAATCCCAGCCTTTTCAGCAATTTCTTTATATTCAATATCAATTTCTTGCAATGTTTCTATATGCTCTCCAACAAAACTTATAGGAACCACAATAAGATCATTAACATTTGACCTCCCAAGATCAGCTAACACTTCTTCCGTATATGGTTTCAACCATTCAACAGGACCGACTCTACTTTGATAAGAAAGTGTATGAGGGTTACTGTGCCCTAAATATTTTTCGAGCTCATTTATTATCAATAAAGAACAATCCTCAATTTGTTGTTTATAAGGATCTCCAGCTTCCTCTACGTAACTCTTAGGAACACCATGAGCAGTAAAAAATATATGCGCATTAGAAGGTGATTCACAAAGTGAAATCTGTTCGGCAATCAATTCAACCATTGACTTTAAATAACCTGACTGACTGAACCAACTTCTTATACATCTCATTGGAATTTTCTTAAAATCATTATCAGAATCTCGCAATTTTTTTAATTCCCTAAAGCTTGAACCACTCGTACTTATTGAAAAATGTGGATACAAAGGTAGTACAACAATTTGATCTATACCATCTGCTTTCATATCAGCAATTGCTGATTCCGTAAAAGGATGCCAATACCTCATAGCGATATAAGTAGTAGCATTTAAACCTTTATCCCTTAATTTAGATTGCAATTCTCTTGCCTGTTGCTCAGTTATTCTTCTAATAGGTGATCCTCCACCTATAGAAAGATAAGCCTGTTGTGAAGTAGTACTTCTAAGAGTACTAATTAACCAAGCTAGTGGTTTTTGAAAAACAGGGAAAGGTGTCCTGATTATCTCTGGATCAGAAAAAAGATTATATAAGAATGGGCCTACATCGGTAATGCGTTCAGGCCCTCCTAAATTCATTAGTAAGACGCCTATTTTATCCATTTAAAATTTATGGAGATTGAAAATCAACATTAAAAACGTCATTATATGGTCAATTATAGAAGTTAATGAACGTAATTCAGGAAATTAATAATGTCAATGATAAATTTGCTACTCAAGGCAGCAAG
>JFLJ01000102.1 GCA_000634115.1 Prochlorococcus sp. scB241_528O2 | reverse complement strand
AAGCTTAGAATTGAAAAAAGAGGGGAGAAATTAAATATTAGGGGTTCACTACCTTCGAAAGAAGATAAAAACAACTTTAAAATTCAAAGAATATCTCTTGGTATAAATGCTGATATTTCTGGATTAGAGGAGGCCAAAAAGAAATTACAATTAATAAATTTGCAACTTGAATTAAATCAATTTGACTGGATTAATTGGAGAAGTAATTCTAATAAAAAGGAAAAAAAAAATGATTATGAATTTCCAAATAGATTAAATCAATTTGAGGAATTTTTCTTTAAAGAAAGAAAAAATGAATATTTAAGCAGCACTAGAAAAACTACTTGGAGAAGTTCTTATAAGCCCTATCTAAAAAGAATTCTTAATATTTATAATGATTGTGATGATGAAGATTTAGAAAATATTTTTCAAAAAACACTTGAAAGTTACAAAGAAGGGAGCAGAAGCAGGAAACAATGCGCCACTTCGCTAAATGTATTAGCTAAGTTTTTGGACATTAAACTTCCTGCAGATTGGAAATTAAATTCTAAAGGATATGGTCTAAAGAAAGCAGGTTTTAGGGATCTCCCCACAGACGAGGTAATAGAGAAACTTTGGGAGAAGATACCAAACAAATCTTGGAAGTTTGTTTTTGGTCTAATGGCTACATATGGCTTGAGAAATCATGAAGTGTTTTTTTGTGATTTAAGCTCTTTAACAAATTTTGGAGATAAAATCATTAGAGTTTTACCTACAACAAAAACAGGTGAGCATCAAGTTTGGCCATTCCATCCTGAATGGGTAGAAAAGTTCGGATTATCAAAACTTGGCGAGAATCCAGAACTATTACCAAATATTAATAGAGATCTTAAAATTACCACCTTACAAAATATTGGAAAAAAAATTACAGATCAGTTTAAGCGTTACTCCTTACACATAAAACCTTATGATCTACGCCATGCCTGGGCAGTAAGAACAATTTTTTATGATTTACCTGATACTGTTGCTGCCAGAATGATGGGGCATTCGGTTAGCCTACATACTCAAACTTATCACCATTGGATTACTAAAAGAGATCAACAACAAGCAGTTAATAATGCACTTTTAAAAGTTAAGAGAGCTAAAAGTATTTAAAGATTTATAATCAATAAACATAATTAGAGTTATATGCGAGAAGAACCTTTATCTTCAGAGAAAATATTCAACCTCGATAATCAAGCCAAAGAACTTGGGATGGGCGGCAAGCTATCACCAGAGAGTAATGAGAGCTCATATAAAAAAAGAATGCAGCAAAGAAAAGATATTCAAACTGAAAGACTACAAATCAGAAAAACCAAAAAAGGATTATTGATTGTTTTTACAGGGAATGGTAAGGGTAAAACAACTGCATCTTTAGGAATGGCCTTGAGGACTATAGGGCACGGTTATAAAGTAGCAATCATTCAGTTTATTAAAGGAGGCTGGACCACTGGAGAAGAAAAAGCACTTAAAAATTTGTCCTCAAACATATCTTGGCATTCATTAGGAGAGGGATTTACTTGGGAAACACAAGATAGGATTAGAGATGAAAAATTAGTTCAAGAAGCATGGCAACTTGCAAAAGAATATATTAAGAATGAATCTTATAAACTTATAATCCTAGATGAAATTAATATTGCTACAAAACTTGGCTATATTTCTTCAGAAGAAATAATCACCTTTTTAAAAAGTTTAAATAAGAGAAAGAATCATGTTGTTTTAACTGGGAGAGGAGCATCTGACTCTATTATCAATTATGCTGATCTAGTTACAGAAATGAAGATAATAAGACATCCTTTCAAAGACCAAGGAATCAAAGCACAAAAGTGCGTTGAGTTCTAGTTTAAACACATTTTTATTTAATTTTCTTCAGGCAGGTTTAGAAATGTTTAAAGAAGCAAGCAATATCTGAACAAAAAATAAATTTGGTACATTTACTTGCTAAGGTCATAAAAGTATGATTATTGAATGACTTACAAAAGAGTTCTCTTGAAACTTAGTGGTGAAGCACTAATGGGTGAAAAACCTTATGGGATTGATCCTGCTATAGTTCAATCAATCGCAGAAGACGTTTCAAAAGTAGTCGAAAATAATATACAACTTGCAATAGTTGTTGGAGGTGGGAATATTTTTAGGGGTCTTAAAGGGTCTGCAGATGGTATGGATAGAGCGACGGCTGATTATGTGGGAATGCTGGCAACCGTAATGAATGCTATTTCACTGCAAGATGGTTTGGAAAGAGTAGGAGTGGCAACCAGAGTTCAAACTGCGATAGAAATGCAGGAAATTGCAGAGCCTTATATTAGAAGAAGAGCCATGAGGCATTTAGAAAAAGGTAGAGTTGTAGTTTTCGGAGGTGGATGCGGAAATCCATTTTTCACAACTGACACAACAGCAGCTCTGAGGGCAGCTGAAATAAACGCTGAAGTTGTAATGAAGGCTACCAAAGTTGATGGTGTATATAATTGTGATCCGAATAAATTCGAAGATGCAAAAAAATATTCTACTCTCAGTTACCAGCAAGTACTTAGTGATGAGATAGCAGTAATGGACAGTACTGCTATTGCGCTATGCAAAGACAATAATATCCCTATTATGGTATTTGATATATTCAAAAAAGGGAACATCTCAAAAGCTGTTGCAGGTGAACCTATAGGTTCATTAATTAGTTAAAGCTTATTTAAATTTTTTTATTATGAAAGTACAAGAAATTCAAGAAAATATGAATAAAAGTATTGAAGCCACACAAAGAAACTTTAATACTATAAGAACTGGTAGAGCTAATGCTTCATTGTTAGATAGAGTAAGTGTTGATTACTACGGTACAGAAACTCCAATAAAATCACTTGCCACAATCAGTACTGTTGATTCACAAACGATTTCAATACAACCGTTCGATATTTCATGTTTACAATCTATAGAGAAATCAATTTCGATGAGCGATTTAGGTATTACTCCAAATAATGATGGGAAAGTAATAAGAATAAATGTTCCTCCACTAACAGAGGAAAGAAGGAAGGAATTTTGTAAATTAGCCTCTAAATATGCAGAGGAGGGGAAAGTAGCTTTGAGGAATATTAGAAGAGATGCTGTTGATAAAGAAAAAAAAGACGAAAAAGATGGTCTTATTTCTATTGACGAATCTAGAGATAATCAATCTGAAATTCAAAAAATTACTGATAAATTTATTGCTTTAATAGAAACTAAATTGTCCGAAAAAGAGAAGGAAATTCTTAAAGTTTGAAAGACTTTGACGTAGTAATAATTGGTGGAGGTTTATCTGGATCTTCCACAGCTCTTAACCTATCAAAAAAAGGATATACAGTTCTAGTTATTGAAAAAGAAAAATTTGAAAATTATAAACCATGTGCTGGGGGGATGGCTTCTTCAATGCAAAGATTTCTCCCTTTAGACATAAAAGATTCCATTGAGGCAAAAATTAAGAATGTTGAATTCAGATGGAAATCTTCAGATAATGTGATCGCTGATCTAACTGGTGAATCTCCCTTTTGGATTATTAAAAGAGAGAAACTTGATCAATTATTACAAAATGAATCCTTGAAAAATGGAGTCCAAATAATAAGACCAGTATTAATAAAAAAAATCACAAAAAAAAATGACAAATGGGAAATTATTTGCAATAACAAAAAAAAATATATCTCTGAATTTCTTGTTGTTGCAGATGGGTCCCAATCCCAATGGGCCAGATATTTCAAATTGGGGCCAAGAAAACCGAAATTTGCAAACACAATCTCATTAAGATTGAAAGGTTTAGGAGAAATTCCTAGAAATGCAGTTAGATTTGAGTTTGGATTTATAAAATATGGATTTGCATGGGCATTCCCTCTAAAAGATAGTTTAAATATTGGTTTAGGTACTTTTATAAATAATGGTCTTTTAGAAAATCAGACTATAAATAATGAAGTTATTAGAAGCTTTGGATTTGATGATTTTTCTTACAAAGCAATAAATAAGAAACTTAGAATATGGAATGGCATCCACCCAATTAATGGTGATAAAGTTTTAGCAGTTGGAGATGCAGCCTCTCTATGCGATCCATTTTTAGCTGAAGGAATTAGACCTTCTTTAATTAGCAGTTTTTATGCTACAGAATGCATAGATCAATGCCTATCAGGGAAAGTAGATAATTTAAATCTTTATACAAAACAAATTAACGACAATTGGGGGAAATCAATGGCTTGGGGGAGGAGAATTGCGCAGGTCTTTTATAGATTCCCAAGAACTGGCTATCAATTAGGTATTAAAAGAAAAACAGCTCCTAAACGTATTGCTCAAATATTATCAGGGGAAATGACTTATGAAGACATTGCAAAAAGAGTTATAAGAAGACTTTTAACAAATAGTGTAAATTAATTTTTTTTTCAATTAAAACTCAAATTTATTAAGCAGAAAGTAATTTATGATTTTTAATTTCTGAGAATCTCTTTAATAAAAGCTCTTCTAATTCTTCTATAGCCTTACTGAATCCTGTGATACCTTCACTAAGCTTCTCACTCGCCATTTGATCCTCTAACATACTCAATCTAAAATCTTTTTCTTCAAATTTGTAGTCAATAGAATTATTCATTTGGGTACTTGCCTCTAATTTCCTAATTAAAACTCCTTTTTCTTTTTTTAGTTCCTCTAGAAATTTTGGTGCGATTGTTAGAAGATCGCATCCTGCTAATTCTTTTATTTCATCAAGATTTCTAAAACTTGCTCCCATTACTTCTGTCTTGAATCCTTTTTCTTTAAAGTACTTATAAATTTGCGTAACCGAAATAACACCAGGGTCTTCAGAACCTGCAAAACTAGTTTTACCAGTTTTTGCTTTATGCCAATCCAATATACGACCAACGAACGGAGAAATTAAGGTGATCTTTGCATTTGCACAAGCTACAGCTTGGGAGAAGTTAAAAAGTAGAGTTAAGTTGCATTTAATACCCTCTTTTTCCAAAATTTCCGCTGCTTTAATTCCTTCCCAAGTTGCGGCAATCTTAATTAAAATTCTTTCCTTTTCAATTCCAAAATTTTTGTAGAGATTGATTAATTTTCTTGCTTTTTTTACCGTGGCTTCAGTGTCAAAGCTAAGTCTTGCGTCAACTTCTGTAGATACACGCCCTGAAATGATTTTCAATATTTCTTTTCCAAAAAAAACTGAAACCTGATCAACAGTTTCTTTAATTAATTCAACTTCAGAGAATCCATCTGTCAATGTATTTTCTGAACTTTCTAAAGCTTTATCTATTAATTTCACATAATCAGGATTCTTAGCGGCAGCTAGTATTAGTGATGGGTTGGTAGTAGCGTCCCTTGGTTGAAATTTTTTTATCGAATCTAAATCTCCAGTATCAGCGACAACAACAGTCATTGAGGACAACTGCTCTAAAATTGATTTCATATCAAGATAATCATATAGATACATATAAATTAGCTTTAATTCCTAATGAAATCATCAAATAGTGAACTAAATATTTATAAATTTGAAAAATTTTAGGGTTTTTTAACAATCATTCCTGGATCTTTAATATTAGGAGGTATTTTTTCAATTACTATCAAACTCTCTATAATTTCTTTTGCGACTGGTACGGCAACAGTTGCACCATATGCATATGGTTTAGATGGCTCATCAACAACCACAAGGACAACATATTTCGGATCATTAACTGGTAAGGTAGCTACAAAACTACAAACTTTTTTACTGGTATAAGAACCATTTAAAGCTTTTTGAGAAGTCCCTGTTTTTCCAGCTATTCTATAACCCTCTATTTTTACTCCAGATCCACTACCTTTATCTACTACGGTCTCCATCCATTCAAGAATTGTTGTAGAGACCTCATGTGAAAAAAATTGTTTTTTTGGATTTTTATTTACTCTTTCTTTAAATGTTGAGGTTACATGGGGAGTCACTTCAAAACCGCCATTTGCTAGAGCCGCATGAAGTTGCACCAATTTAAGTGGCGAGATTGAGAACCCTTTACCAAAAGAAGCCACAGCAGGTTCAATAGATTGATTTACAAATAAATCTTTTCTCTTTAGTTGGCCTGCAGTTGATTCATATAAGTCAGTCTCTAAATTTGTATTTATACCTAAATTTTTTAGCCAATCCCAGTAAATATTAGGGTCTAAATTTTGCATTATCTTTACCATCCCAACATTACTTGAAACCTGCAATACTTTTGGATAATCAATGTATCCATTACCTTTTTTATTCCAATTAGAAAGTGTCCATCCTCCAACATTAACCTTTCCAATATCTTCAACTAAACCATCTTTGTGGATTACTTTTTCTTCTAACGCCAAGGCAAGATTAATAGGTTTAAAAGTTGAACCTGGCTCAAATAAATCTTGAGAATACCAACCCTTAAAGAGTTCAGTATCATAATGCCAAAATTTATTCGGATCATATGAAGGCACTGTAACCAAGGAAAGAATCTGACCATTATTAACATTCATAACTATTGCAAATCCCTTCTTTGCTTCCCATTCGCTTACTTGCTTCGATAATGCATTGAATGAAGCTTTCTGTAATTTCGAATCTATTGTTAAACCTAAGCTTTTGTAATCAGAAATAAAATCTCCTGGAGCTGAATTATCAGGAAGAGGTGTGCCATCTCCTCCTCTTTTTATTAAATTACTTTTATTAATTACCTTAATATAGTTATCTAAATGAAGCTCTAATCCTGCGGAAGCCTTATTTTCATCATTTACAAAACCAACAAGATTAGAATAGAGCTCGCCTTGTGGGTAATATCTTTGTGAATATTTAAACAAATCAAGTCCGCTTATTTGAAGATTTTTAATCTTTTCAGCTTTTTCTTCAGAAATTTTATCCAAAAGCTTGATGCCGCTATTTTTATTATCAAATTTTCCCAAAAGAATTTCATCTTTAATTTCCAAAATAGGGGCTAATTTTTTAACAACTTCTTCAATACTGCGAACTCTTTTAATTGAGTCACCAGGGAAATTAAAATATTTTGGATGGGCCCATAATTTATAGAGTGGTTTATCATAAGCAATCAATCTTTTGTTTCTGTCGACAATTGATCTCCTTTTTTTTAAGGAGGCAGTTTTAGAAGATTGTATTAATCTCGCTTTCCTTTGCAAATCAGAGGCATTAAAGACTTGCAATCTAATTAACCTCCCAAACAAACTAAGTACTATTATCAAGCTAAAAATATAGAGTAATTTAAATCTCCTATGATCAAGGGGGACTAAACGAACAATTTTTTTGTATTTTTTCATCAATACCCCCTTTGATATTTGCTATCACTAAAACCTTCAATTAAAGTTCTAAAATTTTTCTTTAATAAACTTTCTTTTTTTTCTGCAACTTTATCTAGGTAAATCAAATCTTTAGGTTTTGTTTTTCTAGAAGTATTGAGAGACTCAAGTTTGCTAATATAAAACTCTTCTGTTTTAGAAACATAGTCAATCAGATTATTATTCATTGCTTTTGTTTTAGATAAAGTTTTATATGTATTTGACCACTTCCTTTGACTATTTAAAGATAAGAAAAATAATGCGGAGATTAAAACTATAAGAGAGGTGTTAACGGCGTCGATTATTTGATTTATTAATTTAATGTTTAGATTAGATATCTTTTCTGAATTTTTTTGACTTTCATATTTAACTTTTTTTTTTAATAACATTGTTTACCATAAGGTCTAATCTATATCTTTACTTAAAGAATAAAAGAAGTGTTATTAATTAAATAAACATCTTTTAGATTAATACGCAAGTAATAAAACTAAATTTTTTATGTTCTTAATAAGAATAAATTTAAGAAGGTTAATCCATTCCACATAGAATGCATAATCACTGAAGAGAGCAAACTACCTGAGGCGATTCTTGTAATTCCTAGTCCTATTCCTAGAACAAATAATGGAGGCATTTCTCCTATACTTAAATGAGCCAAAGCAAAAATAAAAGCGGAAACTATAATTCCCCAAATTATTCCAAAATCTCTTGAGAGAGTTGGCAATAAAACACCGCGAAATATAATCTCTTCAAAGAAAGGAGCTAAGAGAGTAGTTGTTACAAATAAAATAATAAATGAAAAGTAATTCTTATTATTCAAAACAATTTCCAGTAAAGGATTACTTCCATTCTGATTATCAATCAGAATATTCATAATTACAGAAATCAATAAAACAAAAGGAATAATAGTTAACCAGCCTTTAATACCGTAAATAATTGCATCTTTGAGAGACGAGAAATTGAACTGAAAATAATCTTTTGAAAAATTAAATTCTCCATTCAAAGATTTAATTTGATAATAAACTATTAATAATGGTGGAATAGCCATAAAAATATATCCAAAAAATATTTTTAGAGATTGAGACAACTCATTTGAAATATTTTTAGAAAAAAGTTCAACTAAACTAATTGAAAATAAAGGTGAAAAAACTTCTCCTAATACAACAAATCCCCCTGCAATTAATAAAACCATATCAATTAATTCTAAGTCTAAGGGTTCAATTTTTTTCCACCCAAACTTTTTTAAAGAAATTGAAGTCCATAATGTTTTTAAAGCCATAATTGAACCAATCAAAATTGTTAATAATGGTATTAATCTGATGGCTAATATTTTTAAAAACATTTTGCTTGAAAATGATTTTGTTATTAATGAACTATCATCAAAATCAAATTTCTTGCTTAAAAGATGATACAGAAACCTATCATCTTTAAATGAATCAAATATATCAGAATTAGTTTTATAAGAATTATTATTCAATTTCTTTTCTATCTCATCAATTAGTAAGTTATAGTTTTTATTTTCAAAATCTTTGGATATATCTTTTCCTATTACAGATTCTATTGATTCAGAAGAAATTATCCGAATTAATTTATTTCTCTCTGTGAGCTCATTAAATGAGACCTGAGAAAGTGAATTATTTATTTCATCAACAGGATCGTTTGTGATAAAAAAATTTTTAAGATTTATTGGTATTGATTGTCCTGCTAATTCAACTATTTCCTGTTCTTTTTGAGTTATGTCAAATGATACAGATGGTCTACTCAAACTGTCTCTTAAGCCTTGTTGCCATACAAAAAAAGTTATGACTAAAGAAATTAAAGCTAAAGAAAGTTTTGTCTGAGAAATATTTTTAAAAATCATAATTTATTATAAAGTGGAAAACTACAGTTAGTTATCATTGAAATTTCTAATATTGATATACCTATTTTTATCACGCCATGAGATGATTAAATTATCATAATTCTTAAATTTATATAATGACTATTAGATTAGTTTTGGTTAGGCATGGACTAAGCAGTTTCAACGCAAAAGGATTAATTCAAGGAAGAACAGATGATTCATTACTAACTGATGAAGGATACGAACAAGCGCTCAAGGCTGGCAAATCATTATCAAAAATAAAATTTGATAAGATCTATTCATCCCCTCTTGTTAGAGCTTCGGAGACTGCAAAAACCATTAAAAAGAGCTTTAATAAAGAACTTGATATTATCTTTGATAAGAATTTGTTAGAGGTAGACCTCAGTGAATGGTCTGGTTTGAAAATTGATGAAATAAAAAACAAATTTCCGGAAATTTACCCTATATGGAAAAATGATCCAGAAAATCTAATTTTAGAAAGAATTGACGGCAACACTTATAAACCAATTAAAGAATTATTTGATCAAGCAAATAATTTCATAGAAGATATTTTGAAAATTTATTTAGACAAAGAAGATTCAAATATTTTAGTAGTCGGACATAATGCGATTCTTAGATGTTTAATCCTCTTGCTATTAGGCAAGCCAAAACAAGGTTTTAGGAAAATAAGATTGGAAAATGCTTCTTTCTCAATCCTCAATATTTCAAGTCATAAGAATTCTTTTAAGACACAAATTGAATGTTTAAATCAAACTTCTCATCTTAATAAAAATATTCCTAGTCAAATTGGAGATTCAAGAATTTTTCTAATAAGGCATGGTGAGACAAACTGGAACAAAGAAGGTAGATTCCAAGGCCAAATTGATATTCCTTTAAACGAGAACGGTAAAGATCAAGCGCGAAAGACTTTTGAATATTTGAAAAATATTTCTTTCAATAAGGCTTTCTCAAGCTCAATGGATAGGCCTTACGAGACTGCGCAAATAATTCTTCAAAATAACAAAGATTTAAAAATAGAAAAAATAGATTCACTTATAGAAATTAGCCATGGATTATGGGAGGGCAAGCTAGAAGAAGAAATTAGAGAAAAGTGGCCTCTTCTACTTAAGAATTGGCACGATAAACCTGAAGGAGTAATAATGCCCGAAGGAGAATCAATAAAAGATGTATCCTCAAGATCAATAGAAGCTTTTGACAAAATTTGTTTATCTCAAAAATATAATGACCTAACCCTTCTAGTTGCTCATGATGCAGTCAATAAAACTCTCATTTGTAATATGCTTGGGATGAATTATTCAAATATTTGGATGATAAAACAAGGTAATGGTGGCATAACTGTAATTGACCTCTTTAATGATCCCACTAAAACGCCGGTTATTAGTGCCCTTAACATTACAACTCATCTGGGAGGAATAATAGATTCAACAGCTTCTGGAGCCCTTTAAAATAAAAACGTTTTAAAACAGTTTTCTTGAAAGTCTAACAAGAAGAAAGCGTTTATTAATTAAAAAAGCCAACCTTACTTAGAGGCCAAAATCTTAAATAAGCTTTTCCAATAATCTCCTTTTTGTGAAGAAATTTACTTCCAGGCCAATATCTTCCATCCCAGCTATTTGATCTATTATCACCTAAAACCAAAAAATGATCTTTTGGCACTTTTAGATTTTCAAATTCACCACATTTATTAAAAAAGGATAATGAACACTTATAAGATACATAAGGTTCAGGAATCAATTTATTATTAATTATTACTTCACCTTTAGTATTTACACTTACAATTTCTCCTGGGAGTGCAACTACTCTCTTAATGTAAGCATCGCAAGCTTGATCCCTCAAGCCTGGAATTAAAGACATTGGAGGAAAACTCATAAAAACACAATATCCTTTTTGGGGTAAAGGTTTAGATCTCGATGAAATTAGTTTTTTATCAAATGAGTAAGGTGATTTAAAAACGACAATATCTCCTCTTTCTGGTAAAGAGTTCCTTATAGAGAATTTTTCTACAATTAACCTATCGTTAATTTGTAATTCTGGGAGCATAGAGCCGGAAGGGATATAACGAGGTTCGGCAAAAAATGATCTACAAGAAGAAACAAAAAAAGTTAACAGAATTAGTAGACCCCATTCTTTTAAAAAACTTTTAACAGAAGCATTCATAAATTAATTAAAGGCTTGATTTTTAACCTTAGATAAATTGTTTGGCATATTCAATTTCGTTAAATCCTAATATTACTTTTTCTTTATAAACTAAAAATGGTCTTTTTATTAATTTGCCATCACTTAAAAGAAGTTTAATAATTTCTTCCCTTGATAAGCAATTAATATCAAGATTAATCGATTTAAATGCTTTACCTCTAGTATTGAATATCCTTTTTTTCTCTGCAGAGTATAGTTCTAAAGCTAGATTTAAATAATCAAATGATGGAGGTTCTTTTACAATATCAATTAATTGATATTCGAAATTTTTTTTATCAAGCCACTTTGCCGCTTTCCTGCAAGTAGAACATTTTAAATAACTATAAAATATTATTTTTTTCAATTTACTTTACTAATGGTTGATTTCTTAAGCACTTTAAAATTTTTCTTTTTTAGGGGAATGCAATTTTTCAATAAATTTTCAACCACATCAAAATCTCTCCACCCATCAATTTGAACTGTTCTTCCATCAAGACCTTTGCTGGTTCTAAAAAACTCAGCAACATCCTCAAGCTGATTCGGAGCAATTTGCTTAATACTTACTATATTGGCCTGTCGAGGATTGGCCATCGGCACACATAAAAGTTTTCCATCATATGCACCACAATCATGCATATCTAAAACTCCAATAGGTCTAGCTTTTATTAGACAACCAGCAAAAGTGGGCTCATCCATTATTACCATGGCATCAAGAGGAGCACCATCATCAGCAAGGGTATTTGGGATGAAGCCATAATCAAAAGGGTACCTCACTGAAGAATGCAATACTCTATCTAATGCCATTATTCCTGCTTCGGAACAATATTCATATTTATTTCTACTGCCTGCAGGTATTTCGACAACTATATTTACTATTCCCTTCATTGGAGATGGAGGTATCGAACTAAGATCCATCTTTCTTAAAATCGTGATTAAAAATTACCTCATTCCCTTCAGAGAAAGGTCTTCCAACTAGAATGCTAATCGAAGGTAATACAAATGTCAGAAAGGCAAAAATAATACCTAAAGATGTTAATGATAAACTCCTTATACTTAAAGGGTCATCATCATCTTTTACAAAATCACTTAAAGCAGAACCAAGAGAAGATTCTTCGCTTAATTTACTTTTTGTAAAGTGCTTTGATTTCGTATAACTCAAGAACTCTTAATTGGTAAATGTTAAGGAGATAATTGAACACCCTTATCCTACATTCTAAATGTCAATAAATCAAAACATTCTATAGTGAATTTTTAATTATTCTTTTTCAAGTAATGATCTAATAGATTTTAATTCGTCTAATATTTGTACCAATATGTTTTGAGCCGCTGAGGATGGTGTATTGAATACCTCAACAGTCACCTCCTTAATTCTTAAAATATCCTTTGCAAATCTTGCAACTTCATTGGGATGGAATTTTAAAGGATCTTTTTGATCAGTTCTAAATTCTGGATTTAATTTTCTTGGATTAAAGCTAGGGTTTAGATTTCTTAAGTCAGTATTTGTATATCTATAAACAGAGGCTCTTGATCGATTTAGAAATTTTTGAACCTCATCAATACCTACTAATTCCTCTTCGCTAGAAATCTTGGAATCTATATTTTCCATAACCTTAAAGAAATGTTTTAGAGATAATCAACTTTGTAAAAAGTTTAAACTTCATTACTGAAAAAACTAGCAGAAAGAATATCTCTAGACTAGTTGCGTTGAGGGACTCAAGACACTTTTAATTTTTTTATCATCTTAATTGATAAAATTAGATATTATTAAGGGATTTTTGTATGCGCGTGACCACCTCATTTCCTCTGGGGACACTTCGTGACACACCTTCTGAAGCTGAGATTATTTCACATCAATTACTTTTAAAAGCAGGTTACATTCGCAGAATTAACAGTGGTATTTATGCATACATGCCATTAATGCTTAGAGTTATTGAAAAAATATCAGCAATAATCGAAACGGAACTTAATAGTATTGGCTGCACTAAATTACTCTTACCTCAACTTCATCCTGCAGATTTATGGAAAAAAAGTGAAAGGTGGGAAGGATATACTGCAGGAGAAGGAATAATGTTTAGTCTCAAAGATAGACAAGGAAAAGAATTTGGTTTAGCTCCAACACATGAAGAAGTGATTACAAGTATTGCATCAGAGATCATTAATTCCTATAAGCAATTACCTCAATGTTTTTACCAAATTCAGACAAAATTTAGAGATGAAATAAGACCGAGGTTTGGATTAATGAGAAGTAGAGAATTTATAATGAAAGATGGTTATTCTTTTCATTCTTCAGAAAATGATTTGGCCTCATTTTATGAAAAGATGGGCAATGCTTATAATAATATTTTTAAATCTTGTGGACTCCAGACAGTAGGAGTTGAAGCAGATAGCGGAGCTATTGGCGGTGCCTCCTCCAAAGAATTTATGGTTACTGCAGATACTGGAGAAGATTCCATCTTGTTTACTGAAAGCGGTTCTTATGCCGCAAATATTGAAAAAGCTGTTTCTATACCCTCTCAACCTATTCCATTAAAAGACAATATTTCAGGGTGGATAGAAACGCCTCAACAAAAAACAATTCTCGAAGTTTGTAAAAATAATAATTTAGACTCTAGTCAGATTATTAAAGTCGTAGTATTCCTTGCAAAGTTCGAAGATAAAAAGGAGGTGCCAATTCTTGCATGCCTAAGAGGAGATCAACATATTAATGAAGTAAAGCTCTTTAACTTAATAAATAAAATTCATAGCTCCAATCTGCTTAATCTTCAGAAAATTGAAAACAAAAGCATTATCGAAAAAAACCTAATTAACTTTCCTTTAGGTTTTATTGGGCCAGACTTGGATAATGAAATTATCAAAGCAAGTTCTAATTGGGATAAAAAATGGACCAGAATAATTGATCATTCAGCAAATAGTCTTTCAAAGTTTATAAGTGGTGGGAATAAGGTTAATTTTCACAAAGTTTTCCAGGAATTTTCTTTTGCGTCGAATGATGGTTATCTTATTGAGGACATCAGGAATGCTAAAAAAGGAGATAAAATAAAAATTAATGAAAATGAGAAACTTAAAGAGAAAAAAGGTATAGAAATTGGACATATTTTCCAACTAGGTCAAAAATATAGTGAAAAATTAAATGCTAAGTTTTCTGATAAGGATGGTCATTTGAAAAATTTGTGGATGGGTTGTTATGGAATTGGAGTGTCAAGAATAGCACAAGCTGCTATTGAACAGAATCATGATCAAAAGGGAATTTGTTGGCCAATCCAGATTTCTCCTTTTGAGGTCATTATTATTCCAACAAACCTAAAAGATCCAATTCAAAAAGATCTTACTGATCAAATTTATAACAATTTTATAATTAATAAAATTGACGTCCTGCTTGATGATAGGGAAGATCGAGCGGGTGTGAAATTTAAAGATGCAGAACTAATTGGAATTCCTTTTCAGATAATTATTGGTAGAGATGCCATTAACAAAGAAGTAGAGCTTATATGCAGAATAAATAATACTAAATTTAAAATTAGTGCCGATAAATTGTTTGAAAGATTTATTTCCGAATCAGAAATAATGTACAATAAAAATTCTGAAGGCTAAATTTTTGGGAGCTAAACTATGTTAATGAAATGGACATCAGAATTAATTTTCAAAAATCTTACCAAAGCCATATCTTTTTCACTTTCATTGATTGTTGTTTTTTCATTATTTAATTCCCCTTCCATAGCTGCACAAACCTCAATGACAGGTAACTATACACAAGATACAATTTCGGTTATTGAAACATTACAAACAGCTGTTAATACTCCAAAAGATTCTGCAAATAAAGATGAAGTAAGAAGTGAAGCTCTTACCCTCATAACTGACTATATTTCTAGATATAGAAACAGAGGAATGGTGAACAAAACTCAATCTTTTACCACCATGCAAACAGCATTAAATGCTATGGCAGGCCATTACAAAACCTTTGCAAGTAGACCTTTACCAGATAAACTTAAGGAGCGTTTAACCAAAGAATTTTCTCTTGCTGAAAAAATGGTTCTCAGAGAAAGTTGATACAATTCATTTACTTTTCAAAAGTAAACCAAGATTTTTGAATATATTATATATTCGCACAAAAATAATGCTCTTCTAAAATTGGCCAATGTTGTTGTAATCGGAGCCCAATGGGGCGACGAAGGAAAAGGTAAAATAACCGATCTACTTAGTCGTTCGGCTGATGTTGTCGTTCGCTACCAAGGCGGTGTAAATGCAGGGCATACTATAGTTGTAGAGGATAAAGTACTTAAATTACATTTAATTCCTTCAGGGATACTTTATAAAAATACTACTTGTTTAATTGGATCTGGAACAGTTGTAGATCCAAAAATCTTGCTCAAAGAAATAGATATGTTAATTGATAATGGAATTGATATTTCAGGATTAAAAATTTCATCAACATCACATGTAACAATGCCTTACCACCGAATATTAGATGAAGCTATGGAAACTGATAGAGGTTCAAACAAAATAGGAACTACAGGTAGGGGTATTGGTCCAACTTATGCGGATAAGTCGCAAAGAAATGGCATTAGAGTAAGAGATTTGCTTAATAGGGAAAGGCTAAGTGATGTGATCGAAATTCCATTAAGAGAAAAAAACGGTCTACTTGAAAAAATCTATGGAATTAAACCACTCAAATTAGAAGACATTGTTGAAGAATATCTTGACTATGGGGAAAGATTATCAAACCATGTTGTTGACTGTACAAGAACTATCCATGCAGCCTCCAAAGATAAGAAGAATATTCTATTTGAAGGTGCTCAAGGTACTCTGCTTGACTTGGATCATGGGACTTATCCTTTTGTTACCTCATCAAACCCCATATCAGGAGGGGCATGCATTGGAGCTGGAGTTGGTCCTACATTAATTGATAGGGTTATAGGAGTTGCAAAGGCATACACCACAAGAGTAGGAGAGGGTCCATTTCCTACTGAATTACAGGGAAGTATCAATGATCAACTCTGTGATAGAGGCAGTGAATTTGGAACCACTACTGGGAGAAGGAGGAGATGTGGGTGGTTTGATGGTGTTATTGGTAAATATGCAGTATCTGTAAATGGTCTTGATTGTTTAGCAGTTACGAAACTAGATGTATTAGATGAATTAGATGAGATTCAAGTTTGCATTGCATATGATCTAGATGGAGAGGAAATAGACTACTTTCCAACAAATTCAGATGACTTAAAAAAATGTAAGCCTATCTTCAAAAAATTAAAAGGCTGGCAATGTTCAACTGCAAATTGCAGAAATCTATCTGATCTCCCTCAAAATGCAATGAATTATCTCAGATTTTTAGCTGAATTAATGGAGGTTCCAATTGCTATTGTCTCGTTGGGGGCAAATAGAGATCAAACCATAGTAATTGAAGACCCAATTCATGGTCCTAAAAGAGCACTTCTTAGGTAATTCACTTATAAATTAATGAGGGAATCCTTTAGACATTTTGAACACAATAAAATAGTTGACCTCATTGGCCTGGGCAACGCAATAGTAGATATTATTGTCAATATTGATGATGAGTTTCTTGAATTAAATAATTTTAAAAAAGGATCAATGAATCTAATTAGTTCCGAAGATTCAGAGACACTCTTGAAGAAATGCAAAGTGATTAAACAAATATCAGGGGGTTCCTCAGCAAATACAGTTGTATGTTTAGCAGAATTAGGTAATCATGTACAGTTTATTGGGAGGGTGAAAAACGATCAATTTGGAAATTTCTTTTCTTCTGATATAAAAAAAAGTAAAACTATATTTAACACTCCACAAACTAAGGAAGGGACCTCAACTGCCCATTCAATAATTTTGATTACACCTGATGCTCAAAGAACTATGTGCACCTATCTAGGCGCATCTGTAGAGTTTGAACCAAAAGATATTGATTTTAGTGTGCTCAACAAGAGTAAATACTTGTATTTAGAAGGTTATTTATGGGACAGCGAATTAGCTAAGAATGCTTTTCTTAAAGCAGCCCAAATTGCAAAACTATCTAATACAAAAATAATCCTTTCATTGTCTGATTCATTTTGTGTAGATAGACATCGAGAGAGTTTCTTAGAATTAATTGATAACTATGTAGATATAGTTTTTTGTAATGAATCCG
>JFLJ01000101.1 GCA_000634115.1 Prochlorococcus sp. scB241_528O2 | reverse complement strand
AGTTTTTTGTAATGAATCCGAGGTTTTAAGTCTATTTAAAAAGGATAACTTAGCAAAGTGCAAAGATGACCTCTCTTCTTTATGTGAATTAGTAGTAGTAACTCTAGGTGGCAATGGTTCTCTAATAATAAACAAAAATGATGTAGAAGTAATTAAGTCAATTTCAAAAGGCAAGGTTATCGATACTACAGGAGCGGGAGATATTTATGCTGGAGGATTTATTCATGGATTAATAAATAATTATTCCCTCAAAAAATGCGGAGAGATAGGTTCAATTTGTGCTGGGCAAATAATTACTCAATTAGGATCTAGATCAAGTATTGATCTTAAAGAGTTAATAAAAAAAGTTTGATCAAATAGTCTTTTTCAACCAATCATAATATTTGATATCAGTATTATATTTTTTATAAATAATTTGCGGAACATCATATGTGGAAATTTTATGTAAGGAATCAATTAAATCATCTTTAAATTCTGGTTTACTTTTTATTATTATTTCAAACTCTATTGTTTCTTCAATATTATTGTCCCACTCATAAATTGAAAAGATTTGCTTTATGGAAACACAAGCTGCAAGTTTTTTTTGTATAAGTAACTTAGCCAGACGCAAAGCATTTGTTTTAGTTGATTCAGTTGTGATCATAATTAATACTTCCATAATTAATTAACCATCAATATCTACTAATTATGTGATCTATCAGATTCTCATATTGATAAAAATAGTAAGAATAATCTTTTTTTAATTTTGGCCTTTTGACCAAAAATAATTTCATTTTACTTCCAGAAATGATACTTTCCCAGTTTTTCTGAGAATAACTTCCAGATTCTCTGCATAGTACATAATCTATCCCCCAAAAATCACAAAGTTTTTTTTCTAAAATACCTTCCCCACTTTTACTCGGTTCAAGTATTGCTATATTTGAATTTTTTATACATGATCCAAAAGCTTTGGTTATGCTTTCATAAGTTGGAAGCACTCTTGCGAATACATTTGCTTTACAATTTATATAATAATCAGCAGTATCGTTAAGAAATCTAGATCCTATTGCGAGAAGAATGTTTTTATTTTCTAGATCTCTTTTATTTATGTCCTTTAAATCATGAATATAATTAAAATTACTCGAGTTATTCAAGGGGACTTTTCTCTCAAATACTAAAAGAGGTGTATTAATTTCTTTGCATGCATCATTAAGGTTTTTAGAAATCATTACGGCAAACGAATGAGTAGCATCTACAACGCATTTGATTTGATTTTTCTTTATGAAATTAATTATTTCCTCTTTATCTCTTAATTTACCCGTAATGATATGTAACTTTGAATTTTTCATATAAGATTGCCCTGCCCTATAAGTTAAAACACTTGCGAAGACTGAATAGTTTAGTTCAAGAAGCCTTTTTGCTATTACAGGTCCATCCGAAGTTCCTGATAGGATCCAAACATTTTCGTAGCAATTTCTTTGATTCTGCATCAGTATGTCTTTAATTAAATAGAAAGTAATGAATCATTGTTTAATTCAAGCGGTAATTAATAGCGCTCCACAAATGAGGTATACCAAAGAAAACCAAATTCCAATTGCAGAAATGATTGTTAATTTTAAAGGATTACGTAGTGAAGATCCAACCAGAGAACTCAAGATTTTAGGGTGGGGCAATATTGCCCAAGAAATGATAGAGGAACTAAAGGAGGGGCAAAATATTGTTATAGAGGGACGTCTTAGAATGAACTCAGTCACTAGGAAAGACGGAACTAAAGAAAAGCAACCAGAACTAACAGCTTCAAAGATTCATCAAATAACACCAGTAGAAGTTATCAAATCTGATCAAAAAGCAAATAATGAATCATTTGATAAAAAAGAAAACACAAAAAATTCTAGTTGGGATAGTTCACCTTTAGTGCCCGAAGTTGACGAAATACCATTTTAAATCAAATATCAACATTATTTTCTTGAACACTTATAATTAATTTGCTTATTTTTCTTTCAAGAGCAGCAAGTTCACTTCTAATTTCTGTCCATTTACCTTTATCAAGATTTTCTAAGAGCCATGCTCTTTCTTGATCAAGTTTTAAGATTAAATCACCTTGATTTGAAGTAATAGAATCTTGCATAATACTTATTAGCACATTTAAAAATCATTCTACTAGATCAAAATGAAGAAATACTTATCGCCTGGAAACTTCATCGTAACCACAGGAGGTATATTAGCTTTTGTTGGAATGACTGCTTACTTTACAGACTCAGTAAACCTAAGTGTACCTACTTTTTTTTATGGAGTACCTATTTTTCTAATTGGATTGGGTTTAAAGACTTCTGAAATACCCCCAGCAGAATTGTGCGACAAGGCAAATTTTACGACAAATAGATTTAACAGGCCAAAAGAATTAACGGCACTAGTTAAAGATGTCACAAGATGGAGGTATGGGATAAAAGCTCATCTTGAATCATCATTAGAAGCTTTAAATTTGTGGGACGAGGATAATCCTCCGCAACTCAAAGAAATAGAAGAAATTACAAAAGAAGAGAAAAATGGACTCAGAATGCGTTTTGAATTAAATGCTGTTCCTCTAGAAAAATGGATTGATAAACAAGAAAGATTAAACAGATTTTTCGTAAATGGTCTTGAATCCGAATTTATTATCGCCGATAATAAAAAAGAATTTGATTTTATTCTCTTTTATTAAATATAGTTATGTATTTGTAAAAACCTAATTTCTTAATTCAATAAATTTTTAATGATTTTTAATAATGAATGATTCTCAAAGAGTATCAATATTAAGCGAAGCACTTCCATATATACAAAGTTTCTCAGGTAGAAAAATTGTTATCAAGTATGGAGGTTCTGTAATGGAGGAAGATAATTTAAAAAATGCTTTTTTTCGAGATATAGCTCTCTTATCGAGCGTAGGAGTATGCCCAATAGTAATTCATGGAGGAGGTCCCGAAATTAATAATTGGTTAAAGAAATTAGACATATCGCCTAAATTTGAAAATGGATTAAGAATTACTGATAAACAAACAATGGATATTGTAGAGATGGTTCTTATGGGTAGGGTCAACAAACAAATTGTAAAAGGCATTAATAAAACTGGATCCCTAGCTGTGGGGATATCGGGTCTTGATGGGAACCTAATTCAATCCAGGGAATTAGGAGATGGGAGCCATGGTTTAGTAGGCGAGGTCACGAAAATCAATTCTGAGATATTAGATCCTCTTATTTCTAAAGGATATATCCCTATTATTTCTAGTATTGGATCAACAATGGAGGGTATTTCACATAATATCAATGCAGATTTTGTTGCCGGAGAAGTTGCTGCCGCAATAAATGCAGAAAAACTTATACTTCTTACTGATACTCAAGGTATTTTAAAAGAAAAAGATAACAAAGATAGTCTTGTTGAAAAAATGAATCTTAAAGAGGCAAGAGATTTTATTGATAAAAAAATTGTCACTGAAGGTATGATTCCAAAGACTGAATGCTGCATAAGAGCTTTAGCTCAAGGAGTCAAAGCAGCTCACATAATCGATGGACAAATAGAACATTCATTACTTCTTGAGATTTTTACAAATTCTGGAATTGGAACAATGATAGTTGCCTAACTTATGAAAACTTATGAGCAAGTTTTAGAAACAGTAGAACTTGCTTTAGCTAAAGGTGAGTATCATTATTGCATTGAATATCTTTTACCTGTAATCGAATCATTTCCTTTATCAAGTAAAGAGGGAGTGAATTTAAGAACGATACTAATTACTGCTCTTTGTGGTATCAATAAAAAGGATGAGGCGAAAAGATTCTGCAAAGAACTTCTCAAATCATATGATAACAAGACCAGAGAAAACGCAAAATATTTGATAGAAGTTATAGATTCTCCTGACATTAAAAAACCAGAAAATTGGAACGTTGAGTTTGAATACTACCAATCACTCAATAAACAATCTCTTAACTCACTGAGCAAAAAAAAAGAGGTGGTCAAGAAAAAAAAGTTTATCAATGTTTCTGATACTCCAACTGGTGCAACAAAACCCTTTCAGCAGGGGTTTTCACTGATCATTATTTTTATACTATTGTTATTAATTCCACTCTTAAGTGGCTGCGTTAAGGTTGAGAATACCCTTGATATTACTGAAACTGATTCAATAACTAATAATCTAGTGATAGAGAGTAAATACATGAAGAAATTCCCTTGGCAGATAAAATTCGAAGATAAAATTAAAGATATTTTTCCTGATTCAGAAATTGCACAAGAAGAATCAACTTTTTCTCTGAAAAATAAAAATCTCAATCTAGAGAATACAAAACAAGTTCTTAAAATAATTCAAAATACTGCAGGAGAGTTGGCTGGAGGATCAACAAATATAGAAATCAATCGTACTCAGAAAAACTTCATTTTTTTTAAAAAATACTTTTACAGGGTGGACTTAGATCTTAACTCTATTGAAAATATTGATAATTTAGAACTCATTTTTAAGATTATTCACCCAAATAAAGCTACCCTTACCGGCAACAATAATTCAAATTTAGAAATTACAAGAAATTTAATAATTTGGAAATTAAATCTGGGTCAAATGAATAGTCTCGAGTTTTCTTTCTGGAGCTGGAACAAATTGATTATTGGGCTATCTATTATTTTAATAATAATAATATTGGCTTATTCATTAAGATTCTATAGATTCAAGTTAGGGACAGATTTACCTCAACTTCCTTCAAAGTAATTACAACTCTACTGGATTAACATCAATTGTTAAAAAAACATTTTTTGGAATAATCTCCCATAATGATGACCTATTTGGCAAAGGTATATTTGAACCTTCAGGACCATGTATTAATATCTGCCATCTAAATTTTTTCCCAACTTTAGCAATTAAACTAGGGGCAGGGCCAATTAATTTCCAGTTATTTTGTTCACAGAAATTTAGTAGATATTTTGCCACTTTAATTGCAATTAATTCTGTTAATTCATAATTTTCACCCGATAACTTTAGTAGGCAAACCTTACAAAATGGGAATAAATTAGCATCTTTTCTCAATTTAGAAGTTTCAGTCAAGAATCTTTCGTAATCTCTTTTCTGAAGGTATGAAATCACAGGATGGTTCGGTTTATATGTTTGGAAAATAACTTTTCCTTTTTTTTGAGCTCTACCTGCCCTACCAGCTAATTGTAAAAATAATTGTAATGATTTTTCTTCTGCTGAAATATCTGGACGATGGAGCAATCCATCTGCAGCAATAACTACTGAAAGAGTAATATTAGGGATGTCTATCCCTTTTGCCAACATTTGAGTTCCGACGAGAATATCAGCATCACCTTTAGAAAACTTTGAAAGAATATCTCTATGACCGTCTCTACTTGAGGTTGTATCTCGATCAAATCGAAGAACTCTTAAGTCAGGGAATTCTTCATTCAAAAACTCCATAACTCTTTGAGTCCCTATTCCAAAAGGCTTGAAAGCTTTTGAATTGCAAGCTGGACAATTATTGATCAGTCTCGATTTATGATCACACCAATGACAACTCAACCATTTCTTTCCTTTTGAACCAAGATGAACTGATAAAGGGACGTCACAGTTTGGACAATTTATTAAGTATCCACAATTTCTACAACTTAAAAAACCACTATGTCCCCTTCTAGGGATCAAAATTATTGCTTGTTCATTATTTAAGGGTAGTTGGGGAAGCAATTCTAATAATTCACTGGATAAAATTTTCATATTTCCTTTCTTAAATTCATCTCGCATATCAATAATTCTTATTTCAGGTATCTCATTTTTAGATATCCTTTGACTCATTCGTACCAATTTAAAATTTTTTTCATGAATACATTTTTTCCAGGTCTGCATTGATGGGGTTGCGCTTCCAAGAATTAGCTTTGCAGAATTCCTTTTTACTATTTCAATAGCAACGTCTCGTGCGTCATAACAAGGCATAGGGCTATCTTGTTTATATGAATCATCATGTTCTTCATCCATTATTATTAATCCTAAATTTTTAATTGGAAGAAATACTGCAGACCTTGTTCCTATTACTATTATGGGTTCATTAGTATTAATGATTTTCTTCCAAACAAAAGTTCTATGATTAGATGAGCAGTTACTATGATATTCATAAACAACATTATTAAAACGGCTACTAAATCTATCAATAAGTTGAGGAATCAGGCCAATTTCTGGGGCTAATACCAAACAACTTTTTTTATTAAGCAATTGATCTTCAGACATCCTCATATAAACTTCTGTTTTACCTGAACCTGTTTCACCCCATAGCATCAAGACATTTCCAGGCTTCATTACTTGAAATTCTTTAAATGCAAGTTCCTGCTCACTTGTAAGATTTGGTTTATTTATTGCAATAGGGTCGTTTAAAGAGAAATTTAATTTAGGATTTATTATTTTTTTTCTTTTAGATTTAACTAGGTAATTTTTAGTAACCATTTTGTTAATCAGATTATAATTAAAACCTGATTTGATTAATTCACTCTGCCAATCACCTTCTTTGGGCAAAGTATTTATTAATAAAAATTCTTTCTTGGTCAATTTATTTTTTCTTATATCTAATTCTCTCTTGATTCCAATCCATATTTGATCTTTTAAGCCCTGAGAAATTTTCTTATGTTTACCAATCCAACCTGGAGGTAATGCCGTTTTAAACATTTTTAAATTACTAACCATATAAAAAGAAGCTAGGGACTCTATCAATTCTCTCCACCAGTCATCAATTATTGTTTTCTGCAAAATATCCTCAACAAACAAATATTTTATACTCCTTCTTCCAGTAATATTTGTTTCATCATCATTAATTTTCGAAAATTTTTCTTTGGAGATCACCAACCCATTTAATAACCTCCCTCTAAGTTTTACAGTTACAATATCACCAATTTCTACGCCAAGATTATTTCCATCTAAATAGTAAAAACCATCACTAAAACTGCCAGTATCAAGGAGAACCTCGAATTTAAAAGAGATATTTGATAACTGATTACTTGCCGGCTTCAAAACTTTTTCTTAGTATTGGATTGTTGAACATTCCACAAAGTGTTTTTTGCACATTGCTAAGTATCCTGCTCTTAAGGGAGACATGAAGCTTGGATCATTGAGTTAAAATTCAAAAAATGATCTGCCTGTCTGAGAAATCCCAAGACTTTTTACTTTAGATAATCTATAGCACTATTTAAATTTTTCAACAATTTAGAAAAACTTTTTTTATTACCATTTCGTAAAAAAATTATTTAAACATTAAAGGGGTTTACTACTAAATGTACAGATTAGCCCTAAATAAAATTTTATCTAGTTAAATTCACCGTAGAAAGGAGTTAATTATGTGTCCAGTCGCAGCAGAATCAAGGAACTCTAAGCCTAGTTCAAAAAAAAAGATTAATAAAAAAAACGATCCCAATTTAGAAACAGTGGTTGAAAAAGATAGTAACAACAATAGTCAAAATCTACAGTCATCTTCAGATTTAAACGTAAGCAGTTTAGAAAATAATAATGAATTTAATGATTCTGAGGAAGAAGACAAAGGGATTGGAAACATAAAGCTTGGGCCAAAAGGTATATATACTGAAGATTCAATAAGAGTTTACCTTCAAGAAATTGGAAGGATTAGGCTTTTAAGACCAGATGAAGAAATTGAACTAGCTAGAAAAATTGCTGATTTACTCCAATTAGAAGAAATCGCAACTCAATATGAGTCGGAAAAAGGTCATTTCCCATCAGTTAGAGAATGGGCCGAATTAATAGATATGCCTCTTTCCAAATTCAGAAGAAGACTCCTTTTAGGAAGAAGAGCTAAAGAAAAAATGGTTCAATCAAATTTAAGATTGGTTGTTTCCATTGCAAAAAAATATATGAATAGAGGTTTATCATTTCAAGACTTAATACAAGAAGGAAGTTTGGGTCTGATTAGGGCCGCAGAAAAATTTGACCATGAAAAAGGTTACAAATTCTCTACTTATGCTACTTGGTGGATTCGCCAAGCCATCACTAGAGCAATCGCAGATCAAAGTAGGACTATTAGATTACCAGTTCACTTATACGAGACAATATCCAGAATCAAAAAAACCACAAAAGTTCTTAGCCAAGAATTCGGAAGGAAGCCAAGTGAAGAAGAAATAGCTGAGAGTATGGAAATGACAATTGAAAAATTAAGGTTTATTGCCAAAAGTGCTCAGCTGCCTATTTCTTTAGAAACCCCAATAGGTAAGGAAGAAGACTCAAGACTTGGAGACTTCATAGAGGCAGATATAGAAAATCCAGAGCAAGATGTTTCTAAAACCTTATTAAGAGAAGATTTAGAGGGAGTTCTAGCAACTCTAAGTCCAAGAGAAAGAGATGTTCTTAGATTGAGATATGGGATTGATGATGGAAGAATGAAAACTCTTGAAGAAATTGGGCAGATTTTTGATGTTACGAGAGAAAGAATTAGGCAAATAGAAGCAAAAGCGCTCAGAAAACTTAGACATCCAAATCGTAATGGGGTTTTAAAAGAATATATAAAATAAAAATAGTTAAATATAATTTTCTGCTTTGGAAAGTTGCAAAAGAATAGCTTAAAATAGATTCGAATTAATTTTAATCCAAACTCAAAATAATATTTAATGACTAATTTTAAACTGAAAATAGCTAGTAGAAGAAGTAAACTAGCAATGGTACAAACTTTGTGGGTTAAAGATCAACTAGAACAAAATATTCCCAATTTAGAGGTATCCATAGAGGCCATGGCAACTCAAGGTGACAAAATTCTTGATGTAGCCTTAGCGAAAATAGGTGATAAAGGTTTATTTACAAAAGAACTCGAAGCACAAATGCTCGTAGGCCAAGCAGACATAGCAGTACATTCTCTAAAAGATTTACCAACAAATTTGCCTAGTGGCCTTAAATTAGGATGTATAACAAAAAGAGAAGACCCTGCAGATGCTTTAGTCGTGAGTAAGAAAAATGATTGTTATAAATTAGAAACTTTACCTACAGGTTCAATTGTGGGAACAAGTTCTCTAAGGAGACTTGCACAATTAAGAAATAAGTACCCACATCTTAATTTCAAGGATATCAGAGGAAATGTTATTACAAGAATAGAAAAATTAGATGCAGGAGAATTTGATTGTATAATTCTTGCTGCTGCTGGTTTAAAGAGATTAGGCTTTGAATCAAGAATTCATCAGATTATTCCAAATGACATTTCTCTTCATGCAGTTGGACAAGGAGCACTGGGCATTGAATGTAAATCTGATGATAAAAAAGTTTTAGAAATTATAAATGTCTTAGAAGATAAACCCACTAGTCAAAGATGTCTAGCTGAAAGGTCTTTTTTAAGAGAACTTGAAGGTGGATGTCAAGTACCCATAGGTGTGAATAGTTGTATTAAGAATGAACAACTTTATCTCACTGGCATGGTAGCCTCTCTTGATGGGGAAAGGCTTATTAAAGATCAATATATTGGCAATGTTAATAATCCTGAAAAAGTAGGCGAAGAGCTAGCTAAAAAATTAAAGCTCCAAGGTGCAGACAAAATACTCAGCGAAATATTTGAACAATTCAGGGAAGACTAAAATTAGTTAATTTACTAATTTAGGATCAATTTCTTTTTTATATCTATCTTCGCAATCCTTAATCACTTTAACTGCTTCTTCTATCCCAAAAAAACCATTTACAGTGCATGTTCCAGGTTTTTTTAGATCTTTGTAGTGTTCCCAATAATATTTTGTTTCTTTTAACCAATGCTCTCCAAGGTCTTCAAAACTTGAGATATGATCCATTCTTTTATCATCTGCCAGAACTGCTATAACTTTATCATCCACCTCTCCACCATCATCAAATTTCATCACCCCAATAATCCTTGCCTCCACGATAGATCCAGGTATCAAGGGCTCAGTCACCCCTACTATTTCCACATCAAGTGGATCTCCATCTTCATCCCAAGTTCTCGGAATACACCCATAAGCAAAGGGATAAGCGAGAGAAGAATAACCGACCCTATCAAGTTTAAGATGACCCGTTTCTGTAATTAATTCATATTTATTTATAGTATTAGAATTTAATTCAACAATAGTATTAACTATTGAATTTGAGCTATCAGTGAAAGCATTGAGTATATGCAATAAATTTGGTGTAACCCTACTTGGAGGTTGATTAAGATTTGCCATCAAAAAATAATTTTTTTTTATCTTACATCCTCACACTCAACGTAATTCTTCAAAAGTAATGTTTAGCAAAAATCATTTATTTTAGACATCAAATGATTAATAAAATATTGAGGTGATAATTCTTCTTTAGTGACAGTTCTTACCAATTCCATAGAATTAACTGATCTACCATATTTATGTACATTATTTTTTAACCAAATTATGATTTTTTGATATTCATCATTTTCAATCAAATCATCAATCAAACCAATTTCTCTTTCCATTTGAGTAGATATTTGTGCACTTATAAGATGTCCTAACAAATATGAAGGGAAGTATCCAAACGCTCCTTCACTCCAGTGAACATCTTGAAGGCACCCTTCTGAATCATTAGCTGGTTTTATTCCTAAGAGTTGTTCATATCTTTTATTCCATTCATTTGGGATATCCTTAGCTGGCAAGCCTCCTTCAATTAAATCTATTTCAAGTTCCGTTCTAATTAAAATGTGTAAACCATATGTCAATTCATCTGCCTCAACCCTATTTAATCCTGCTTCCAAATGATTAAATGATTGCCAAAGTTCTAAATAATTATTTAACTTACATCCTGCTGAAACAAATTTTTTAAAAAATCTTTTCGAAAAGGATTTAGATTTAACAATTCTATTTTCCCAAAATAAAGATTGACTTTCATGAATACCCATAGAGGTTGCTTGACCTAAAGGCCAAGCGAACCATTGATGGCTTTGAGATGGCAGACCTTGCTCATAAATTGAATGCCCCCACTCATGTGCAGTTGCTAAA
>JFLJ01000100.1 GCA_000634115.1 Prochlorococcus sp. scB241_528O2 | reverse complement strand
AAAAAACTTGATAATGGCTCACCTTCAACAATTCTTGTAGTAATCCTGTAATCATTAGGTCCTAATGTAATCGAAAAAGGATGTGGCGATTTACCAACAATAACGAGATCTTTATCTCTCCCAAACTCATCAAGCAATTTAGAACATAAATTTTGTTGAGATTCTGGACTTAAATCCCAATGACTTTTTTTTAACTGATTAATTCCTCTAATTAATTCTGGGATAGTTTCTTTTAATGGTTGAAACATTTTGTTCAACCACTTCAAAGTTAATTCTGGCTCAAAAGGTTGGGCCAGAGTCTCCCATGGTGAATATAAATCAGATATTTGTTTTGCCTCTTCAATACGCAACTTGACTAATTCTTCAAAAAATGGAAGAAAAATTTTAAAATCTAATTTTTTCTTAGCTTCTTGCCAGCTTTCGTACCCTTTAGATTTTGCCTTTGCTAAAGATTCAACTAATTTAGGATCTAAATTTCTTTCTCTATTAAATTCCTTAATTAAAAGATTAATATTTCTTTCTTTATCTTTAATATAATGATGATTATCAGAATTTTGTTCAGTTTCTAGTAATTCACTTTTAGCGGATTGTATTAAATTAGAAAATTCTTCAGATGAATTTCTTTTATGCAATACTTTCGCAATGTAGGTAAGTTGTTCAGACCTCCAAGAAGCTCCTTTCTTTGGCATCCCAGTATTTTGATCCCAATAAAGCGTATTTTGGATCGAACCTAATATTTGAGTTTCTTTAAGATAAGCTCCCAGCTTATTCCAATGAGTTTCAGCCAAAAATTTTAATTTTAATTTAGATATATTTTAAGATAAAAATTTTAATGTCTGCAGAAAAAACATAGATTGTTTATCCATATTAGAATACTAATTGATTAAGTTTGACTTATATGGAACAAATATTTTCAAAATTAAAATTTTCAACCCATGGGGAAGGTTTTGTAGACATCACACATGATTTAAATTTATTTATTGAAGAAAAAAATTTTCATTCAGGAATTTTCAATTTAACCTCACTTCACACCAGTTGTAGCTTAACTATTAATGAGAATGCAGATCCTAATGTGCTAAGAGACTTAAAAAAATATATGCAATCTATAGTTCCATATAATTCCTACTTAACCTTGTCAAAAAATAGAGAAGAAATTGCCTATAAACATTATCAAGAAGGTGCTGACGATATGCCAGCACATATTAAAACATCCCTAACAAACACTTGTTTATCTTTAAGTTTTCAGGACGGTAAAATAATACTTGGAACATGGCAAGCAGTTTATTTATGGGAACATAGATTTAATCAAAAAGAAAGAATTATAAATGTACATATAATTGGTGAGAAGAAGTAAAATATCTATAATGTAATAAAGTCAGATTAGTAATTTAATGGAACCTTACCTTTTAAAGGATGGAGAATTAAAGGAATTAGTTTTCAAAATACCTGGCTGGGAAATTAATTCCCAACAAATCCAAAGAGAATTTAACTTCGCTAATTTTATTGAAGCCTTCTCTTTTATGACGAAAGTTGCTTTAATCTGTGAGAAATACAACCATCATCCAAACTGGGAGAATGTCTATTCAAAAGTAATAATTAGATTAAATACGCATGATTTAGGAGGTATTACAAATCTGGATCAAACATTAGCTTCAGAAATAAATAAATTGTTCGATCAATAAAATTGAAAATTTAAATTTATTCACATAAATGAATTCGTCAAAATGTCTAAGAAGTTATTACCTGTTACGATTATCAGTGGATTTCTAGGTTCTGGCAAAACCACACTTTTAAATCATATTTTAAAAAATCAAAATGGTATTAAAACAGCTGTTTTAGTCAATGAATTTGGAGAGATTGGAATAGATAATGATTTAATAATAGAAGGCTCAGAAGATATGATTGAATTAAATAATGGCTGTATATGTTGCTCTATCAATGGAGAATTATTAAATACAGTATCCAAAGTTTTAGAAAGATCTGAAAAAATAGACTATTTAATTGTTGAAACAACTGGGCTAGCAGATCCACTACCAGTAGCCATGACTTTTGCGGCTGGTGATCTTAGAGAAAAAGTAAGATTAGATTCGATCATCACTGTTATTGATGGGGAAAATTTTGATTTTAAAATTAATAATACAAATGTCGCCTATTCTCAAATTTTATACGGAGATATACTCCTATTAAATAAATGTGATTTAGTGAATGAAGAACAATTAAAGAAAGTAGAAAAGTTTATAAATAAAATAAAAAAAGAACCAAGGATCTTAAGATCAACCAATAGTGAAGTTGGATTACAAACAATAATCAGCGTAGGTCTATTCGAGACAGATACTTTTCAATTCGAAAAGGATAAAAAAAATGTAGAAGATAATTCACATGATCATTCTTCTCACTCTCATGATCATTCTTCTCACTCTCATGATCATTCTTCTCACTCTCATGATCATTCTTCTCACTCACATGATCATTCTTCTCACTCACATGATCATTCTTCTCACTCACATGATTTGATTAATAATATTGAAGGGTTTACATCAGTTTCTTATGAGACCTTTGAACCATTTTCCTTGAGGAAGTTTCAATATTTCTTAGATAATGAAATTTCGCAAAATGTATTTAGAGCAAAAGGAATTTTATGGTTTATGGAAAGTGAAAGGAAACACATTTTTCACCTATCTGGCAAACGTTTTTCTCTAGATGACGAAGAATGGACAAAAGAAAAATCTAACAAGATAGTAATAATTGGGAAAAACTTAGATCACCAAACTATTAAGAATCAACTTTCTTCATGTAGATTTAATTCAAATTAGATTTCATAAGAGGACTAATCGATTCTTGAAAATACTTATTAAAGGATTAAAAAGAGCAGTAAAGGAACTAAACCCCTTTCATATCATTTCGTTTACTGTTGCACTTTTAGTAATCATTCCCGTTTCTAATTTTCTTTTTGAGGGCGTTGAATATATTTTAGGTGGGAATTTTTCACTAGGAATTGCGGGAAGGGAAGAAGTAGTAGGCACTTTAAAAGTTTTAACACTGACAAGTTTATTTGGAGGGGGATTAGGAACATTGAATGGATGGTTACTTTCAAATTGTGATTTTAAGTTCAGGAAAGTTCTCCGTATTTGTCAGCTCATTCCGCTTGCGGCTCCCGCTTATCTATTAACAGCTGTTTTGCAGGATCTAGGAAGTATTTTTGGGTATCAAGTAACTGGTCTATGGTGGGGGGTTTTAATACTTTCAATTTCTACTTATCCTTATGTATACATCCTTGCAAATGAAAGTTTTAATAAATTTGGGGCTAATCAAATCAATGCTAGTAGAGGATTAGGAGTTGGGCCCTGGGAAAGCTTCTTTAAAGTTGCTTTACCAATGTCACTGCCAGCACTAATAACAGGAATAAGTTTAATGTGTATGGAAGTAATGAATGAGTTAGGTACATTTGAATTATTAAATATTCCAAGTATTTCTACAGGCATAGCGGAAAATTGGATTATTGAGGGTAATCCTAAAAGTGCTATTGGATTATCTTTGGTAGCATTATTAATAATTTTTACTTTACTTATTTTTGAAAAATTCTCGAGAAGAAAGTCTAAGAGGTGGAGTGAAAATCCTGCTTCCCAAGATTCACAAGGTTGGGAATTAAAAAAATCTAGAGTTTTTTTAGCAATTACCATAGCCTTATTTCCGCCAATTTTCTCTTTTGGAATTCCATGTTTTTGGGTTCTGTTGAATATTGATCAAATTCAAAAAGGCTTTTCTTTAGAATTACTTACCCTATCTTTTAGGACTATTAGTCTAGGAATTATTACTGCATTAATAACGATGATATTTTCTTTAATACTTTCTTTGGCTAGCCGAATAAATAAAAGCTTATTACTCAAACTTTCTACAAACCTTGCTGGTATAGGTTACGCAATACCAGGCACAGTATTAGCTTTATCTTTAATAAGCATTTCTTCTTCAAAATTCAATTTTATTGCTATTTGCTTACTGATTTGGGGTTATATTGTAAGATTTCTAACTATTTCGAAAGGTTCTATTGATTCAAGTCTTGAGAGAATTTCTCCTAGTCTAGATGAAGCTGCATTGGGATTAGGAGAGAACTGGCTGGGAATAATCAAAAGGATACATTTACCTTTACTAAAAGGACCAATACTTGTTGGCTCGCTTTTAGTTTTTGTAGATACTATAAAAGAATTACCATTAACATTTATTTTAAGACCATTCGATTTCGATACCTTATCTGTAAGGATATATCAATATGCTGGAGATGAAAGGATGGTGGAAGCAATATTACCCTCCATTCTTATTATGATTTTAGGGCTTATAGCATCAATTACATTAATCCCAAGTTTAGAGAAAAAAAACTAAATTCTTTTCAAAATTTTTCTTATTAAAAAAGGGAAGCTTAAGAACAAATCTGCCGACGTGGATATAATCCTAAAATAAATTAAGCTAACGAGAATTATATTTTGTGGAATATTTCTACCAACAAAAAAAAGGAGGCAGGCTTCAAAAACACCAACTCCGCTTGGAGCTAATGGAACTATCAAACCTACAGACCAAGACAAAGAAAAGATTACTAATAAAAAAATGATGTTTGGAATATTATTTGTATAAAAAATATTTAAGCAAAAATAAAAACCAATAAATTTAGATAAAACAAAACCAATTTCGAGTAAAAACGCTGTTGTAGGGAAAAAAGAAATTATATTTATACTCTTTTCAAATTGATCCTTTGAATGAGAAAATCTCAAAGACTCTAATGCTTTAGCCTTAAGGGACTCTAATCTTTTTAATACAAAATAAATTAATTGCCTATTTAAAAATAGTAAAGGCAAAATTAAAAAAAAGTACAATGGTGAGAAAATTACTCCCAGGGATGCCAAAAGAAAAGATCCACTCAACATAAAGTAAGGTTCTATAAGTATGGAATAAAAAGCAATCTGCGGATTACTTATTTTTTGTAAAAAATTAAATCTTTCATAAAAATGCCATATACCTCCTGGAACATATTTAAGAATATTAGTAAAAACATAAAAAGAAACTAGATTATTTCTTTTACATTCTTTCCCGAACCATTTAACTATGTATTTCCACGCGTAAGCATTAAAATAAATACTTAAGGAACAAAATAAAAAAGAGAAAAATAAATTAACTACATTTTTTTCTAATTTGATATCAAAATCAATTTGGTCTAGGTTGATAAAAAAATAAATGCAAAAATATAACAAGCTTGAAATAAAGAATATACTTTTTAAAAAACTAAAATTGACTTTCTTAAATAATTGCCAATAAGGTTGATTGTTTATATTAAATGTCATTTCCAGGTTTCAAAAGCTTTAAAATTTTTACTTGATTCTTTTATCATTTTTCTTATTTCGTCAGTGGATTTTTTATAATCTAGTTTTAATCTCAAAACTTCGTCATTTTCTGGTTTTATGGTGATTGATCCATTTGGTTTCAAAGTCTGTTTAACTTTTATTTTTCCAAAAGTCGTTGAACATTCTCCTCTCCTTCTAAGTAATGTCCATCTAGATTGGGTCCTTTCACGAACTCCAATAGTATTGGAATAATCAAACCATAATCGCCTAAAGTATTCTCTTTTCTCTATTGGTAATATTGCTTGAATAGAAAATCCAATTCTATTTTTTTTCATATTAATAGCTTGATAAGAAACATCGTATGCACCCTCAATTCTCAGTTTCTCTACAAAATTCGATATATCTTCAGGTGTCTGGTCATCAATCCATGCTTCTTGAATAGAAATCTCTTCATACTTCGGATTAATTTGTGTATTAATAGATGAACCCTCCAATGAAGTGATTTTATAAACCCTAACCAAATTAGGGAATGAAAATTTTAGGTTGCCAATGCCTACTCCATACGAATTAATAGAATATTTTAAAGGGGGTTGTAAAAAGTTAACTAAATTCGAAAGTAAAGAAATGCCTGTTGGTGTAGATAGTTCACCCTCTACTGATTCAAAGCATGATAAAACTTTAATATTTTTTTTTCTTATTAGCTCGATTACAGCAGGAGGTGGGACAGATAATTTTCCGTGTTCTGTTTGAACAAAACCTTTTCCTAACATTGGTTCATTACAAAAAACCCTCTCAGGATTTAAGTAATTGAATGCAGCACATACTCCTATAATATCCACTAATGAATCGATAGACCCAATTTCATGAAAATGAACATCCTCAGGTTTGATGCCATGAACTTTTCCTTCAGCAATTGCTAAGGATTCAAATACTTCATAAATAATTTGCTGTAATTTCTCTTCTAAGTGTCCATTTAAAATAAGTTCTTTAATACTTCGCCAATTTCTTTTAATTGGATAGGACTCAAGGCTCTCAACCTTCGCTTTGATCCCACGGATTGAACAACTTCTAGATTCTTTAAAATCTAGATTATATAGATTCTTTAATCCAAGATCAATAAGTGGTTGTTCAATTACTTTTTTAGGAACCCCTAAGTCATAAAAAGCTCCTAACAACATATCTCCAGAGATGCCAGGAGAACATTCAATAAAAATATCTTCCATAAATTTTTGATTTATTTTTTGGTAAAAATTGTGATGAAGATCAATTTTGCATTTTAATTTTTTTTAGAAATATTTTTCTCAATAACTTCATAATCGATTAATTTCAAAGAATTTCCATCTCTTATGACATCTAAACTTACAAAACTATTTAGAAGTTCAAGAGAAAGCTCCCCTTTGATGACTAATTTAAAATTTTTATTTTTTAAATTCTTTAGCTTTGAAGCAGAACAGATTTTAATAACAACCTCATTCCTTTGAGTATTTACAAAAACTAATGCTCCTCTAACAGAAAAATAATTATCTTTTAAATCTAATTCCTCTAATAATTTAGAGAAGTTAGTTTTTGAATAATCATTTGGAAAATCATTAAGCTGATAAGGATCCCAAATACCTGCAACCTGTAAATGCAAATTTTGAGTATTTTTATTCTTTGGATAAACAATCCAAAAATAACTTTTCTTTAAATCAATATGCTTTTTTATAAGAGATAATGCTTTTCCTAATACTACTGTTTCAACTTTTTCGCCTTTATTATCAGTTAAATAGCCTCTATTTAATTTCTCACTATCATGAGGAATGAACCTACCATTAACAATTCCAATTGCTCTGTACTGTAGTTTATTAGTAACTTTTGGGATAGGATTTTTTAACATATTAAAATTTTAAAATACCAATTTATCAAATTAAATTACTTATTTTTCCTCCAAGCTGTTAAACGATTTTAATGCATCGTCTATAGCATCAGAGGGATTAGTCGCATCATTTAAACTATTATATTTTCTAATCATTTCTACCATTTCAAATGGATTAGTTGGAATAACTGAATTATCCTCATCTGTTTTAGTAGAGCTATCGATTTGAAATTCTTCATATAAGTTTTCAGCATTTAGGAAATCTCCATTTAAAGAATTTAAGGAAATCAGAAAAATAACTAGAGGTATTGGTTTAAAAAGGTTTTTACAAAAATAACTTTTCATTCTATTTATTTAAAAATTTTAAAGCCAAAATTTTTGCTAACTTAATCTTACATATTTTAGTAGAAATTTGTTAATAGCAACTTGGAATGTTAACTCTATAAGAACCAGACTTTCACAAATAATAGATTGGATTAATCAAGTTAATCCAGATGTACTATGCTTGCAGGAAACAAAAGTTATAGATGATAGTTTTCCAGTTGAACCTTTCGAAAAATTAGGATATTCAGTAGAGGTTTACGGCCAAAAGTCATACAATGGCGTTGCTATTATTTCTAAAATAAAAGTAGAAAATGTTAAAAAAGGATTCTGCGATTGTAAAGACTCTGATCAAAATATCGAAATTTTCCTAGATCAAAAAAGATTAATTTCTGCGCATATTAATGGTATTAAGATAATAAATGTCTATGTGCCTAATGGATCATCACTAGAATCTGAAAAGTTCGAATACAAAATTAATTGGTTAAGTTGTTTAGCTTCTTTTATTGATAAACAAGTAAAAAAAGGAGAATTAATTTGTCTTATGGGTGATTTTAATATTGCTCCATCTAACTTAGATATTCATGACCCCATAAAATATGAAGGAGGAATAATGGCATCTCTTTGCGAGAGAAATGCACTAAATAATGTTCTGAAAGGAAGATTAATAGATTCATTCAGGATTTTTGAAAAAAATAATGGTCATTGGAGTTGGTGGGATTACCGTAATAAAGCATATGAGCTAAATAAAGGTTGGAGAATAGACCATATCTATATCAGTAAAGAACTGTCATCAAAACTTAAAAGTTCTGTAATAGACAGCTCACCCAGAGCTAATATACGCCCAAGTGATCATGTTCCAGTAATGATTGATATTAACTTGAATGACATTAATGTAGATTTTTTTGAGGATGAGGACGATTTTTTCGAAATATAAATAAAAATAAGTAGAATTTCTCTAATACCTGAAAACGCTTATTAATAAAGAGTTATCAAGAGTAATAATGACTTGAATTTTGATTTACCAAAAATTAATAATTTACAATCCAAACTATCGCAATAAAAATATCATAATGTAGAATTTCAATCTGAATGTCAAAATTCTTACTTATTTATAAGTTAGAACATGACAAATTTTTTCTCAAAGTTTCATTTATTCAAATTGTGACTGACATATTAAATTGCACCCAATCAGAAGAAGTTTTCTCAGCTGCCCAAGAATTAATGCCTGGAGGGGTTAGCTCTCCAGTGAGAGCTTTCAAGTCTGTAGGTGGACAACCTATTGTTTTTGATAGAGTTAAAGGGCCCTTTGCTTGGGATATCGATGGAAATAGATATATTGACTATATAGGGAGCTGGGGTCCGGCTATATGTGGACATGCTCACCCTGAGGTTACAACTGCACTACAGGAGGCAATTGAGAAAGGTACCAGCTTTGGAGCTCCATGCGTTTTAGAGAACAAACTCGCTGAGATGGTTATAGATGCTGTCCCATCTGTAGAAATGGTTAGATTTGTTAATAGTGGGACTGAAGCTTGTATGGCTGTTTTAAGGCTTATGAGAGCATTCACTGGAAGGGATAAAGTTATTAAATTCGACGGTTGTTATCATGGCCATGCAGATATGTTTTTGGTGAAAGCAGGATCAGGTGTAGCCACATTAGGATTACCTGATTCTCCAGGAGTTCCGCGAACAACAACTGCCAATACACTTACTGCACCTTACAATGATCTTGAAGCAGTAAAAAAATTATTTTCTGAAAATCCTGACGCCATTTCAGGAGTAATTCTTGAACCTATCGTTGGTAATGCTGGCTTTATTACTCCTGAACCTGGATTTTTAGAGGGATTAAGAGAATTAACCACTGAAAATGGATCCTTATTAGTTTTTGATGAAGTTATGACTGGTTTCAGAATCAGTTATGGAGGCGCCCAAGAAAAATTCGGAGTTACTCCTGATTTAACTACATTAGGCAAAGTAATTGGTGGAGGCCTTCCTGTTGGAGCTTATGGAGGCAAAAAAGAGATAATGTCTATGGTTGCTCCGTCAGGACCAGTCTACCAAGCAGGTACTTTAAGCGGAAATCCACTAGCAATGACTGCTGGAATAAAAACTCTCGAACTACTCAAACAAGAGGGTACCTACGAAAAGTTAGATGCATTAACGTCTAGATTAATTGAAGGTATACTTCAATCCGCAGATAATAATGGCATCGCAATTAACGGTGGAAGTATAAGCGCAATGTTTGGATTTTTCTTATGTGATGGGCCAGTTAGAAACTTTGATGAGGCAAAAATGAATGATGCTGCTCTATTTGGTAAATTGCATAGAGAGATGCTTCAAAGAGGAATTTACTTGGCACCAAGTCCTTTTGAAGCTGGCTTCACATCACTCGCTCATAGTGAAGAAGAGATTGATAAGACAATCGAAGCATTTGATCAATCATTTAATGCTATAAAAGATTAATATTTTTACTATTTTGCCTTTGAAAAGAACAAAATAGCAAAAATAATAAAGTTTAGATGGATTCTATGAATTATCTTCTACCACCGACTATCACTGGTGGAGTAACTCCTTCTGAACCTGGTAGGCTTGGTACAACTTGTGTACTTCCATCCCATTTGTCGAGAAATAATTTGAAAAGTACTTGATCGTCAAGACTTCTATTTAGTGTTTCATATCTAAGAGCTTCTTGTTCCGCAATTTCAACTTCTGTTTTTGCTCTTAATAATTGCTGACCCGCTATTTGCTTTTGTTCAATAGCTGCTCTATATTCTTCAGCAATCACTAATCCAGTCAGATCTAGACTTTTAACATCTACATAATCAAAGGAATTTAGTTCTTCAGCAACGGTAATTCCTATTTTTTCAGAAATTACTGCAAACTCGGTAGCTATTGTCTCTAGCTCATATTGAGAGAAGACTGATTTGAGAGCTTTGAGTAGAGATGGCTGGACAATCTTTTGATAAACATCGCTATTTCTATTTGCAATTGTGGCAAAAATCCTTCCTGCTTCGCTAGGCTTTACTGAATACTTAACAGTAGCTGTAGCGTTGATAACCTGAAGGTCTTTAGTTAAAGTTTCAAATTTTTCTCCTACAACTTGAGTTTTAATATCAAAGGGATATACAGACTGAATAAATGGAAGTTTAAAGTTTAAACCAGCTCTCCTAGAAGGGCCACTTACTTTCCCTAATGTTGTAACTACTGCAACCTGTCCAGAGGGAACAACAAATAGAGCCTGCGTGAGCAAAAGAAAGCCAGTAAAAGACAATACAATTAATAGTGTTGCAGTTCCACCGGGACCACTTGGTGTGACATTTTTAAAAGATGTTGACATTAAAATATTCTTTTAGTTAATCATATTTAATCTAATTAATTAGTGCATTAATAAGCTATTTAATTAAAATAATTTTTTAATAATTGTAAAAAAAGTACCTATTATTGGGTCTATTTAATATTTGATTTGAATTCTTGCAAAAGTTTTAAATAAAGTTCCTCATCTATCTCCCTAATGTCATATTCAGAGGGCAAAACTCCATGCTTATGCTCATGCACTGCCATCCAACAAAATCTCTCTATTTCCCCCTTTGAAAAACGAGGATATTCTTTTACCTTTAAAAGCAATGCCTTAATAAGAGATTCTTGATAATCTGCCATATTTTTAGAAAATATCTTAATTTAGAATTTATCTAAAATTATTAGCTTTTAGTGGGATATTGAGAGACTCTTCTAATTCACTAACAAGCTTAATTGCTAATTGAAGATCATTTTTGCTCTTGCTCGAGACTCTTAGTGTTTCTCCATTGATGCTTACATTAATTTTCTTAATTTGATCTCTAATATTTTTACTGATTTTTTTTGCTATATCTTGTTTAATACCTTGTTTTAATAAAATTGTCTGTTTCACTTTATTACCACTAACTATTTCAACATCTCCATAGTCGAAAATTTTCAAAGATAAGTTTCTTTTTATTGCCTTTTGTATAATTATGTCATTTATAGCATTTAAGGTTAGTTCGCTATTAGTGGTTATAAAAATATTTTCTTTATCTAAATCAACTGTCGAAACAGTTCCTTTCAGATCGTAGCGCTGAGCAATTTCCCTTTTTACTTGATCTAACGCATTAACTAATTCCTGTCTCTCGAAATCAGAAACCACATCAAATGAAAAGCTTTCTGCCATAGTAAATTTTAAACGCAAGATTGATTACTTTTAGCATAAATTAGATTCAAATAAAGGAAAATGGATTTATTTAATCAAAAAATAACAAACTAACCACTTTCCCCATCTCTTCTGCACATCTACAACTATTTAACAAGGTTTCACTGTCGTGAAAGGCAAAACATATTAATTGATCACACCTAGAAATTATTTCTTGATTACAAAGGCTGCTTGCAAGTGGTAAAGGCAATTCATCATTTTCACTTTTCTCAACCAAATGCATAACCCTTTCTAGTTGCTCCTTGATTTCTGGTATTTGTCTATCGAGGCTTTGTGGTAATAAAACAGTCAATAATGATGGATTAATATCTAAAACAGCTCGAATAACCGCTGCATTGACCCCTTGAGATCCAGATGTAAGGATATTATGCCCTTCCTCTGCTAACGACCTTGCTATCAACTCAATTAAGTGGATGTCGACTACAGGTACATGTCTACTACCCAAAAAAGCAATCCTCCTTTTCCCCTTATCTTGGAGTTTTGCGAGTTCTTGAGCTAAGGCATCAACGCCTTCTGTTGTGGGTAGATCTAAAGAGCGACTCAAAATAAAATGGTTCCTATATTTGAAATTAGCATTTATCTGAAAAATTGCAGGGAAATTCTATCTTTTCGAGAATTCTTTGCAAATTTACATGCTCCTGAACTAATTGAATAGCATAAGAAGCTTTAATTGATTCATGTATTCTGACATGACCAAATGCTTCTTCAATAATTTCTACAGAGGCAAGAGTATCTAATTCCACCTTCAAAATTGGCACCTCCAATTCTTCTGCTCTATGAATCAATTGAGATAAAGGTTCTCCTAAACCAGTTAAAATAAGGCATTGAGTCGAAGCTTCCAGAGCCGCAAGTTGGATATCAGTTCTATCAGCTCCAGTAACTACAGCCATATTTCTTCTTCTTCTGAAGAATTCCATTGCAGAATTTACCCCCATTGCGCCAATACTTAATGTCTCAACAAGTAATTGATCTTTTTCAGGGCAACAAATTACTTGGGCATCTAGTCTTCGTACAAGTTCACCGACGGTGACACTTCTGAGCAGTGGTGATTTAGGCATCACTCCAAACACTTCAATATTCAAATCTTTAAGGGAGGGTATTATTTCATTTTTTACTTTTTCGACTTCTTGAGGTAAAACTGCATTTAATACCACCCCAGCCAAATGCTGGCCTAATTGTTTTTTCGCATCAAGTAATGCATCAACGCTTTTACAATCTTCCCATAAATTCACAATTAAGACTTTCGCATCTAAACTCTCAGCTAGCTGAGGGAGACTTAAACCATAAATCATACCTTCATGAAGACTTCCAGCCGCTTCTAGAATATTCAATCCTGTAAAATCATCATTAACCAATCCCTCAATTTGATCAAAACCTTTTCCTGGAAGTAAGTCTTTATTAAATATTCTTTTTTCAGCTGATATATTATCTAATAATCCTACTGAAGAAATTAAATTCTCCTCTTCGATATTTAATGTAGATCCAATAAACTTAACATCATCATCTATTAATCCTTCGTAAGACATTGAAGGTAGATTTGTAAGTTCAATACATGTTGCTAGTGGTTTACCAATGCGTACTTTTTTTTTCTCATGTAAAAGTCTTTTTGCTAAACCAAGAACCAATGCAGACTTACCACTAAAAGGCTCACATGAACCAATTAATAATATATCGCTCATAATTAGTAAAGTTATTTATCCCTAGGTTCAAGATAATATTTTTTTAGAACTAAACAAATATTTATTTATGAGTTTTAATCAAATAAATAAAAAAATATTTTTTTAGGTACATTTATTTTAGTTCTTTGGTATTTCATAAAATCAGACAAAATGATAAATTCAACAAGAAATAAAAAAACTATTGGGATTACTGGAGCTTCCGGCGCTTTAGGGAAAGAACTAACGAAGTTATTTCGTCAGAAAGGATATAAAGTTATTGGATTTACTCATGGTAAAACTGATTCTAAAATAAATCTTGAATCTCCTAATGAATGGATTAAATGGGAATGTGGAAAAGAATCGACATTAAAAAAGCATTTAAAGAAGATAGATATTTTAATCTTGAACCACGGCATTTATAATCTGAGTAGAGAAAACAGCAATTATGAAAATTCAATAGAGATAAATGCATTAAGCAAATTCAAACTTTTAAATTTATTTGAAGATATTGCCCGAACAAATGAGTCATTAATAAAAAAAGAGATTTGGATAAACACATCTGAAGCAGAAATATTTCCAGCGCTTAATCCATCATATGAGATAAGTAAATCCCTTATCGGTCAATTAGTTTCTTTCAAAAAAAATCTTCTGGACAAAGATACTAAGAAAAAATTAATTATTAAAAAAATCATCTTAGGGCCTTTTAAATCAGAATTAAATCCTATCGGAATTATGAGTCCCAAATTTGTATCTAAAAAAATTTATGATTTAACTAATTCAAAAAGTTATTTAATAATAATCACTCCAAATCCATTAACCTACTTAATTTTCCCATTAAAAGAATTTTTTAATTTTTTGTACTGCCAAATTATCTATAAATACAAATCTTAGTGTCTAGAAATCTCTGTCAGTCAATATTTCAATCCCATCTTTTAAAACAACTATTGTATGTTCCCATTGCGCCGATAATTTTCCATCTTTTGTTATTACTGTCCATCTATCATTTAATGTTTTACAAAATTTAGTCCCTTGGTTAACAATTGGTTCCACAGCCAATGTCATTCCTTCACGAAGAATGACATTGGGTAATTCTTTGGTCCGAAAATTAAATACCGATGGTTCTTCGTGGAGATTCCTTCCAACTCCATGGCCTGTATAATCTTCAACAACACTAAAGCCATTTTTTATAACAATATCTTCAATTTCCCCAGCCACATCTAAAAGAGTAACCCCTGCTTTGATTTTCGAAAGCCCAGCATACAATGCTTTATAGGCTACATCACTAAGATTTTGAGCCTTTGAACTAACTTCTCCGACACAAATTGTTATACAACTATCACCATGGAACCCATCTAAATATGCTCCTGTATCAATCTTAACTAAGTCACCATTTTTAATTATTTTATTTTTATTTGGTATTCCGTGAACAACCTCATTATTAATACTAGAACAAATACTAGAAGGGAAACCATGGTACCCCTTAAAACTTGGCACAGCTCCAAAACTATTTATCCTCTTTTCTGCAAAATCATCTAAATCTTTTGTGCTCATTCCTGGTTTTATTAAGTCATTAATTTCTCTCAAAACTGTTGCTACTATCCTGCTAGATTTTTTCATCAAATTTATTTCACGTGCAGACTTTATTTCAATTCCTCGCCTCCTTTGTATAAAAGGAACTTGATCATTATTTTTGGAATTATTTTTATTTAATAAAAGATCTGCAAAATGTTTCATTGGAATAAATAATAGTAATAGGTAAATATCATCAAAATAGCCATTATGGTCTTGGCTATCTTAAATCTATCAATAACAATGGGAAACAGGAATGAAATTTTTATCTAATTCTAGGCAATTTCATAAGGCTTTGGCACCTTGGGTTTTTCTTCCATTATTTATATCTTCAATTACAGGTCTTCTTTATAGGGTTTCAAAAGATTTATTAGGTTACTCTAGAGACCAAGTTCATTGGTTAATGTCGCTCCATGAGGGAGAATGGCTTGGCGATAATGGTGAATTAATATATGTATTATTGAATTCCCTTGGGGTTTTATGGATGCTAGTAACAGGATTTCAAATGTTTTCAAAAACAATTTCATTTACCAAAAAGGTTACTAAAGGCGAGTCAAAAGGTTAAGATATTAAACTTGTAGGATAAAAAAAGACAAAAATGGCCAAAGAGAAAAAAGAAAATGAATTAGAAACCGTTATTAAAGCTGATGGATCAATTGATGTAGCAGTTGAACAAAAAGAAAAAAACGTGGTTTCTGAAAATACAAAAAAGATAAGTTCCCACAATCTTATTAAGGAATTTGAAAATGAACAATTAAAAAAAGAATTACCGGAAATTTATGTTGGAGACACTGTTAAAGTTGGTGTGAAAATTACAGAAGGTAACAAACAAAGAGTTCAACCTTATGAAGGTGTTGTCATAGCAAAAAGGCATGGAGGTATTAACCAGACAATTACAGTCAGAAGAATTTTTCAAGGCATTGGTGTGGAGAGAGTATTTATGCTACATAGTCCCCAAGTTGCCTCTCTAAAAGTTGAACGTAGAGGTAAAGTAAGAAGAGCTAAGTTATTCTATTTAAGAGATAGAGTAGGAAAAGCTACTCGCGTAAAACAACGCTTTGATCGATAAAGTTTTAATTAATTCACTTATTGGTCACAAAGGCGCTTATAATCTATTAGATGCGCCGTTAGTTCAGTTGGTAGAACGCAGGTCTCCAAAACCTGATGTCGGGGGTTCAAGTCCTCCACGGCGCGTTTGATCAACATTATGTAAATCATTTTATAAAATGGAGTTAGATCTTCAACCAGGGGACGTAGTTAAAGTTCTCGAATCAGCAGCTTTAGGTTGGGTCCGTGCAAGAGTCATCAGAGTTAAGTCTGGTGGAAGAGTAGTCGTGCAAAGCGACCAAGGAAGAGAATTTACCGCAAGAGGTAATCAAATTAGGTTAATAGAACCTGCTGGCTTTAGACCTCAAAAATAAAAAATTCTTTTAATTTAGGTAGTTCTAAATTAACTATTTCTTTAAATCCTCAAATTAATAAATCTTTTTTATTACAACAATATTAATTAAGTATTATGATCTGATAATTTTAATATTGACGTTCTAATTAAATTTAGAACAAACCCTATGGGACCGTAGTTCAACTGGTTAGAGCACCGCCCTGTCACGGCGGAAGTTGCGGGTTCGAATCCCGTCGGTCCCGTTTTTTCTAAAAAATAATTTGGAAAAACGATTAAGATTAGCCCCTAGTCCAACAGGTTTATTTCATATTGGTACAGCTAGAACAGCGTTATTTAACTGGTTGTATGCACAAAAAATAAGCGGCAAATTTCTCATCAGAATAGAAGATACAGATTTTCTACGCTCTAAATCTGAATACACAAAAAATATACTAGAGGGCCTAAAATGGCTTGGACTTAAATGGGATGAAGAACCCATAAAGCAAAGTGAACGAACTTCAATTCACAAAAAATACATCAAAGAGCTTTTAGAATCTGGAGCTGCATATAGATGCTTTACTACTGAAGATGAGATTTATGAATTAAGAGAAGAACAAAAAAAGAAAGGATTACCTCCAAAGCATGATAATAGACACAGAAATCTCTCAACAAAAGAAATAGAAGCATTCATATCCCAAGGAAGGACTTCCGTTATAAGGTTTAAGATTGATGAAAAGATACAAATTTCATGGGCAGATCAAATAAGAGGAGAAATTAAATGGCAAGGGAAGGACTTGGGTGGTGATTTAGTTTTATCAAGAAGGGCTACGGGATATGAAATTGGAGATCCTTTGTATAACCTTGCAGTTGTAGTTGATGATAATTACATGAATATCACTCATGTAGTGAGGGGGGAAGACCATATATCGAATACTGCAAAGCAAATATTGATCTATGAAGCATTAGATTTTAAATTGCCAAATTTCTCACATACCCCGCTAATACTAAATAGCGAAGGGAAAAAATTATCTAAGAGAGATTGTGTTACTTCAATCGACGAATTTAGAAATATGGGATATTTACCTGAGGCCTTAGCGAACTATATGGCCTTTTTAGGTTGGTCACCAAAATCTGCAGAGAGTGAAATACTTTCACTTGACGAGATATCTGAAATTTTTGATTTATCAGATATAAATAAAGCTGGAGCTAAATTCAGTTGGGAAAAGCTCAACTGGATTAATTCTCAATACATAAAAAATATGGAATCAATTAAGTTAGTTAAGATTATTTGGAGATACTGGGATGATATGGGATGGGAACCGCCATCTCAAGAATGGGCTATAAAATTAGCAATTTTGCTTCGCGATTCAATGACACTTTTAAAAGATGCCATTGATCAATCAAAACCATTTTTTTTATTACCTCCAATTCAAAAAGAGGGTCAAGATTTTCTCAACAACAAGGATAGTAAAGAATCTCTAAAACTTATCTTAAATTATTTAATAGAACAAAAAACTGTAAAACTAGACAAAGAGAAAGCTAAGGAAATAATAAACGAAATCTCAAAAATGCATAATTTTAAAAAAGGGATTTTAATGAAATCATTAAGAGTGGCCTTTTTTGGTTGTCTAAGTGGGCCAGATTTAATGCAAAGTTGGGAACTCTTCTCAGAGAGTAAAAGTGACATCTCAAGGATTCAACGATGTCTTGTTATTGACTAGAGTTCTGTTGAGCTAATTTTAGCCTATTCGCCAAAGGTTTAGCCGTAAGACCTTGGATTCCTACTGTCATTAATATAGTTAGAAAGACTAAACCTTGAAGACGTCCAGCCCCGAGGATACCAGCCTGCTCTAATCTAATAGAAAAAAGAGAGGCCACTGCTGCCGTCACAATACCTCTTGGGGCCAACCAAGCTAAAAATACTTTTTCCTTGAAGTCTAATTCTCTGCCCATTGTTGCTATCCAGATAGATATAGGACGAACAAATACCATCATCATTAAAACGCAAACTATCCCTCCCC
>JFLJ01000099.1 GCA_000634115.1 Prochlorococcus sp. scB241_528O2 | reverse complement strand
AACGCAAACTATCCCTCCCCATCCCAGCGGACTTAATTCACCCCAAGAAACATCGGCTGCCAAAAGAGGGAAAAGAACTGTAATTGCTAATTGAGCTAATTCACCTATTAGATTATCCAATCTATCCTTATCAATTACTTCTCTTTTGCCCACAATAAAACCTGCCGCAACAGAAGCAGGCAATCCTGATTCTGGCAAAAAATATTCACAAATTCCATATACAAGGAAAATAAAGCCAAGTGTAACTTGAAGCTCAATACCAAATGAGGCTTCATTTTTTATTTTTTTTAGAATTTCTGATAGTAACCATCCTGAACTTAAGCCAATTAGGACTCCGCCTCCTAATCTTTGCATTAATGCAATAAATACATCGTTAATCCCCCGTAGGTCCCCTAACGTTAGTTCTAACAGTAATAATGCCAGTACTGCTCCAATTGGTTCAAGTAACAACCCCTCAGCTTTTAAAACTTCCGATAGAGGGGAAACTAATTTAATTTGTTCAACTAATGGAGAGACGACTGTTGGTCCAGTAGCTAGAACTATTGCACTATATATTCCTGCAACTTGCCATGAAAGGCCAGCCAGCCAATGTGCAATAAAGATTCCAGCTGATAATGAAATCAATAGTCTTATCAATGAAATTTTCAAAACAGTATTTCTTATATTTCCTTCAGGCAATTTCAGATTTAGTCCCCCTTCGAATAAAACTAAGCAGACTAAAAGTCCGACAATAGTTTCAAGCCCTTGTCCAAGATCTAAAGGCTCAACTAATTCCAAGCCTGATCTTCCGATTAATAATCCAGAAAGCAATAAAATAACAACACTTGGGTATCCTGTAACGGAAGAAAGTAGTCGAGCACAAGCACCTGCGAATACTGTTATACCCCAAAGTAATCCAAGCCTTTCAGGCGTCATATAATTTTATAAATAATAAAAAAATATTAGTTATTTTGATTAAATCAATAATCTCATCGCAAGTCCATTAAATACAATATTTTTTAATTTAATTAATCAGCTGAAATAAACTAAAATTTAATAATTTTTTCAAAATAACTAATAAGCAAAAAAATCAATTTATATTAGGAAAATTGGCTTATTAAAGCAAAAATAATAAAAATAATTCCTATACCAATAGTTGCCATCCTTCCATTCCATATTTCAGCTTGCGGGGTAAAGCCCCTTTTCCATAAATTCAGTTCTTTTTTATCAACTGAGTTATTTGTTTCTTTAATCTCGATTTTAGATTGTTTATTCATTGGAGTTAGAAAGGAGGTTTTTTTTCATAAAGGGTATTTGCTTGTTCAATAGATAGTCTCCCTGCGACACCTAATTTAAGGGAACTTAAATGATCATTAAATTTCATCCTGAACAATGCCGCTGCTCCAATCATCGCGGCATTATCTGTACAAAGAGATAGGGGAGCTAAATGAACTTTAATAGATTTTTTACACGCTTCACTAATCATCATTTTTCTTAATGTATTATTAGCAGCTACACCACCAACTACTACAACATTATCCAAGTTATGATCTTTAGCACATCTTATTGTTCTCTCTACCAATACCTCCGCCACAACCCTCTCAAAACTTGCAGCAATATCAGGAACTGGGATGGTCTTCCCTTCTAAATTTATTTTCTCAACCAATCTTAATACAGCAGTTTTCAAACCACTAAAAGAGAAATCATATTTAAGGAATCCACCCCTTTTATCAGAAATCCTACATTTTGGTAAATTGAACTTCAGTGGGTCTCCATTTTTAGCAATCTTTTCAATTGCTGGTCCTCCTGGATAACTAAGACCTAATAATCTTCCGACTTTATCAAAGGCTTCTCCAGCGGCATCATCAAAACTCTTTCCAAGTCTTAGCATTCCCCTTTCCTCATCAACCTTTATCAATTCAGTATGTCCGCCACTCACAAGCAATGTGAGAAAAGATTTCTTTGGATAGTTTTCTGAAAATAGTATTGAAGATAAATGTCCTTCCAAATGATGAATTCCTAAAAATGGCTTTGAATGTAACATGCAAAGTGATCTTGCAGTAATAGAGCCAACTCGTAAACAACCAACCAATCCAGGAGCTACAGTAGATGCAATATAATCAATTTCCTCAATTTTTATTTTTGATTCTTTTAGTGCCTTTTCTAAAACAAAAGGTAATGACTCTAAGTGCTTTCTAGCTGCAAGTTCAGGAACAACTCCTCCCCATTTTGAATGATCTTCAATTTGAGATGCAATGATATTTGAATGAATTTTGAAGGTATCGCCAATATTAGAAACTATTGAGACGGATGTCTCATCACAACTTGTTTCAATAGCTAAAACTTTACCCATATTTGATTCAACTTGTTCTATCTTAATAATAATTTCTTACTTAACACACTATAAGGAATTAAAGATTGCAACTTATGAAATTCTTTTTTTCAATCATAACCTCAGTTTTTCTGTTTTTAGGAATAACTCCAATTGCTCTTGCTGCAAATGGGCCAGCCTTAAATGCTGACAGAGCAAGCACAGAATTTACTGCATCAGCACTCACACAATGCTCTGAAAACCCTAAGTTCATTGAAAGAGCAAGTTCTGCTACTACCCAAAAAGATATCGCAAGATTTGAAAGGTATGGGAAAGCATCCTGCGGCGATGATGGCTTACCTCATTTGATTTTGGGAGCTCCTCTAGAACCATGGGGAGCACTATTAAATAGAGGTCATGAAGGAGATCTTCTAATTCCAGGGACAATATTTATCTATATTGCCGGGATAATTGGTTGGTCAGGCAGGGAGTATTTGATTGAATCTAAAAAGACTAATAATCCAGCTGATAAGGAAATCTTTATAGACTTTGATCTGGCCCAAAAATGTCTTGTCAAAGGAGCTCAATGGCCATTACTTGCAAACCAACAAGGAAGAAGTGGAGAACTTAGAGAATCAGATAAAAATATCACTCTAAATGGTCCACGATAAAACTTAACTTTTATATTTATCTTAAGCACAAAATGTTCAAAATTTTCAGCACTAAATACATGAGATCAGCTCCTGTAGTATCAGCAGTCTGGTTGACTATCACAGCAGGAATTATCATTGAATTTAATAGATATTTTCCTGATTTATTATTCCATCCAATGAGCTTGGGCTGAGATTTTTAGGATAATAATCAAGTTTGTATTAACTTGATTATTATCTTGGTTATTCCAGCAACTGAGCTAATAAAAGAGAGAATAGTCAAGTTTGTATTAACTTGACTATTTTTTTTGCTGTTTCATCAACATTATGATTTGTTAATTCAAAATCAAATTGATTTGATAATGAAATCTCATAATTAGCCCTAAAGAGTCTTTTTTGAATTGCCTCTTCCTTTTCTGTGCCTCTATTTCTTATCCTTCTCTCTAACTCAACTTTATCTGGAGGGAGTAAAAATATTGAAAGAGACTCAGGAAACTGTTCTTTAATTTGCTTTGCACCCTCAACTTCAATTTCAAGTAATACCGTAAATCCCTTTTTGATTCTCTCTTTAACTGAAGATAAAGGTGTTCCATAATAGTTTCCTGCAAATTTAGCCCATTCAAGAAATAGGTTTTGTTCAATCATTTCTGTAAACTTTTCTTGATTCAAAAAGTAATAATTTTCTCCCTCCTTCTCTCCCTCTCTAGGTTTTCTTGTGGTTGCAGATATTGAAAGCCAAATATTTTTATCTTTCCTCAATATTTCTTTAACGACAGTACCTTTGCCCACACCACTAGGTCCAGTAAGGATAATGAGTTTTTGTAGATTTTTCATATTAAAATTTTTACAGTAAAATGTACTTCTTGCGAATTAAAAAGAAATAATGCAAAAAGGTGTGCCTCAGATAATGGATATTACATCTATTAGATCTGTCTTGCATTATTTATCAAAGAATATTTTACCTACAAAGTTTGAGAATGCTCAACAACCTGAGCCTAATACAATCCAATTATCCTTCAGAGGAGTTGATGCTCAAACTTGGTTGGAAGTTTCATGGAATGGTGATTCTCCTAGAATACTAAAGATAAATAAGCCAGAAAAGATTGGGAGAGAAAGTACACTTTCTAAACAAATAAGATACGGATTAAAATATATGGCTTTAATTTCGATTGATCAAGATGATTTCGAGAGAGTTATAAAATTTGGTTTTGCAAAAAAACCCGGAGATGAAATTAGCAAGTATTTAATTTTTGAATTAATGGGAAAACATAGTAATATTTTTTATTTGGATAACAAACACAAAATAATCGCAGTAGGGAAACAAATTAACTCAAGTCAATCTAGTTTTAGAACAATTTCAACAGGAGGGATTTATTCTGGCCCTCCAGCAAATCTCAAAAAACAACCTAGAGAAGATGAATCTTTTCAATCATGGAAAGAATCAATTTCAACAGTACCTGAGTCTTTGAAATACTGTTTACTAAATACTTACCAAGGAGTAAGTCCTATATTAACAAAACAATTAGAGGTCATCAGTAATACTAGCGATTCGGAAATAATGGAAAAAAACATTGATTTCATTAGTGATGCTAACTTAAGTGAGATATTTGATAGTTGGAGGATATGGATAAATAGGTTTAAAAACAATAACTTTAACTTTTCCGTGTTTAATAATTTTTTTTATTGCGTTTGGTTTATGGATAAAGAAATTAACTGTGAAAATAAAATAGATTTATGCAACGGTTTAGAAAAATATTATGATTATCATTTAAAACAAAAAAAACTTGAATTATTAATAAATAGAATTGAAGGGATAATTTTCAAACAAACAAATACTGAGAAAAGGAATTTAAATGTTCAATATGATCTCCTAGCAAAGTCAGAGAACTATCAACTATATAAAGAAAAAGCTGACAAGATTTTTACTACAAACGATATCAAAAAAGAAGACATCATTAGAGGTCAAAAACTATATAAAAAATCAAAAAAACTAAAAAGATCTAGAGAATTAATAAAACAAAGACTAAATATTTACAAAACTAATCTAGATAGATTAGATGAATTCACTACACTTTTAGAAAATCTAAACTCTTTAAATCATGAAGACCTTTTAGTTAAAATTAAACTTCTAGAAGAGATTATGGAAGAAATTTGTAACGAGTTTAATATTAATCTCAAGAGACAAAGAGAAGATAAGAAAAGTATATCTGAGATACAATCTTCCCCGATTCAAGTTGATACACCCTCAGGATTGAAGCTTCAGGTAGGGAGGAATATGAGGCAAAATGATTTAATAAGTTTTAAGTTTTCTAAAAAAGGCGATCTATGGTTTCATGCACAGGAATCACCAGGAAGTCACGTAGTTTTAAAGGCTTCATCTCAAGCAGCATCTGAACAAGATCTTCAAATAGCTGCTGATTTAGCTGCTTTATTTAGTAAGGCAAAAAGAAACATTAAAGTTCCAATTAATTTAGTAAAGATTAAAGATCTGCAAAGGATAAAACAAGGTGGGCCTGGATGCGTTTCCTTTAAAAATGTAGAGATTATTTGGGGAAATCCTACAAGAGGAGAAGATTACATTAAAAAAAATCTTAAAAGAGTAATTTAGTTTATAATAAAAAAAATTTTTAAATGTAAATGTTTGATTTTCTTTTGGGTACTCATGAATTTTTAGGAAATCATAGTTTTCCAGAATTTATTGTTGGATATCTATTTGGGGCTGCATTAATAATTGGAGCTCCAACTGTTTTCTTATTACTTGCCTTCGTAAGCGCTCTAATGAAAACAAATGGTAAAATGGGGGGATATAGAGAATATGAAACTTATGGAGAATCATCTTTAAATGATGCCCCTCCTTTCTTATTGCCAGATCCAACTAATCCTAAGTGAAGGAAATAATTAAATTTACTGAAAAATAAAATTGAACTCTGGCAAAAGTGATTTTAAACCTTTTTTTACAAAATCTTTATTAAACAATTAATGAAAGGTAAAGGTCAGCGCGAAAATAAACTATCAGATTCGATGACTTTTAGTGATCATTTAGAGGAGCTCCGTCAAAGGATATTAAACTCAATTTACGCAATACTTATTTCAATATTCATTAGTTTTCTAATTATAAAACCATTAATATCTTTTTTAGAAATTCCAGCTGGTGATATACATTTACTACAACTTGCTCCAGGAGAGTTTTTGTTTGTCGCAATTAAAGTTGCAGGTTACAGCGGACTAATAGTTTCTATGCCCTATATTTTTTATCAAATAATATTATTCATTTCCCCGGGATTAACCAAACAAGAAAAAAGCCTTATCTTACCAGCAGTTTTAGGTTCAGGTCTTCTATTTTTTTTAGGATTAATTTTTTCATGGTGGATATTAGTACCTGCAGCCATAAATTTCTTTATTACCTTCGGTGCTGATATTGTTGAACCAACTTGGTCAATAGAAAGATATTTTGATTTTGTTCTTTTATTAATGTCTAGCACTGCAGTAGCTTTTCAATTACCAGTCTTACAATTCATTCTTGGCTCTCTTGGAATAATTACTACGGAGAAAATGATTTCGAATTGGAAAATAGTTGTAATCTCCTCAGCAATCTTATCTGCAGTGATTACACCTTCTACAGACCCATTGACAATGTCATTGCTATCTATCTCAATTGTATTTTTATTTTTTGTAGGTACTGGATTAACTTACTTATCAGAAAATCTTAAATCAAAAACTCTTTCATCTTCTCATTAACATTTAATTGCAAGCTGACAGCTCTTCCCAACCTTGGTCTAGCATTGACTTTTTTAAGCCATTCCCTTACATCCTCTGAGTATCCACATCTATTTAGAATCTCGATTTTATCAGCTATGGATTTTTTATATTCAACTTCACTTAAAGGAAATGATTCCTGTCCAAGGAATCCCCACATCATTTGAAAATAAACAAATTTTCCTCTTTTAAAGAGTCTAAAGTCATATTTTCTACCCCAGCGATGAATCAAATAATGAATAACTTCATCTACTAGTAATGGTTTCATTTAAATAAATTAATTAAGACTTCCGAAAGTTTTACTTTAAATTATTAAAAGTCCTATCTATTTGCAACAGAAATTGTACAGTTTGATCCATAATAATTAATAAATAACAGAACCAAGTATCGAATGACTCAATTAAGTTCCAATGATGTCCCTTCAATGGGTCGAAGGCAATTTATGAATCTTCTTACATTTGGTACTGCAACTGGTGTAGCTTTAGGAGCCCTCTACCCCGTAGCAAATTATTTCATGCCTTTAAGAGCAGGCGGAGGTGGTGGTGGAACCTCTGCTAAAGATGAATTAGGGAATCCGGTTACTAAGACTGGTTGGTTGGCTACTCATCAAGCAGGAGATAGAAGTCTAGTACAAGGTCTCAAAGGAGATCCAACTTATTTAATAGTTAATGAAGGTGGGGAAATAGGAGAATTTGGTTTGAATGCAATTTGTACTCATTTAGGTTGCGTTGTCCCGTGGGATAGTGGTGCTAATAAATTTATATGTCCTTGTCATGGAAGCCAGTACGATACCAATGGGAAGGTAGTAAGAGGTCCTGCTCCCTTATCTTTAGCACTAGCTCATGTCGATATTGAAGATGATTCTGTACTTGTCAAACAGTGGACAGAAACTGACTTTAGAACTAATGAAAATCCTTGGTGGGCATAAAAAAATGAAAGATCTTAAAAATCAAATCATGAAAAAAACAACTTTATTTATCTGTACTCTGCTCTTTATTTCTAGCATTGTATTTTATCCTAAGATTACTTTTGCTTATCCATTTTGGGCTCAGCAAAACTACGAATCCCCAAGAGAAGCGACTGGAAAGATAGTCTGTGCGAATTGTCATCTAGCTCAAATGCCCACTATTGCAGAGGTTCCACAATCCGTTGGTGCTGATAGCGTTTTCAAAGCTGTGGTGAAAATACCTTACAAAAATGACCTAAAAGAGATCGGGGCCGATGGGTCTGAAGTCCCATTACAAGTTGGTGCAGTTGTTATGCTGCCTGATGGCTTCAAACTTGCTCCTCAAGATAGATGGACTGAAGAAATCAAAGAGGAGACAGAAGGAGTATATTTCACTAATTATAGTGAAGAGAAAGATAATATAATCATTGTAGGTCCTTTGTCTGGCGATACAAATAAAGAAATAGTTTTCCCTGTACTTTCTCCTGATCCATCCAGAAATAAAGAATATCACTATGGTAAATACCAATTACATATCGGAGGTAATAGAGGCAGAGGTCAGGTTTACCCAACTGGAGAAAAAAGCAATAATGTAATTTTCACCTCTTCCACCTCAGGAATCATTAATTCAATAGACACTATTGAAGATGGTAGCTATAAAATTAATATAGAAAATGATAATGGTGAAATAACTACTGAGACTGTTCCTGTTGGACCTCAACTGATAATAAAAGAACAGGACAAAATTAATGCAGGCGACCCGCTTACTAATGATCCCAACGTTGGTGGCTTTGGGCAATTAGATGCCGAAGTTGTACTTCAGAGTCCTTACAGAGTTATTGGATTAATTGCATTCTTTATTGGTGTAGGTCTAACTCAAATACTTCTTGTATTAAAGAAAAAACAAGTAGAAAAAGTTCAGGCAGCAGAGGGTATTTAAATTTCTTTGAAATGCTTACATTTCAAGCTTTTATAGAATCTCCCGGAGAAACATTTTTAAATTTAGGAATCCTAACTATTAGATGGTATGGTTTGCTTATTTCAATTTCAGTCCTAATAGGCCTATTTATTTCTAAAAAACTTGCAAAGGCAAGGAATATTAACCCAGAGTTCATAAGCGAGATATTACCATCATTAATAATTTCTTCAATAATTGGAGCAAGAGCTTATTACGTAATTTTTGAGTGGAGACAATATAGTGGAGAAAACTTTTTTACTTCTATAGAGATATTTAATAACACAGTTGAAATACCCTCTTTCTTAGCAGTTTGGGAAGGAGGCATCGCAATACATGGTGGTCTAATTGGAGGATTATTATCTATTATCTATTTTTGCAATTCAAAAAAAATTCATTTAAAAACTTTTATAGATATATTAATTCCCTCAATTATTCTTGGACAATCTATAGGAAGGTGGGGGAATTTTTTCAATAATGAAGCCTTTGGAGTTCCAACAAATTTGCCTTGGAAATTATTTATTCCTATACAAAATAGACCTTTAGAATTTATTAATTACGAATTTTTCCATCCTACATTTCTCTATGAATCAATATGGAATCTTTTAATTTTCATCCTCCTTATCATTATTTTTAATAAACAAAATAAAACAAATTTTGTAAGGCCTGGATTCATTAGCTGTCTTTATTTAATAACTTATAGCTTTGGAAGATTCTGGATTGAAGGTTTAAGAACTGACCCTCTGTGTATTGGGGCAATTCCACCTTTCTGTAATGGTGGTATAAGAATGGCTCAATTTATAAGTATTTTTCTATTTTCTTCTGGATTAATTGGAATATTTTTTCTAAGCTTAAGAACAAACAGATGTAAAAATAGAAAGAATGGATAAAAAAATATCCTTTATTGGAGTTGGCCCAGGGGATCCTGATTTATTAACATTAAAAGCATTAAAAAAGATAAAATCTGCAGATGTAATTATTTGGACTGATTCTCTAATTCCTGAAAAGATTTTAGATTTTTCTAAAGAATGTTCTGAAAAAATAAAAACGAGTTCACTCACCTTAGATCAAATCACCTCAGTTATGATAGAAAAATTTCAAGCAGGCAAGACTGTTATAAGGTTACATGATGGAGACCCTTGTCTTTTTGGAGCAATTAGGGAACAAATTACAATTTTAAAAAAAGAAAAAATTGAAATAGAAGTTGTTCCTGGTGTAAGTGCTTTTCAAGTGGCTGCTGCATATCAGGAGGCTGAGTTGACTATACCTGATATAACGCAAACGATAATTTTAACTAGAGCGGGGGGA
>JFLJ01000098.1 GCA_000634115.1 Prochlorococcus sp. scB241_528O2 | reverse complement strand
TTTTAACTAGAGCGGGGGGACGAACAGGTATGCCCGAGAAAGAATCTCTAAAAGATCTTGCTAAACACAATTCCTCATTATGTCTTTATTTAAGTGCTAGACATGTAAAAAGGTCTCAAGAAACTTTATTAGAGTTTTATCCCCCAGAGACTAAAGTGATTGTTGGATTCAGAGTATCATGGGATGATGGTTGGACTTCATTAATAGAATTAAAAAATATGGAAAAATTTTCTATTGAAAAAAAATTAATAAGAACAACTATTTATATAATTAGCCCAGCAATTAGTAATTCTCAAAATAGATCTAATCTTTATAATCCTTCATATAGGCATCTCTTTAGGAAAAAGTAATGTTAACGTTGTTAGAAAAATATTAATCACTATAATTAGTAAAAAAAATTTACTTGTTTTGGAAGAAATACAATCTTTTACAGAAGAAAACAACAAAAAAGAATTTTTCTCTTTAAAGAGAGTTGGAAATCTAATTAAAGAGGCAAGGTTAAGTAGAGATAAATCTATTGAAGAATTGGCTTCTGATTTAAAAATCGGAGCTCACCAGCTTCAAGCTATTGAGGAAGGCGATGAAGAAATGCTACCTGAAAAAGTATTTGTCAAAGCAATGGTTAGAAGGATTTCAGAGAAGCTAAAACTTAATACAGAAATTTTAAATGAAGAATTCAAAACAGATAGGGAAGAGGTAAACAATGAAGAAATAGTTGAAGAAGTTTCAAAAAAACATCATAAATCTAAACAAACTAAGAATATGAATCCACTTGGAGTAATACTATTGATTTTAATTTCAGGATTTCTCGGACTAATCGTCTCTTCCTTAATTTTCAATTTATTGTCAGATTCTTTTCAGAATCAAACTCCAACACAAGATCTTATTAAAAAAACTAAATAACTTTTAAATCCAAATTATTTAGTTCTTTTATTACATTACGACATAATCCTAAGTTCCATTTTTCAAGAAGAAGATCATGTTTTCTATTTAAAGGTATAAGTTCAAATATAATAATATTTTGCTGCAATTTTATTTGAACTGAGGAGAGTACTTTATCAGACCTTTGATCTAGAGATGCTGCTAGTCTCAAAATCAATGACATTTCAAGAACTAATTTTTTATCTTCTTTGGATATTATATTTTGCCAAGACTCATGTCTTTTCTTAGGTAAATTTTTTCTGTGATATCTGGCGATCGCAGCAATAACATTTGTTTCTGCTTCAGAATATCCTAACAAATCGCAATTTTTTATTAAATACCAAGAGTGTTTGTGATACGAACTAATATTTACGTATTTCCCACAATTATAAAGATTAGCAGCTGCCCAAAGAAGTTCTTTAGCTTTAGGGTCATTACCGCTATGAAAGATATTTTCAGTTTGATCATATATTTGAAAGGCAATATCAATAACTTTCTCAGCTCTTATTTTATCAACTCTAAACTTACTAGCCTGATGAACTATGGTTGTTTTTCTAATATTGCTTTGAATATTTAATTCGTTTTTTATTATCCCTTTACGAAGCATCCAATCAACCACTAAACCCTCTCTTAAAGACCTCTCACTTATAGTTAATTCATTAAAGTTCAACATCTCCATTGTGGTATTTAATATCAATGCACCTGGAATAATTATCTCGGCTCTTCTCTCACTTAATGAAGGTATTTTCTTGATTTCAGAAACTGACATTTGAATTAGTTTTCCCAATACATTCTGTAAATTTTCGCTTTTAAATTTATAACCATGCATCTTTTGTTTAGATTGCCCTAAATCATCTACAATCAAATTTCCTAGTGAAGTTGCTGTTCCACTTGTTGCAATCATAGATAAAGGCTTATCTCCCTTAGATCTACTCTTTATTTTTCGAACGGATGGTTCTAAAGAACCTTGAATAAAAGTTGTTAGGAACTTCAATCTCTCGAAAGATATAGTCCCTTTATTTAAAAAATCATTCTTAAGTCTTACAGCACCAACTCTCGAACTTGTAAGAGCTATTGCATCTTTATTATCTGCAAGGATTAATTCTGTAGATCCTCCTCCAATATCTATGATTACATATAACTTATCTTCAAAAGCCATGCCAGATAGAACACCAAGATAAATTAATCTGGCTTCCTCAGAACCACTTATCAATTCTATTTTAATATCTGTTTCATCAAGAACTCTTCTAATAAAATCTTGACCGTTTGGAGCTTCCCTAACTGCGCTTGTTGCTGCTGTTACTATTTGATTTACTTCATTACTTTTACAATATTCCTTAAATCGCTTTAATGTAATTAATGCCCTTTGGATTGATTCTTCAGTAAGATTTCCATCCTCATCTCTTTCTCCAAGACGAGTGGTTGATTTATCAGTGAATTTTATTGAAAATGTTTTTAATTCTAGATTAATTTCTGCTACCAAAAGATGTGTAGAGTTAGTTCCAATATCTATCGAAGCCACTAAAAGTTGCTTTTCTTGAAAACCTGGTAAATCTTTTTCTTTTATCATTACTTTCTATAAGATGCAGCTATCTTTAATCCATTAACAAATATACCCAAGATTGATTATTAAATAATAGAAATCATTAGATACTAGTAAGATTATTTAAAGTTATGAAATATACAATAGATAATATGCAAAATAAAAATCTAGAAATTAAATTACGTACTTTTTTTGAATTACTAAGGTGGAATAAGCCCACTGGCAGAATGATCTTACTTATTCCTGCTGGATGGAGTTTATATTTAACACCAGATGCTAATCCAACATTTTTAATGTTGTTGAGAATAATCCTAGGCGGGCTATTAGTAAGTGGTTTAGGATGTGTGGTTAATGATATTTGGGATAAAAAAATTGATCAAAAAGTTCTTAGGACTAAAAATAGACCTCTAGCTGCAAATAAAATCAGTCTCAAAACGGCTTACGCTATTCTTTCCTTTTTGATTTTATGTAGTTTCTTTTTAACCTTGTCACTACCTGATCATAGCAGGATCCTTTGTATTTACCTTGCTTTTTTAGCTTTACCAATCATTTTAATTTATCCTTCTGCTAAAAGATGGTTTAAATATCCTCAATTAATCTTATCCATATGCTGGGGTTTCGCAGTCTTAATTCCTTGGGCAGCAAATGAAGGTAATTTGAATAGTATTGTTTTATTTTTTTGCTGGCTAGCTACCATTTTTTGGACTTTTGGCTTTGACACAGTTTATGCTTTAGCCGATAAAAAATATGATATCAAAATTGGAATAAATAGTTCCGCAATTAACCTCCAGAACAAAACAAGAATAACTATTCATATTTGTTATTTTTTAACTTCTAGTTTTCTTGGATTATGTGGATTTATTAATCAAATGGATTTTATTTTTTGGTCAATTTGGCTAATAACTTTAATCTTAATGCAAAAAGATATACTAAAGATATTTCCTGAGAACAAGCAATCAATAAAAAATATTGGTGATCACTTCAAAAATCAATCAATTTATGGAGGAGCGCTTTTATTAGGAATTATTTTTGCCTCATAAATTATAAATATGGTTATTAGATTAAAAAAAGGAGATCTAATAGATATTTTAGCTCCAGGATCCTTTATTGATGAAGAAGATAATTTAAAAAAAGGTATAGAAATCTTAAAAAACTGGGGCTTAGAGATTAATGAAAATAATTCTCTTTCAAAAAGATTTGGTTATTTTGCCGGAGATGATCTAACTAGGTTTGAAGAACTGGAAAAAGCACAAAATAGTAAGCTAATCATTTTTGCAAAAGGAGGCTGGGGTTCGGCAAGAATATTAGAAAAAGAACCCTCTTGGAGGCATGGATTAATGCTTGGATTCTCAGATACATGTTCTTTATTACTATCTAAATATTCTCAAGGATTTTTTGGTTCTATTCATGGGCCAATGATTACAAGTCTTTTCAAAGAGCCAGCGTGGAGTCTTGAGAGATTAAAAAATTTACTTTTTGAAGGATATGTTGAGGACATAAGAGGGATCCCTTTAAGAGGGGGGAAAGCAAAAGGTGAAATCATAGTTTCAAACTTAACTATTGCTACTTTTTTAATTGGTACCAATCACTTCCCAGATTGCAAAGGGAAAATAATAATTTTTGAAGATATTAATGAAGATATTTATAAAATTGATCGCATGTTGACTTACCTTAGGATGACTAAGTCACTCACTGAAATTGCAGGTATTGGATTTGGAAATTTTTCTAATGATTCCTGCGACCCTGAATGGAAAGATTTACTAAAAAACTGCATCATTGAAAGACTCAAAGAATTTAATTTTCCTATCCTTTTTGACCTCCCAATAGGCCACATATCGGGTAATGCCTGTATCCCTTTGGGATATAAAGCTACCTTAAATTGTGATGATGGCATCCTTAGTATCGATATACCTTTTTAACTAGGAGTTCTTCACAAAAAGTTTTGCTATTTTCAAATCTATAGGGGATGTAATTTTTATATTTGAATAAGTTCCTTCAATAATCTTTACTTTCCAATTAAGCATTTCAAATAGTGAGGCATCATCTGTTACTTTCCAGTTTTTATCAATTGCCATCTTATGAGCTTTTTTTAATCTATCTACTAAAAAGCCCTGAGGAGTTTGAGCTGCCCATAAATAATTTCTATCTGGTGTTTCTTTAATAAAACCTTCATTATCAACAAACTTTATTGTGTCAGTTACCTTAGTAGCCAAAATAACAGCTTCATTTTCATCTAATTGCTTGGCGCATTGGTCTATCAATTCAGGATTAATTAGACATCGAGCACCATCATGAATTAAAACTTTTTCAGCATCTTTTGGTAGTGCATTTAAACCATTAAAAACTGACTTTTGTCTGGTATCTCCACCATTAATCCAATGAACTTTATTGGCAAAGTTCTTTGCTGAATTTAATAATAATTCTTTATCTTTTGGTTGCCCAATTATTCCAACCCAGTTTGTTGATCTTGCAGAAAATACAGATTTAAGTGTCCAATAAATCAATGACTCTCCCTCTAGATCAATAAGTAATTTATTTTTTCCAGCTTTCATTCTGCTACCACTTCCTGCAGCTGGTATTAAAAAGTGCACGATAAAAGGTCTTAATATTTTCTAGACAATTATAAATAAAAGCAATATCTTTACACAAATAGTACTACGATTGAAAATTATAAAATTTCACAATGTACAATACAGATTTATTATCAGGGAAAGTAGCTTTAATCACTGGAGCCAGCAGAGGAATTGGTAAAGAAATTGCTTTAGAACTCAGCCGCTTAGGAGCAGAAGTTTTTATTAATTACTCTTCATCCGATGAAAAAGCTGAAGAAGTCGTAAATTCAATAAAAAATTCAGGAGGTAAAGCTCATAAATTAAAATTTGATGTTTCACAAGAGGATTCTGTTAGTTCAGCTTTTGATGAAATCATAAAAATTAATGGCTCCATTGATATCCTCATTAACAATGCTGGTATTACTAGAGATGGACTATTAATGAGAATGAAATCGGAACAATGGGATGATGTACTAAATACAAACTTAAAAGGAGTTTTTCTTTGCACAAAATATGCTTCGAAATTTATGATGAAAAAAAGAAGTGGTAGTATCGTAAATATTTCATCTGTTGTTGGAATAATTGGTAATCCCGGCCAAGCAAATTATTCTGCAGCCAAAGCTGGAGTTATTGGATTCACCAAAACTTGCGCTAAAGAATTTGCTTCAAGAGGTATAAACGTAAATGCAATAGCTCCAGGTTTCATAGAAACAGAGATGACAGAAAAACTTAATACTGAAGAGATTCTCAAAGTTATTCCTTTAGGCAAATTAGGAAGTTGTAATCAAATTGCAAACTTAGTATCATTCTTAGTTTCAAGTAATGCAGGGAGTTACATTACAGGACAAACAATAAGTATTGATGGGGGAATGAGTATTTAATTATGTACTTTCATAAGGTTGGACTAACTCATCTCTTAACCTTCTAATTTTTTGTAATAGTTTTAATCTTCGACTTCTAGCTGTTAATGTCAAAAAAAATCTTAGAGGAAAGTATATTAATGTCATAGCAATCGTGAGAATTGCGGTAAGAGTAAAAATAAGATTACTTGTTTCTTCCATATATTAAAGATACTCTTATTTTAATTAATTTGTATGTCTCATTAAAAGAAATTCGGCTTTCCCCACTTAATTAAATATCCCTTAAAAATGATTCTATGGGAGATTAGAATAAGATAAAAGACCCAGGAAACATGGCAAAGCAGTTAAGTTTTTCTAATGAATCAAGAGAAGCGCTAGAAAAAGGTGTGAATTTCGTAGCTAATGCAGTGAAGGTTACTATTGGGCCGAAGGCAAAAAACGTAGTAATAGAGAGAAAATTTGGTTCGCCAGATGTAGTAAGAGATGGATCTACAGTTGCTAAAGAGATTGAGATTGAAAATCCTATTTCTAATTTAGGTGCGAAATTAATTGAGCAAGTTGCATCCAAGACAAAAGAGAGTGCAGGTGATGGGACAACAACAGCAACCATTTTGACTCAGAAGATGGTTCAAGAAGGTTTAAAAAATATTGCTTCTGGTGCCAGTCCTATGGAGTTAAAAAAAGGTATGGAGCTAGGCTTAGATTTTGTTTTAGAAAAATTAAGTTCCAAAAGTATTTCATTAAGTGGTTCAGATATCCAAAAAGTTGCAACAGTTAGTGCTGGAGGTGATGAAGAAATAGGATCTATAATTTCAAAGGCCATGGATATCGTTACTTCGGATGGTGTAATAAGTGTTGAAGAATCTCAATCATTAGATACAGAATTAGACATAACTGAAGGAATGTCCTTCGATAGAGGATATAGTTCTCCGTATTTTGTAACAGACCAAGAAAGACAAGTTTGTGAACTTGAAAACCCTAAAATATTAATAACTGACCAGAAAATTTCAACGTTAGCTAATTTAGTTCCAATATTAGAAGAAATTCAGAAATCAGGTTCACCTTTTCTAATTCTTGCTGAAGATATAGAAGGAGAAGCATTAACAACTCTAGTATTGAATAAGAATAGTGGAGTGTTGAATGTTGCTTCCGTAAGAGCCCCATTATTTGGTGAGAGAAGAAAAGCTGCCCTTGAAGATATTGCTATTCTTACTGGAGCTAAGTTAATTAGTGAAGATAAATCGATGACACTAGAAAAAGTATCAATAAATGATTTAGGTAAAGCAAAAAAAATAACTATCACAAAGGATAAAACTACAATTGTTGCATTTGAAGACACTAAAGATTTAGTTAAAGCGCGAGTAGAGAAATTAAAAAAGGAAGTGGAAATAACAGAATCAGAATATGATCAGGATAAAATCAATGAAAGGATAGCCAAACTGGCTGGAGGAGTAGCTCTTATCAAAGTAGGAGCTGCAACTGAAACAGAGATGAAGTATAAAAAGTTGAGAATAGAAGATTCCCTTAATGCTACAAAAGCTGCTATTGAAGAGGGTGTTGTTTCTGGAGGTGGACAAACTTTAATTGAAATATCTGATGACCTTTTAAATTTAAGTCGAACATCTTCTGATGATTTGACAACAGGCATAAATATAGTAAAAGAAGCCCTTTTAGAACCTACTAAACAAATAGCAAGAAATGCGGGTTTTAATGGTGATGTAGTTGTCGCTGAAATTAAAAGGCTTAAAAAAGGTTTTAATGCTAATTCAGGAAAATATGAGAATTTAAAGGATTCAGGAATATTAGACCCAACCAAAGTAATAAGATTAGCTCTTCAAGATTCAATATCCATTGCAGCTATGCTACTAACAACAGAAGTTGCTATTGCTGACATTCCAGAACCTGAAGCCCCAGTGCCTGGAGCACCAGGTGGAGATCCCATGGGAGGAATGGGTGGTATGGGTATGCCAGGAATGGGTGGCATGGGTATGCCAGGAATGGGTGGCATGGGTATGCCAGGAATGGGTGGCATGGGTATGCCAGG
>JFLJ01000097.1 GCA_000634115.1 Prochlorococcus sp. scB241_528O2 | reverse complement strand
ATGGGTATGCCAGGAATGGGTGGCATGGGTATGCCAGGAATGGGTGGCATGGGTATGCCAGGAATGGGTGGCATGGGTATGCCAGGAATGATGTAAAAATTTAAATAGCTTTTTTATCGTTATTTATCCACTTTCTTAAATTTTTAATATTAGGCAGGGGTGATTTTTGAGAATTAGTAAATTGTTTTATTTTATTAGAATTTTGATTTTTGCTAAATATTCCATTTCTGCTAGAAGTTTCTAGGCCATTTGATTCCCAATTAGTAACCTCTATATTTTCCGAAGTTTTTAATAAATCGAGTTTAATTTGTTCTTGATTTTCTTCTTTATGCAGATATTCCCTAATTACTGAACTATGGATTAACAAATCATTTAAAGAATCAATCCCAAATCTATGGACCCACTTAAGAACAATATTTTCTTTAAGCAAAATATTATTTTCTGAAGAGGCTTTTTTAAAAACTTCTATTAGACGATGTTTTAAAAGCATAAATTTATTAATTTAACTTTCTATTTAACAGAGGTCTTATGATAATCAAGGAAAAAACTGTTAAAGAAAATAAAATTGATATACAACTCTTACAAGTTAAATCACCATATGGGGCATGTAAAGCCACTAATTCTAAATCCATAGTTTGTGTATAAGCAGTCCTAATAGGTTCAATCGCAAAAGTTAATGGATTTAATGAAGCTAACCACCCAAGCCAATTTGGCATAAAAGAGATTGGAGCTAAAGCTGTGCTTGCAAAAAGAAGAGGTAAGTTTATTACAAATATAAGAGCGATTAATTCAATATGTCCCGGCAAAACAAAAGCTAAACATAAACTTATTGATGTCACAAAAAGAACTAATAGAATTAGTGTTGTAAACACAATTCCTAAACCATATAAGTTTGGCCATCCATAACCCAAAATGTATGAGACAACCATTATTACAATACTCTGGACAAAACTCAGGATTGTTATGTAAAAGAAAGAAGATAAAATTATAGATAATCTACTTGTTAAAGGAGCCACAAGTAACCTATTAAGAAATCCAAACTCTCTATCAAACATTAAAGGAAGACCAGAGTTAAGGGCTCCGCTAAAAGCAGTAAAAACAATAAGTCCTGCTCCTAAAAAATTCCCATAAGAATCAACTCCAGGTAAAAACCCTTTAGGAGCTTTAGAGAATAATGCTCCAAACAAAAAAAGCCAAATTATGGGTTGTAATATTCCAGCTAAAAGAGTTGATGGTCTTCTTTGTAATTGAATAAATAATCTCTTTGTTAAAGCAAATGTTTCTTGGTATAAAAAAAATAAGTTATACTCTTTTAATTCCATAATTAGCAGTAATTAGTATTCATTATAGTTAGTAACCCAAAAGTTTTTTATCGCATTGATTGCTTTGATTCTTTTTTAAAGTCTCTTTTACCTGCCATAGAAATTTCGGCATCCAATAATGTTTTCCCAGTTGCCTGAAGATATACATCATCCAAGCTTGGCTGACTTTGGGTGAGAGAAAAAATTTCAAACTTTGAAAAGGCTAATTCCACTTTGAGCTTGCTAAGTAAATCTTTTTCATTATCTGCCACAAAATTAATTGAGAAACCTTGCGCTTCGTTAATGATAATCTGACTAATTCCATCTATTGAAGATAAAATCTGACATATATTTTTTGCTTCTTTCTGATTACTAAATTCTTTAACTTTCAAAGTTACTCTATCTCCTCCTAATTTATTTTTGAGTTCTGAAGGAGTCCCCTGAGCTATAACTCTTCCATCATCAATTATCACTAATCTATCTGCCAATTTATCTATTTCATCTAGATAGTGACTACTTAAAATAATAGTCATTCCATCATTTCTCAAATCTTTCAAAAGTTGCCATATAATATTCCTACTTTCAAAATCTAAACCAACAGTAGGTTCATCTAATATTAATAGTTGGGGCAAATGTAAAAGTCCAGCTGCTAGATCTATTCTTCTTTTCATTCCCCCTGAATAAGTTCCGCACTTACGATCAATCCAATCATTCATTTCTAATTGATCTATTAATTTTTTTATCCTTTCAAATTTTTTATTTTTGTTAATGTGATATAAGTCTGCTTGAAAATCCAAAAGCTCTCGTCCAGTTAATATTTTATCAAGTGCAATGTCCTGAGCAACATAACCAATTAATTCTCTAATTTTCCTTGAATTTTTTATCAGATTAATATTATTTATAAAAACTTCTCCACTATCTGGCTCAATTAAAGTAGCAAGTATTTTTATAAGTGTTGATTTGCCAGCACCATTTGGACCTAGTATTCCGAATAATGTGCCGGCTTCGATCTCCATCGATAAATTTTTTAATGCCTCAATATCTGAATATGATTTTGAGAGCTCTTTAACATTTATATAATTCATCAAACTTGCTATTTAATTAAAAAACATTTTACATCTAATTTAATTACTAAGGAGGGATACTAAAGAGAAAAATATTTGTATAGATTGCTGCTCAAATTCTACAGATAGTTGGGTTCTGGAAATTAATAACAAGAGACAAATACCAAACATATATAGAATAGACCACCTAAAAAGAGACTTTGCTCTTGAAAGATCATCAGGAGATTTATTTAATTTATTTATTAATTGCACAAGTCTTCCATTAAAAGGCAATAACATAATTCCGTATAGAAGACCACCTTCAGGTAAAGCAAAAACTCCCATAATACTCATCACAACTGTTGCCCATCCATAACGAGAAATAGCTTTAGCAGTAAAAACAGATCCTTTAACAGAAGGAAGCATGGGAATACCAACAGATGCATAATCATCCTTTAACAAAATTGCAAGTGCCCAAAAATGAGCTGGAGTCCATAACATTACTAAACCAAACAACCACCAACCACTAAGTCCTACATGTCCTGTAGCAGCAGATGCTCCTACCAAAGGTGGTATAGCACCAGCAACGCCTCCGAAAACAATATTTTTAGTCGTACGTGGCTTCAAAATAACGGTATATAAAATCACATAGCTACATAAACCAAGAAGTGTTAGACCCGCAGCTAAATAATTTACACCACTTATTAAAAGCATCGACGCTGCCAAAGTACATGATACGGCGGCTAAAAAAACAGTCTCGGATGACAATTTACCTGATGGCAAAGCTCTTTTGCTAGTCCTTATCATCCTTTTATCTAATTCCATTTCCCACAAGCAATTAAGAGCTCCAGCCGCTGCTGCCGCTAAAGCTCCTCCACCTAAAGTACAAATAAGTTTCGGCGAAGATAAAGGCCATTCCTCTGTTAAAGCCATTCCTCCCAAGGTTGTTGCCAGTAAAAGTGGGATTAGTCTAGGTTTTGCCACTTCAAGCCAAGGTGGCAATGTTAATCTTTTTCTTGAAGGTACAACTTCATCCCTAATTGAAGATTTGTAGTTTAGATTGTCAAAGTTGCTACTATTCATGAATTAATACCAACCATTTGAGAATTTAGGGAGCGGTTTAGGTCTTTTTTGGTAAAAGGATTTCTGAAAATTAATGTTGTTAATATCGCAATAAATAAAGAGGCGTTAAGTTGATGACCGATAATAAAAATAGGTTCATTCAAATTTGTTTTAAGACTTAAAACACCCAGAAAAATTTGGGAAATCAGAAGAAAAATAAGTGCTGATAGATATTTCCAGTTTTTCGTAAACAAACTTCTCTTATAAATTGATGTAGCAATAATAAATAAAATAGAAAAAGTAATTGGAAGAGCAAAAAATTTATGAGTATCTAGAATTAGGCATTGTTTATTAAAAGATAAGCAAATATGTGCTGACCAGGTTGATGAAAGTCTGACTCCAATAAAAGATTGAATCAAAGTAAGTCCAAGAGGAACAAATAATAATAATCTCCACCAAATTAATGGTTCTTCAATGTCGTCATTTTCTAAATTTTGATTTATTGAAATAGTTGTAATGAGGAGTAAAAATGCTATTAAAAGATGGCCCGTAACAGTATATGAATCGAGCAGGTTTATTACTGTTAAGGCCCCTAAAGATCCTTGGACAATAACAAGAAAAAGTAATAATGAATACGTTTTAGGCAACCAATTTGGAATTTCTTTTTTCCAGATAATTGAAAGAACGAATTTAAAAAGAATTAATATTCCAACCAGAAAAGCATCTAGACGATGGAACCACTCAAGAAAAACTCTTAGGTTCATATGACTAAAAGGCAAAAAAGATCCATAACATAAAGGCCAATCTGGGCAGGCAAGACCAGCCTCCATGACTCTCGTAGCACCTCCAATTACTATTAGCGCAATAAGTGCAAATACACTATGACTTCCTAACCTTCTAAAAATTGGCAGATATTTTGATTTATATAATTGGTTATTAATCAAATGGATAACACATATTTTTTGCATAATAATTTAGATTCAAAAACTAAACATTAATTAAAAATTAATATGTTTAGTTTTAAAAATAATTTATTAATTTAATCTTTTTTCCCTGACAATTAACTCTAAAAAGTTATTAATAATACGCCTTTTATTTTATAAATCTTAAGAAGTTGTGAATTTAAATGATTTTCTTTTAACAAACGGTGCAGGATTTGAAAAATTGAATATCTTAAAAATATATATACAAATCTTTAGACATCAATTGTTAAATAAAAACATTTATTTAATACTAATTATTTCACTAGTTTTTGCTATATCTTTTTGGATTGGATTCAATGTAAATTTGCTACCAGCTGAAGCAAGTATTAATGCGCCAATTTACGATGAACTTTTTAAGATTCTTTTCATCATTGGCTTAATTATTTTTATAGGAATGACAATAGCAGTCATTTATAGCTTATTTAAGTTTAGGAGAAGAAATGATCAGATAGGTGATGGTATAGCTTTAGAGGGAAACTTAAGCTTAGAAATTATATGGACAATTATCCCTTCAATAATTGTTTTATTAATAGGTTTATATAGCTACAACATTTACGACCGAATGGGAGGTATGAAGGAACTAAATCACAACCACGAAATGATGAGTTCAAATACTGAAAAAATTTGGGCTGGAATTAGTCAAACTTCTGATAATGAAATATCAAAAAATAATTTATCAATTGAAGTTACAGCTATGCAATTTGCATTTCTATTCAATTATCCCAAAGGCAATTTTATATCAGGAGAACTACATGTTCCTGTTGATCAAAAAGTATCGATGCAAATGGAATCTAAAGATGTCATTCATGCTTTTTGGGTACCTGAGTTCAGAATTAAACAGGATATTATTCCTGGTCAACCAACAATTCTAAATTTCACTCCTACAAAAGTAGGAAAATATCCGATAATTTGCGCAGAATTATGTGGCCCATATCATGGAGGAATGAGAGCTTCCATAATTGTTGAAGAAGAATCTGATTACAACGATTGGTTTAACAAAAATAAAAAAACAGAGGTAAATTTATGACAATATCAATTGATCCACAAAAAACTAATAATGAAAGTCTTCAACCTAAAGGCTGGCTTAGATACTTTAGTTTTAGTCTTGATCATAAAGTAATTGGAATACAATACTTGGTTTGCGGTTTTCTTTTTTATTTAATTGGAGGAACTTTGGCGAGCGCTATAAGAATTGAACTGGCTAGTCCAATGTCTGACTTTATGCCAAGAGATATATATAACCAAGTTTTAACCTTACACGGAACAATAATGATATTCCTTTGGATAGTGCCTGTAGTTAATGGTGCTTTTGGAAATTATTTAATTCCATTTTATGTGGGTGCAAGAGATATGGCATTCCCAAGATTAAATGCCGTAGCTTTTTGGCTAATTCCTCCTTCGGGATTGATGTTGGTAGCTAGCTATTTTGTTGAAGGTGCTGCTCAGGCTGGATGGACTGCTTATCCACCCTTGAGTATAACCACACCTCAATCAGGACAAATAATTTGGATAATTAGTGTTCTATTACTTGGAGGTAGTTCTATCTTTGGTGGAATAAACTTTATTGCGACCATTATCAAATTAAGAAGACCTGGATTAAAACTTATGCAATTACCAATGTATTGCTGGGCAATGCTTGGGACTAGTCTATTAGTTGTGTTATCAACTCCTGTTTTGGCAGGTACTTTAATTCTACTTAGCTTTGATATCGTTGCTAATACTGGGTTTTTCAATCCTGTTTTAGGTGGCAATGTCGTAGTTTATCAGCATTTATTTTGGTTTTATTCTCATCCAGCTGTTTACATTATGGTCCTTCCTGCTTTTGGTTTAGTTAGTGAAATACTTCCTGTTCACGCTAGAAAACCACTTTTTGGATATACAACAATGGTTTTTTCAATAATGGGGATAGTTGTTCTAGGCTTAGTTGTATGGGCTCATCACATGTTTACTAGTGGAACTCCTCCTTGGATGAGATTATTCTTTACTATCGCCACGGCATTTATTGCTGTTCCGACAGGAATAAAATTTTTCAATTGGGTTGCAACATTATGGGGAGGTAAAATTTCCATCAATAGTGCAATTTTATTCTCTTGTGGATTTATTATAAATTTTGTTTTTGGAGGTATTACAGGAGTTGCTTTGGCACAGGTCCCATTCGACATTCATGTACATGACACCTATTTCGTTGTAGCCCATTTTCATTACATAGTTTATGGAGGTACAGTTTTCATTATTTTCTCATCCATTTATCATTGGTTCCCCAAAGCAACTGGGAAAATGCTTGATGAGAAATTAGGAATTTTACATTTTATCATTACCTTTATTGGATTTAACTTATGCTTTGCTCCTCAACATTGGCTTGGTTTAAATGGAATGCCAAGAAGAGTTGCAGAATATGATCCACAATTCCAGTTCGTTAATCAAATTAGTAGTTTAGGGGCTCTATTGATGGCTATAAGTACAATTCCCTTTTTAATTAACATATTCCTTAGTGCGAGAAGCGGTAAAGATTCTGGAGATAACCCATGGAATGCTCTAACACCAGAATGGTTAACATCTTCTCCTCCTCCTGTGGAAAATTGGGAAGGAGAAGCTCCATTAGTGGAAGAACCTTATGGTTATGGCAAAGAACTTTCTGAACAAAAATAAAAATATTATGACAACTCTAAATAGCTCCAAAGAAATTCAAAAAAATAATCCTGAAGTTAATGAAAAACATGAAGACTTCAGAATTTTTGGTTTAATAACTTTCTTAATTGCGGATGGGATGACTTTTGCTGGATTCTTCGCTGCTTATCTAACTTATAAAGCAGTAAATCCATTACCTGATAATGCTATCTATCAATTAGAACTGCCAATACCCACACTAAATACAATTTTATTACTTGTTAGTAGCGCAACTTTCCACAAGGCAGGTAAAGCACTTTTGAAAGATAAAAACTCTGATTCCCAAAAATGGTTGATTTTTACTGCTTTTCTTGGAATAATTTTTTTAATTTGTCAACTATTTGAATATTTTCATTTACCTTTTGGATTAACCGATAATTTATTTGCAAGTACTTTTTATGCACTTACTGGTTTTCATGGTTTACATGTTACTTTAGGCACTTTAATGATTTTAATTATTGCTTGGCAATCTAGAGTAAATGGCGGAATAGTAACCAGTCAAAATATGTTTCCTCTAGAAGCTGTTGAATTGTACTGGCATTTTGTTGATGGAATATGGGTTATATTATTTATTATTTTATATCTCTTATAAGAAAAATATATTTAAAAAATTAAATATATTTTTTATTAATTTATATTGCCACAGTTCTCTTTTTTAGTAAGAATATATAATTAGAAATTTGTCAGGAAATGCTAGAAGGAAAAGAACTTCTTGAAAAAGCAAAATTATTAAGTAAAAAATCTGAAGATGAAATAGCAAAAGGTTGTGGGTACGTTGGTCCTAGCGGTAGAGTCTTAAGAAAAAGTTTTTACAGGGCGCTTATCGAAGCCAAAGGTTACAAAATAGCGAATGGTCAGGGGAGAAATGGGAATAGAGCTTCTAGAGGCAGGCAGACAGAATTTAAAACGAAAGTTCACGGAAATGGGAACCTATTGATTGGCCATGCCTACACCAAAAAATTAGGTCTAAAGCCTGGTAAACAATTTAAGATTGATCTAAAAAAAGAATCAAACACAATTTACCTTATTCCATTAAATTAGAAACTTAAATATTACCAACCGTTTTCTTTAAGCCACTCTGAAGAGATATCATTTGCAGTAAAATCTTCTTTATTATTCTTTTTGAACAAAAGTAATTTCTCTACATATTTAATTAGTGCATCTGCCTCAAGGTTTACGTTATCGCCGACATTTAATTTTTTAAGATTTGTATTATGCCAAGTGTGAGGAATTATCGCAATAGTAAATATTTCTCCTTCCTTCTCATATTTTGCAATTGTAAGACTGATACCATTTACACAAATACTACCTTTGTTAACTACATATTTTGAAAAGTTATTATTTTTCCACTTTATTGATAAAAGCCATGATTTCTCTAATTTTTCTATATTCTCAATTATTCCAAGGCCATCAATATGTCCACTTACTATATGTCCTCCTAGACGGTCAGATATACGAAGAGCAGGCTCCAAATTAACAATCTGATTAAGATTGGACTTTAATCCTAAAGTTGTTTTTTTTAATGTTTCCTCACTAACGTCAACAGTAAATTTATTCTGAAAAATTTCTTTAACTGTCAAACAAATCCCATCAACAGCTATGCTATCTCCTATTGCTATATCAAAAAAGTTATCTAGAATTTCAATTTCTAAAATATTTTTTTCCTGTTTTAGTTTTCCAATTGATTGAATTATTCCTGTGAACATAGAATTAAGAAAAATATTTTTACAAAATTTAGTATTAACTCTAATTTACTTTAAATAATTTTCAACTATAAATAAATTAAAGATTAAATAAAAAGAAATTAATCATATTTAGATGATTATTAATTCACAAAAAAGATCATTTGGTAAAGGAGCAAAAGTGAGCTTATTCACTTTAGGAACAATGCGAGCAACTGAAAGTCTCGAAAAAATGTATGGCATCATAAAAAATGCATATCTTGCAGGAATTAACCATATAGAAACTGCACCTTCTTATGGTGATGCTGAATCACTTATTGGAGATTCAATAAAAAAACTAGCAATAGAAGAGAACATATCAGAAAAGAATTGGGTGATTACTACCAAAGTTTTACCTCAAGGTGATTTTGAATTTTTAAAAAGAAATTTTAAAAATTCTCTTAAAAATTTAAATTGCAAAAAAATTAATAATCTTGCAATTCATGGACTCAACCTAAAAAAACATCTAGATTGGGTACTGGCTGGAGAAGGTAAGAAATTCATATCATGGATACTTGAGAGGGAGCTAGTTGATCAAGTTGGTTTTAGTTCACACGGAAGTTATTCACTTATAAAAGAAGCAATTAACTGCGAATTATTTAGTTTTTGTAGTCTTCATTTACATTATTTAGATCAATCTAAAATTGCTTTAGCGGAGCAAGCTATAAAAAAAGGTATGGGAGTTTTAGCAATATCGCCTGCTGATAAAGGTGGAAGATTATATTCTCCAAGTGATATTTTGTTAGAAGCATCTAAGCCGTTTCATCCATTAGAATTAGGATATAGATTTTTGTTGGCTAGAGGAATTACAACTTTGTCCTTAGGAGCAACAAACATTAAAGATTTTGAGTTCGCGAATAAACTTAGAAACTCTTGTGAGAAACTTACAATAATTGAAAAAAGCGCCCTCAATAAAATTGAAAAAGTAGCTAATGAAAGATTAAACTCAACAAAATGTGAACAATGCAGATGTTGTCTACCATGCCCAAATGAAATACCTATTCCAGAAATACTTCGTTTAAGGAATATATCTATTGGTTATGGCCAATTAGAATTTTCAAAAGAAAGATATAATTTAATAGGAAAAGCAGGCCACTGGTGGGAAGAAAAAAATTCCTCATTTTGTAAAGAGTGTAATGAATGTGTTCCTAAATGTCCCAGTGAATTGGATATACCAAATTTATTAAAGCAAACCCACAACTTATTAATTGAAAAACCGAGAAAAAGATTATGGGGATAAAGCTTCATTCCAATAATTTTTGAGATTTATTTTTTGTTCTTTTGTTAATACAGGGAATGACCAACTATTTTCCCAGCATTTCTGAGAAGGGCCTGAGATAGTTATCATCTCAGATTTATACTTACTTTGTACATAATCACTATTAAATGGTAGGTACCAACCTTGGCTTGCTAATTTATCTACTATTGATTTATTTTTTAAAGATTTAATCCATTTTATTAATATTGCATTTTTTAAATTTGATCGGCTAAGGACGAAATGCCACATTAAAGGTACTCCTTGACTTGGGAAGACTAAAGAAAGCCTTGGATCTATTTTTAAATATTTTGAGCAGAGACTATAAGGGACTATGGCGACGCAAGCATCTGAATTAATCAACCAATTGAGCATATTTTTATCATCAAATAACATTGCTTGGCTTTTGAGTTTTTTTAAAGAGTTAGATGAATTAATTTTTTCAGCAATTGACAATATTATTCTTGGACTTTGTGGAAAAATAATTTTCCCTGTTAATGTTTTAGATAGAAGGAAATCCCAAGAAGTATTTGCTGAATTTATTAATTCTTTTTTATTTTTAATAATTATTGTGTAAGGTACTACTCCAATAGGTAATAATTTACTACTTTGACTTTTATTAAAACTTCCTAAAAAATCTAACGATCTCTTATCCAAATTTTCGATCAATGGATATTCATTTATTTTCTCAAATTCCATAAAATTTAAACTAGTAATCCAACCATCATTTATCAAAGTAAAATCAGAGTTAAAAATTGTATTCCTATTTTTTTTTATTTGGATACTTTCAAAATTAATTTTTTCCTGTTTCCAATCTTTTGGAATCGTGTCTTTGAAGGATTTCGGATAAAAAGAATTTTGTAGTGCAATCTTTACTTTATTAGGAAAATTACTGCAAGAGTTTAAGAGAAATAAAAGCGAAAGCTTACCAAAATTTAAAAATTCTCTTCTGGTTGCAAATTTTGAGAACATTTAGCAATCCTTCTCTAAAGAAATTTGACCTAAACCCTTCATTATTTCCAGATTTTGTTGACACAATGAAACTATTTCATTATTTTTAAATCCATTTAAAAAAGCAAGTATTGACATTCCACCGGCACCTACACCTTCTTTTACATGGCCTAATTCATAATCCTTCAATTCTTTGTATTTTGACGCTTTAAAATTTAAAGGGCTTGCTAAACCTAATAAGTTGACATCATATTTCTCATTAATTAAATTGAATAATTTTTTTAGAGAATTATCTTTTACAAGCCACCCAGTTGTCGCAATAAAAACATCCTTAATATAGTCATCTTTATTTTTTACATCTAAGAATTCTAATACAAGCACAATCACAGCTAACATTTGACTTCCACCAGACAATATCACAGGTTTGTTCGTTAATCTGGCACCGATTAATAAACCCATTGAAAAAGCTTGAAAAGGATCCCCAACTGATGCAACAACATCAAAAGAGTCATAAGCATTATTTAGATTTGCATTTAAGAGTCCTGTTTGAACAACTTTTCTTCTAAGTTCTCTTGGAGCTTTAAATAAACTACTTCCTACTAAATTAGACACCCGCAAACCAAAAGCTTCCATTACTGCCTGAGCAGTTGTGGTACCTCCTGGTACAGATTCCGAAATTAAAATGGGTTGTTTTGATGCTTTCCCTATCGCGAGTCCTCTCTCATAGAGATTTAGAACTCTCTCTTTACTCATAGATTTACCAGTAGTAAGACAATTTGATGGTCCCAAATCCATATCTTCTAAGACCAAATGATTAAAATAAGGCCTTACTCCTATTCCCAAAGGAACAATAACTGGATCAACATTTATAAGCTTTGAGCAAACATGACTTATTAGTGCCGGAGTTACTCCTGCATTGAGAATAGGCAATTTATATTTACGGTCTTTTGAAGAACCCTTAAGCAAAAATTCTGCATCAGCGAGTGCAGTTGTTCTTCTGGATTTTGCATTAATACCTGCTGCGGAAATTCCAGGAATTTGAGACGTATTTGTACTCGCAATTACAAGAAATATTTTAAAATTATTTTTATTTTTTTTCAGTATTTCTATTCTATTAAGTTGTGTTTGTTTATTGGCTTCACAACCAAAAAACTTTATGCCTAACTCTGTGCTATACATTCTTATTTTTTCAATTATTTAAATCAAACAGACTATTTAATAATTTTGGAGGATCAGGGATAGATAATTTAAATCTTGGGAAAAGAGAATAAGCCACTATATGTACAGTTAAAACATAAACTATTTCTTGAAAAATTATTAATAAGACTGCACCCAATTGGATGCTTAAAATTGATGGAGAAAAAGGTAAATTAAATAATCCAATAAACTTTTCTATTAGACCATAACTTGCTCTAGAAATTAACACCCAAAGATTATCTCCGACCAATGTAGACACTGCTAATACTCTTAGTAAGAAACCGAGTGTTCCAATAATAACTCCTATGGTTACACTTAGTCTCCAACTCTTTTCTTTAAACCAAGACCAGCCCAACCAAAAAGCCAAAATACCATAAGGAAACAAAAATAAAGTTCCTCTAACAGGACCCATAATGATGAATAGAAGTAGAAATTGTATTAGGAGTCCTTCCAATGCAGTTTTAGTTCCTCTTCTCAAGTGCAACAGGATTATTGGGAGGGGTAAAATCAGCCTTAATAAGGCTCCTCCAATTGGTAAATAATATAAAGCAACCCATAGTAATGACGAAAGAGATGCTAAATATGAGGTCTCTACAATATTTAATGCTTCAGATTTTGTTGTTATTTTCATTTTTTGTTGAATATTTTTAACTAATTTTTATTCATACTTTTATTTTTTGATTCTAAAATACGTTCAATCTTTTCTATTTCAAAATTTACCTCAGAATTCCTTAATATGGTACTTAACTCTTCAGTAGGATATTTTGGATCTACATCTTTTAGTATGAATATTATTTTGTAAGATTGAAGCTCAATTTTTCTTTTTTCTGAAGAA
>JFLJ01000096.1 GCA_000634115.1 Prochlorococcus sp. scB241_528O2 | reverse complement strand
TTTTTCTGAATTTTGATCTTGGCTGATTTTTTCTAAATCATTAAAACTACTTTCAAGAAAATTTCCAATTCTACCTCCAGAGCATGATTGCAATAAAATTAATAAAAGTAATAAAAAAAATTCTTTTTTTTTTAAAATCATACTTTTTCTAACTTTTCTTTTTCCTTAAAGTTTTTTTATTACTTATTTTTGTTTTTTTTGAAATTGATCCTTTTTTATCTTTTAGTTTTTCTTCCAGAAGAACTACCGCATCATCTATAGAGAATTTTTCTATATCAGTATCTTTTGCAAGCGAAACATTAGTTTTTCCACATTTTAAATAGACCCCATATCTCCCATTTAATATTTGAATTTTTTCTTTAAATTCTTTTAATTTTCCAAAGTCTTTGAGTACCTCTTGACCACCTCTCGCCATTTTTGGCATCGCAAGAATTTCTAATGCACGTTTGAGATCAACTTTAAAAACATCATCCTCTTTTTTTAATGATCTATTTTCAGACTCATTTTCATTTTTAATCCATTTAATATACGGTCCAAATCTTCCTCTATCAGCCTCAACAATACCGCCTTGAGGATGAACTCCTAGCAATTTTGGCAAGCTTAAAAGTTCTAGAGCCTCATCTAAAGTTAAATCATCAGTTTTCAACTCTTTGGGTAATGAAGCTCTTCTTGGTTTAGCTTTATCTTGATCATTATTTCCCAATTGAACGTATGGTCCATAAGGGCCGAATCGCAAAAAAACTTTTTCCCCAGTTTTTGGATCAGTTCCGAGATCTGATGGGCCACTTAAAATTTGATCAACTTTCTTTTTGTCTAAATCTCCTGGAGTAATATCCATTGGAAGATTACCTTTCGCCTGAATTTGATTACCAGATTCATCAATTTTGATACCCTCTAACCAAGGTCCGTTAGAGCCTATTCTGACTACGCAAGGGAGATCTTCGAAATCAACTTGTCTATAAGCTTTCCCATCAATATCTCCCTCTGTTTTCTGTACTTTTACCTCTAGACCATTTTTACCTTTATAGAAAGTTTCAAGATATGGTAGCCACTCAAGATTGCCTGAGGATATTTCATCCAATGATGATTCCATTTTTGCAGTAAAAGTAGTATCAACTAAATCAGGAAAATGTTCTTCAAGTAGAGCTGTGACTGCAAAAGCTGTAAATGTTGGAGCCAAAGTATTGGAAGATATATTTGCATAACCTCTATCAACAATTGTCCCAATAATGCTTGCATAGGTAGAAGGTCTTCCAATACCTTCCTTTTCAAGAACTTTAACTAATGCAGCCTCTGTATATCTTGCAGGTGGTTTGGTTTCATGAAAAGTAGATTGCTTATCAGTAACTTTAAGGCATGTTCCAATTGTTAAGTTTGGAAGAATTATTTCTTGTTGTTCAAGGGATGAACTCGGATCATCGCTACCCTCGACATAAGCTCTGAAAAATCCTGGAAAATCAATACTTTTTCCACTTGATTTAAATAATCCATCCCCTACACTAATTTCAGCGTTTATCATTGTTAGCCTAGCTTCCGCCATTTGACTAGCAACAGTTCTTTTCCAAATTAAATCGTAAAGAGATAAGTCTCTACCAGTCAGGTTAGTTTCCTTTGGCGTTTTAAAGACCTCACCTGCTGGCCTGATAGCTTCATGTGCTTCTTGAGCATTTCTTGCAGTTGAATTAAATTGTCTTGATGAGTTAGATAAATATTCTTTCCCATACTTGGAACTTACACATTCTCTAGCAGCTCTTATAGCTTGTTCGGAAAGATGAACTGAATCAGTTCTCATATATGTTATGAAACCTCTCTCATATAGACCTTGTGCACATCTCATGGTTTCTCTCGCAGATAAACGTAGTTTCCTGTTTGCTTCTTGTTGCAATGTACTAGTTGTAAATGGAGGTACTGGTTTGCGAGTGGATGGTTTTTTTTCAATTTTTGAGACTAACCAATCCTCAGAAGAAAAAGCCTTCAACAAATCATTTACCTTTTTTTCTCCAATTATCAAAGATTTATTTCCTTGCTTTAATTTGCCAGTGTGTTCATCAAAATCGGAACCATTAGAAATTCTTTGACCGTTTAAACTAAATAATCTAGTTTCAAAAGTAATATTATCTTTTAATAAAGAAGCTTTAATCCCCCAATAACTACTTTTTTTAAAGGATCTTCTTTCTCTTTCTCTTCTTACAAGCAATCTTACTGATACTGATTGAACTCGACCAGCAGATAGGCGGGGGGCTACTTTCTTCCAAAGTAATGGAGATAATTCATATCCAAAAAGCCTGTCCAGGATTCTTCTGGTTTCTTGAGCTTGAACAAGTTCCATGTCAATGTCTCTGGTTTTATCTAACGCTTTGTTAATTGCCTTTTTTGTAATTTCGTGAAAAACCATTCTCTTGGTTGGTATTTTAGGCTTAAGGATTTGAAGAAGATGCCAGCTAATACTCTCTCCCTCTCTATCTTCATCAGTAGCCAGTAATAATTGGGTCGCACCTTTTAATGCATTTTTTAAGTCTTTAACAACCTTTTTCTTGTCTTTTGGAACTATATAAAGTGGTTCAAAATCTTCTGTTGTATTAACTCCTATTCTTGACCATTTTTCTTTTTTAACTGCAGCAGGGATTTCAGCCGCCCCCTTTGGAAGATCTCTTACATGCCCCATAGAAGCAAGAACTTCGAAATTAGCAGGCAAAAACTTTCTTATTGTTTTTGCTTTAGTGGGACTTTCAACAATTACAAGTGTGTGATCCAAGGTTTATTTCAAAAATTGGTGTTTTTGTTTAGTTAGGGCATATTATGATTATTTAAAGCTTTTTCAAGAAATTTTTCTTGAAAATTTCAAAAATCATACCCACAAATTATAATCAAGTTTAAGATTAACTCTTTCACTCTTACAATCAAACATCAAATTTAATCCTATTTAATAAAGTGCCCAACGAAATCTTTACAATTAATTTAAATGCACAAGCCATTATTCCTGAGGCTTTTATTTTACTTGGTATTGTTGGGACTCTTCTTGTAGACTTAGCAGGTGAAAAAACCGCATCAAAGTGGGCACCAATAATTTGCTATTTTTCAATTGGCAGCTCTCTTTTTAGTTTAGCCTTGCAATGGAGTAATCCAGTAAATAGCGCATTTCTTGGTTCGTTTAATTCAGATAATTTAGCAATCGCATTTAGGGCAATAATATCATTATCAACTTTAGTTTCTTTACTGATAAGTTGGCGTTATACAGAACAAAGCGGAAGTCCTATTGGCGAGTTTGCTGCGATAGTTCTTTCGGCGACATTAGGCGCAATGCTTTTGTGTGGATCTACTGACCTTATTAGTGTATTTATATCTCTTGAGACTTTATCGGTAGCAAGCTATTTACTTTCTGGTTACCTCAAAAGAGATCCGAGAAGCTCTGAAGCAGCATTAAAATACCTTCTCGTTGGATCTGCCGCTGCTGCAGTTTATTTATATGGATCCTCCTTTCTTTATGGATTAAGTGGTTCAACAAACTTAGCAACAATTGGTTTGGAGATTATCAATAAGCCATCATTCATTACTTCTTTAGCTCTTGTATTTGTATTGTCAACTGTTGCATTTAAAATTGCTGCAGTTCCCTTTCATCAATGGACTCCTGATGTATATGAGGGATCACCTACACCTGTTGTAGCTTTTCTATCTGTTGGGTCAAAAACGGCAGGATTTGCATTTGCGATAAGAATATTGAGTACTACTTTTTCTTCTTTCGATGAAGAATGGAAACTTTTATTTACAATATTGGCCATCTTGAGCATGGCTCTAGGAAATGTAGTAGCCCTTGCCCAAACTTCAATGAAAAGAATGTTAGCTTATAGTTCTATTGGTCAAGCAGGATTTGTAATGATTGGAATAGTATCTGGCACTCAAGATGGTTTATCAGCTGCTGTTTTATATTTAGCTGCCTATTTGTTTATGAATTTAGGTGCATTTTCATGCGTAATTCTTTTCTCACTTCGAACTGGTTCTGACAGAATTCTCGATTACTCAGGCCTTTACCAAAAAGATCCTTTAATTACATTAGGTTTAAGCCTTTGTCTACTTTCTCTTGGAGGTTTACCTCCAATGTTAGGTTTTTTTGGAAAAATTTATTTGTTTTTTGCAGGTTGGGCAAATCATCAATACCTACTAGTAATCGTTGGGCTAGTAACTTCAGTTATCTCTATTTATTACTACATCTCAGTTATAAAAATGATGGTAGTTAAAGAACCACAGGAAGCCTCTGAAATAGTCAAATCATATCCAGAGATAAATTGGAGAATTGTAGGATTACCTCCCTTAAGAATCGCACTTTATACTTGCGTGGCTGTAACAGCTCTAGGGGGAATCCTTTCTAACCCTCTTTTTAAATTAGCAAACACAGCAGTTTCAGAGACGCCTTTTTTACAAAATATTATTGCTATAACAAATAATATTTCCTAGAAGAATTTTTCAATAAATGCATAAGAAAGTTGCAAGTTTAGAAGGAATATGTAAGACATATGGTAAGGATGATCTAACTGTTAAAGCCTTAGATAGCATAAACTTAGAAATCTATAAGGGTGACTACTTAGCTGTAATGGGTGCAAGTGGCTCGGGCAAAAGTACTGCTATGAATATTATTGGATGTCTAGATAGACCATCTGAAGGAATTTATAAACTAAATGGTATCCCTGTTGAGAATTTATCTGATGATGAACTAGCTGAGATACGTAACCAAAAATTAGGCTTCGTTTTTCAACAATTTCATCTACTTTCAGACGCAACAGCACTTGAAAACGTAATTTTACCGATGATTTATGCTGGTATAGAACCTAGCCAAAGATTAGAGCGAGGTAAAAATGCATTAAAAAAAGTCGGCCTTTCTGACAGAATAAATAATCGCCCAAATCAGTTATCAGGAGGTCAACAACAAAGAGTAGCTATTGCTAGAGCTATTATCAATAACCCTGCAATATTATTGGCAGACGAACCCACTGGAGCACTAGATTCACAAACAACTGAAGATGTGCTAGATCTATTTGACAAACTGCATGAATCAGGCATAACAATAGTTTTAGTTACTCACGAAGATGAAGTTGCAAATCGTGCAAAAAAAATAGCCAAATTTAAAGATGGAAGAATAGTTGAATTAAAAGTTAATTAAATTCAGAACCTTTTAAGTAACTTCTTTTGAGTTTCATTTTGAATTATTAAATTCCCATTAGAATCAATATCTTTAATTTCCCATGTATTAGGACAATAACCACTAGGTAAAAATCTTTTAGTAAGGAAATTATTTGCAGTTTTGATCACATATTCTTTTTTATTATTACACTCAATTGAATCATGAAAAGCTTTCAGAACTTTTGCTGTCCAATAATATTGATTGATATTCCTAGTTTTTAGTACTTTTGATAATGAAATACCTTCTGATGGAGTGTGATTTAACAAATTCATTCCAAGACCTATTCTTACATAGATAATTTCCTTACCTCTTGTTATAACCCTTGGTAAAAATCCAATCAATTTTTTTGAATCAACAAAAATATCATTTGGCCATTTCAAAAAAACATTTATATTTTCCTGTCTAAGCATTTCACATATCTTAATTCCTAAAGATAAACTAAATATTTGGCTTGTAAATTCTTTTGAGAATATTGGATAAGCTGCACTTAACCAAATCCCTCCTTTTGGGGAAACCCATTTTTTTGAGTTTTGACCAAAACCTGAGAACTGTTCTCTTGCTATTATCGCGACTGGCTGATTTCTCTTTATTTCAGAATATCTAAGCCAGTTTGAAAGCTCATTTTCAGTACTTTTACATTTTATTTTGTATTTAATTCTCCAACTTGGATATTGACCCTGAATTTTTTTTAAATAAAAAACTGTCTTAGCTGCAGATCCGATAACTTTCACAAATTCTTTATTAAAATAATGAGCATCTTTTTTGAGATTAGATTAACTTTAATCTTAATAAGTAAATTTTACAAATTGGACAAAAAGTATTTGCCAATAGTTAATAGAAGGAATCCACATCCATTAAGAAATTGTCTTGATAATTTTCAAAAATCATGGGGAGACCTAGATAAGATTTCTCAAATCAATGAAAACTGGAAGAGCTTAATTGGTTTAGAATTATTTCAAGAATGTAAACCATTAAATATTGAAAAGAAAATACTTACTATTGCTGTAAATCATCCACAGTGGCGCCAAGCATTAATCTACAACAAGCACAAATTAAAAGAGAGAATCGAGAAAATTGGAATAACTTTGAATGAAATAAAAATAATTCAAAATTATGAACTTAAAAACAAAAATATTAAAGCCACTAATGCAAAGATAGTCTGGGCTAAGCATCCAAGCAGAATCAATCAAAATAATATGAGGATTTGTAAGCTCTGTAACTCCCCAACTCCTGAGGGCGAAATCAAAAGATGGGGGAAGTGTTCTTTTTGTTGGAGAAAAAATAAATAAGTAAATTCTTTATTTAACTAAAATCAATATCCCCATCTGACCAAAAAAAACCGTCCTATATTCAACTTTTTTAAATCCAACTTCTTTTGCAATTTTGATAAGCTCATTTTTCTTTGGAAAATTTCTAATACTTTTTTCAATATAAGCATACTCCTGACTTAAATTAAAAAGTCTCGAAATAGTTACAACAACAAGCCTCAAATATATTTTCTGAAAAATATTAGATAAAGAATTTTTTGTTGAGTGATGAAAATCCAGAAATCCTGCTCTTCCTTGATTCTTCAAAAGATAAAAAACTTTTTTTATTCCTTCTTCAACATTATTCAAATTTCTTAATCCATAAGACATACAAATCCCATCAAAATTTTTGGAAGAATCATCAATTTCTAAAACATCTTTAATTTCCCACTTAATAAATTTATTTTTTTTTAGCTCAGCTTTTTTCTTTGCAATATTTAAGATATCTTTAGCATTATCAACCCCAGTAATTGAGCCCATTGGACTTACTCTCTTAGAAATTAAGAATGCTAAATCTCCTGTGCCACAGCATAAATCTGCCCAATCTTCACCATTTAAAGGTTCTAATAGATTAACTAATTTCCTTTTCCATAATTTGTGTAGTCCAAAACTTAATAGACTATTTAAAAAGTCATATTTAAAGGAAATTTTATTAAATATATGTTTAACTTCAATAGTTTTGTTGAATTTCATTTTTGAATTTTAAAATATTTTTGGAATAAATTTGAAGTTTTACTCATATGGTCTAATTGGGAGTTTTTTTTCAAGGAGGAAAGTTTTTATTTCTTGTAAAGTAAGTTTCTTATCATGAAGTAATGATGCCAGAAGAGCTGCAGATGCCCTGCCTTCTTTGAAAACGTCATAGATATCCTCTAGACAGCCTGCTCCTCCAGAAGCAATTACTGGGATGTTAACAATATTGGAAACAGATTCAGTCAAATTTAAATCATATCCACTCTGTGTGCCATCACCATCCATCGAAGTTAGCAAAATTTCGCCTGCGCCTAATTCCTCAACTTTCCTAGCCCAACTTAATACATCTATTCCAGTATTTTCTCTCCCTCCTTTTACATATATTTCCCATTGATTAACTTTATTAAGTTTTCTTCTAGCATCAATTGCAATAACTATGCATTGAGTACCGAATTCTTGAGAACTTTTAGAAATTAAATCAGGATTTCTAACAGCAGAAGAATTCAAACTCACTTTATCCGCTCCTGCTCTTAAAAGATCATTAATAGAAGAAATAGAATCTATACCGCCCCCAACTGTAAAAGGGATTTTCACTGATTTTGCTGTCCTCGAGACAAGGTCTACTAATGTATTTCTATTTTCCACACTTGCTCTAATATCCAAAAATACTAATTCATCTGCGCCTTCATCAGAATACCTACATGCCAATTCAACAGGATCACCTGAGTCTCTCAAGTTAACAAAATTTACACCTTTTACTACTCTGCCATTGGCGACATCTAAACAAGGAATTAAACGAAGAGCTACCATTTTAGTAAAAATTGACCAAATGCTGTTAATCTTGCATAATAGCTTCCATTTTACCTCTTATGGCTGAAACAAAATTTTTACCCAAAATCGGTAGTAAAATCAAAATTAACATTAACAAAGTAAAAGATAGGCTGCCAGGGAAATTAATTGAAGAAATATCCTCTAATCCTAAAGCTGTAATAACAGGCTATAAAATGACTGACGGCAGTAATATTGGAATCACTGCAAAATTGCAGAATGGTCAGCAAAACTGGTTTTTCCCAGAAGAAATTGAGAAGGGTTAAAGAATAAAGTGAATGATCCAAAACAACTATTAGGAATTAAGGGTGCCTCTGAAACATCCAGTGTATGGAAACTTCGTATACAGTTAATGAAACCCATAACATGGATCCCCTTGATATGGGGAGTAATTTGTGGAGCAGCTGCAAGTGGGAATTTTGAATGGACATTTAGTAATGTTTTAGCTTCATTAGCTTGCATGTTAATGAGTGGACCACTTCTAGCTGGTTATACCCAAACCATAAATGACTTTTTTGATAAGGAAATTGATGCAATCAATGAGCCAAATAGACCAATTCCTTCTGGAAAAATTTCAATTAAAGAGGTAAAAATACAAATCTGGGTATTACTTATTGCAGGCTTAATAGTTGCTTTTCTATTAGATTTATACGCTAGGCACAACTTCCCTTCTGTCTTCCTTTTAGCATTAGGAGGCTCTTTTGTTAGTTATATATATTCTGCTCCACCTCTAAAATTAAAACAAAATGGTTGGCTTGGGAATTATGCATTAGGAGCCTCTTATATAGCTTTACCTTGGTGGGCAGGACAAGCTTTATTTGGGAAACTGACTCTTGTAACTGCATTACTAACACTTGCTTATAGTCTGTCTGGACTTGGTATCGCTGTTATTAATGATTTCAAAAGCGTTGAAGGAGACTCAAAACTAGGCTTGAATTCATTGCCAGTAATATTTGGAATTAAAAATGCAAGTCGAATAAGTGCAGGACTAATTGACATTTTTCAATTAGCAATGGTTGTAGTATTAATAATTATTGGTCAACATTTAGCATCTGTAATTTTGGTTTTATTGATAATTCCACAAATCACATTTCAAGATATGTGGTTACTAAGGGATCCTCTAAAGTTTGATGTCAAATATCAAGCAAGTGCCCAACCTTTTCTTATCACTGGGATGTTAGTTACAGCTTTAGCAATAGGACACAGTGTTCTAGTCTTATAAAGTGCAAAAGATAAAAAGCAAATATTTTTTTCTGATAATTCCAATATTAATTTTTTCTGGAATATCTTTTTATATTATTAATCTAATAATTACTACGTTAAAATTTGATCCATCTAAAAATGAAACTTTATCCTCAAGAACATATTCTTATGTAATATTGTCTTCTAAAAATAAGGTAATAAGTAAATTAAGTCGTAAATTTGAAATAGATAATAGTGAACACAAAGTTCCAATTTTATTTAAATATTCTTTTATATCTTCAGAAGATAAAAGATTTTATAAACATAATGGAATAAATTTAATAAGTATTTCACGGGCCTTTTTAAATAATATTAAAAGTGGTTATGTTAAAGAAGGGGGAAGCACAATAACCCAACAAGTTTCAAGATTACTTTTTTTAAATAATGATTTAAGTTTTCAAAGAAAAATCAAAGAATTATTTATATCTCTCATTCTTGAATTTAGATATGACAAAAATCAAATTTTAAAATTTTATTTAAATAATATTTACTTAGGATCAGGGGCATACGGTGTTAACGAAGCTTCTCAAGTTTATTTTGGAAAACTTATTCAAGAGTTAACCTTATCTGAGATCGCATTAATTACAGGATTAGCTCCAGCTCCATCAATTTACTCACCTTATCAAAATATAGAACTAGCGATTGAAAATAGAAATAAAGTTCTGGAATCAATGTATCTTGATGGATATATATCCCTTGAAAATAAGAATAAGGCTATCAAAGAGAAAATAAACTTAAATTATCAAACGCCTGATAATTTTCTAAATGATAAATTACTAATAAATTTTATTCTTGAGGAAACAGATAAAAGAATTGAGAATAAAAACGATTATAAGTTTTTAAGAATTAAATCTTCTATTAATAAAGATTGGCAAGAAACTGCTCAAAAAATCTCAAGATATATTGAGCCCAAAGAAATTGAATTTGCATTGATATCAATCGAATCAAATACAGGACTAATAAGGACAATGGTAACTAGCAGAAATCCATCGATTAATGAATATAATAGAGTGACTTCATCTGTAAGACCTTTAGGTTCTACTTTTAAAATAATTCCTTATACTGCTGCATTAATAGAAGGGACAAAATTAAGAGATAAATTCGATGACTTACCAACATGTTGGCAAAATTATTGCCCAAAAAACTTTTCAGAAAAATATAGAGGTTCAATATCTTTGATTGAATCATTTAAAAGTTCATCAAATATCGTTCCAATATCAATAACAAAAAAAATCGGTTTAAAAAATATTATTAATTTAGCGAATTCATTTGGCCTAGGATATAGTCAAAAGCTTGAGGAATTTCCATCATTAGGAATTGGTTCCCATGGCGATAGTCTTTTAAACATTACAAATGCATATTCTACAATAAATAATAATGGGAAGATGCACAGCCCTAGCATATTAGAAAAAATTGAATCATTTAATAATCAATCTATTTGGGAAAACAAATTTATTTCCAAGAAAATATTAGATTTAAAAGTAAATAAAAAAATAAAAAAGCTTCTTGAAAAATCAGTTCAAGAAGGTACTTCAAAAGCAGCTTTTATAACAGGAGAGAAAATCTACGGAAAAACTGGAACATCTGATGCTAATAAGGATCTTTGGTTTATTGGTTCAATTGATAATCTCACAACAGGTATTTGGATAGGTTACGACGACAACAAAGAATCTCAATTATCTAGTGGAAATGCAGCTTATTTATGGAAAAAGTTTATAACTGAAATTTATAAAATCTCAATTAAAAAATAAATTTTATTTTTAAGATTTATAAGAAATTATTGCCGCATAAAATCCATCTCCAGGAAAATCTAGGCTAGGTAAAATTTGCCTTTGGCTATCTAATTTTAATACTTTGTTTTTTTTAATAAATCTTTCAATTAATAGATTATTTTCATCAGGACAGATTGTACAAGTTGAATAAACTAAAGTTCCATTTTTCTTTAAAAGAGGGAAAATATTATCTAATAGTTTTTCCTGCAATAAAGTTAAACATTTTATTTTTTCCTTACTCAATGACCATCTAGAATCTGGATTTCTGGAGAGAGTTCCAATCCCAGAACAGGGAGCATCTATCAAAATCTTATCAAAATAAGATATAAACTTAGGATTCAATTCACTTAAACTCGTTGCATCAGCCTTCATTATGGTTACTGATTTTAAACTTAACCTATCTAAATTTGACTGGAGGATTTTCAATCTTCTTTGTGATCTATCAACAGCCAATATTTCTGCACTATCGTTTGTTAATTCTGCTAAGTGCGTAGACTTACTTCCCGGCGCCGCACAAGCATCTAAAATCTTTTCGCCTTCTTTTGGATTTAAGAGAGGTGCAACCCACTGAGAAGATCTATCTTGAATAGTCCAAAGTCCATCACTATATCCAGGTAAGTTTTTAATAGATCTTGGATTAGATTTTAAAGTAATTCCATTATTTAATTCTTTTATAGGTTCAGCATTAATTTTATTTTCATAAAGTAATTTCAAAAATTGATCTAAATCAGTCTTTAGTTTGTTAATTCTCAAATCAATTGAAGGTTTTTTATTAAATGCCTTAACAATATTTTCAGCATCGTTAGTTCCTACCCATTTATAAATATCATTCACAAGCCATAATGGGAATGACTCAAGGTATGAAATTCTTTCTTTTCTATCAGAAGATAATTCTGGCAAACTTTCTTGTTTTAATTTTCTAGATGCATTTCTCAATATCGCATTTACAGTTCCAGCTAAACCATTTAAATCTGTTTTTTTCGCTACTTCTACAGTAGAAGAAATAGCTGCGGGAAATGGAATTTTATCCATTTTCAATAGTTGATATAAACCTATATGTAGAAGCCATCTTAATTTTGGAGGCTGTTTTTTATGAGTAATTTTTGATGTATGATCCGTCCAAAGATCAAGAAATTTTCTATACCTAATACATCCAAAAGATAATTCTGTAATAAAAGCTATATCAAGAGGATTAAATTGATAATTTCTTAAAACCTTTTCAAGGGCATGATCAGAAAAATCACCAGCACTAACTTTTAATAGAATTTCCCAAGCTGCTTTTCTTTGTAAATATCCTATGCTCAAAATATAATTTATTTTTAAAGATAACTTTAATATACAAAAAATTAAAAAATTTAAACAACTTTCTCAATTGAAGAATTGAACCAAATAAAACCTAAGATAGAGATAAGTGTTAGATTAAATCCTAAAAAAAGAAAGATATTTAAAGAATGTATTCTTTCCCGAAAAAATAATTTTTTCTCTTCTTGATACTTCATTAATAAAATTAAAAACTTAATCAGGAATTCAAATGGCATCCTATGTTGATAGATCCTGCATCAAGCATTCTTCCTAACTTAATGGCTATAGATTCCTCCAACCTTGTAAAATTAGATTGATAAGTAGTTATCCAATTTAATTCAGAAAAAGTGATGATACCCGTTAAATTGCATTTCAAAAAAAGAGTTCCAATTTCCATTTTTATATTTATGTTGATTTAAATTAACATTGGGGTTTAATATTGCGTAATAATATAATATTCTTTTAATTTTTCAAAAGTAAAAATACATTCTTAGTTTTATTTTATTGAATATCTCTTAAAAATTTATCGGCCGTTCTTAAGTGATTATTTAATTTTTCTTCTGAAATTTTATCAAGATTTCTTGTTAACATGGCCAATCGATATTGCTTTCTAAAAAAGCTTTCATGATCTTTAATAAATTTCCAAAATAAACCATCCCATATTAAACACCAAGGTCCATTTTTAAAGTTAGACATTTTTTTTACATAATTAGAACTTGATATATACGGTTTAGTTGAGAAAATACCTCCGTCACTAAACTGACTCATTCCATAAACGTTGGGAACCATAACCCAATCATAAGAATCAATAAACATTTCCATAAACCATTTATAAACTTGATTAGGGTGGATTCTACATAGAAGCATAAAGTTACCAATAATCATTAGCCTCTCAATATGGTGACAATAACCAAATTTAATAATATTTTTTATTACAAAGTCTACTGGTTCAACTCCTGTATTTCCTTTGTAAAAAGATTCTGGAATTGGTTTATCTTCAAAATTCCAAAAATTACTGTTTCGCATCTTTGTTCCATATTTCTTATAAACAAGGCAAATAAATTCTCTCCATCCAATAATTTGTCGAATAAATCCCTCTAGAGAGTTCATGGGAACATTATTATTTTTAGCATAAAGTAAGGCTTTTTTTACTACTTCATTTGGGGTTAATAAACCACTATTTAAGAGAGGAGAAAGTAAACTATGCCATAAAAAAGAATTGTCTTTATAAATAGCATCTTCATAATCTCCAAAAAGGGAAAATCTATGTTTTAAAAAATCATTTAACCATTCATCTGCTTCATCAAAATTAGTTGGATATAAGAAATTATTACTTTCACCAATAAATTCAATATCAACATTAGCTAATGACTTTTCTGCATGAACTACAAAGTTATTTTTGGGTAATTTGGGTATATCAGGTATGCTTATTTTTTTTGGTAATTTTTTTCTATTCATTTCATCGAAACTCCACTTTCCGCCTTCAGGGGTATCATCATAATTAACTAAAATCTTGTGGCTCTTTCTTTGGCTCTTATAAAATCTACCCATCAGAGGTTTTTTTGTATTTGATGCAAATAACTCTTTTAAATCTTCACTGCTCATAAACATTGGAGAGTTAAGAACATTTAGATCCAGATTATTAATTTCAACAAAATTAATTATCCTCTTCATTATTAAATAATCATGAGGATCTATAAGATTTATTTTCTGATATTTATCTTTAATAAATTCTGATAAATAGTCAACTGTAGAAATATTATTCTTGTTTTTGATATGTAAAACTTTAAAGCCAGAAATTTCTAGATATTTTTTATAAGCGAGTATAGATGCTCTATGAAAAACTAACTTATTTTTGTGGTTAATTAATTTATGAAATTTATCATTCCCAAAAAATAATGAGTCTTCCAAAATTAAAATTTCACAATTTATTTTTAAGATTGGGCTTTCTCTAAAAAGTTGATTCGGGAAAATAATAGATACTTGTTTCATCTTTGAGACCTGTTATTCCTGCATCTATTTGAACAGTAGATAACCTCATCCCAACACTTTTTCCATTTTTTACGCCATTGGAATGGTCTATTGCAAACAGGACAAGTTTTAGTAGATAGATTTTTCAAAATTTATAATTTTCTGTTATGAGTAGATCTGAATCTAGTTGAATCTTGAAGCGCCATATGTTTAGTATTTCTTCCAGAAACTCTCTCTCTCCAGACTTTGAAAGATTTAGGTTTAAGATTTTTACGCATAATTTTTATCGCATCTTCCTCTCTTAAACCAAATTGATACTCAATAGCTTCAAACGGTGTTCTATCTTCCCAGCACATTTCAATTATTCTATCTATGTCGATATTTTCCATAATTATTTCTCACATGTAGAATTACAAAGTTTTTCAATATTAGATCTACCTGTAATTTGAAGTCTATATTTTGCCCAATATCGGTAAACCACTCTTAATACTGGAGACAAGAATTTAATTTTCAAAGGGAAATAAACCCAACCTAAACCAATCAATTCATAAGAATATGCAAGAACGTCTAGTCCCCTGATAATTTCACCATTTTCAAGAATCCCATGCAAGTTTGACATGGCTTCTGAATATGAGATGTTCTTAAAAAGTCTTTGATCAAAATCTTTACTATTAATATCTACAAATATAATTTGATTTAAGATATTTCTACTTTTAAGAAAATTTTTTTCTCTCAAGCAAAGTGGACAGCCGCCATCGAATAAAAATGTTAATTTATTTTTCATATTTTTATACAAATATAGAATTCAAATAAATTTTTTGTGGGATATAAAAATAAAATTATCTTGTATGAGGAAATTTTTAATCTACAAGCTTTATAAAGCCTTAATAATTATCGGTTCAAATTTAGTGGAATTATATTATCTTATTAATTAATAAGCCATTGATTAAGGGATACATCAGTGGTTTTAAACTATTAATGCTTATTCATCTAACAGATGAACTCCTTCACCAACATCAGGAGTAAATTTACAATATTTCTCAAAAACAATTCCAACGCCTCTCATTTTTTCTCCTAATTCATCGCTGAATCTATTCCATTCTTCAGTTTCTCGTTCAGGTAAATTCCATCCTTGTTTTTCTACCATGCTCGTAATTACTGTATAGTCCCATTCTATGAATGCCATTGAGTTAAATTAAAATTACTAAATCATTATAAACCAAGAGATTTCGTAAGTAAAAAATATTTTTTGCATATATTATTTGAAAAATAAATTTATTAATTTATTTTATTTTTTGAATATAATTAAAAAAATGTGAAAAATTATAAATGTCAATTTTACCTAGAAGATTTAAGCGAATCAAAAGTGTTTTAGATTGTCGAATGAAAAACTTGACTGTTTTAGTTGAGGATGTCAATAAGCCACATAATTTATCAGCGATATTAAGGACTTGTGATGCAGCTGGAGTTTTCGAAGCAAATTTTATTAGCAAAACTAATGCAATTAAGACTTTTAATAGTACAGCCCAAGGTAGTCAAAAATGGGTCAAACTAAATAATCATGCAAACACTATCACAGCAATATCTAATTTAAAGAATAAGGGTTTTAAATTATATGGAACGTCTCTCAATACTGGATCAGTAGATTATAGAAATATTGATTATTCTCAAAATACATGTTTTGTTTTAGGAGCAGAAAAATGGGGGTTAAGTAAT
>JFLJ01000095.1 GCA_000634115.1 Prochlorococcus sp. scB241_528O2 | reverse complement strand
AAAAATGGGGGTTAAGTAATGAACTAATATCAATGGTTGATCAATCAATCTTCATACCTATGAGAGGGATGGTTCAATCCTTGAATGTTTCAGTGGCTGCTTCCATATTATTATTTGAAGCTATTCGCCAGAGAAAAAATAAAGGTATATTGCCCAATAATGGAGAAGGTTTAAATGTTGATGAATATGAGAAGACATTGTTTGAGTGGTGTTACCCAGAAATGGCTTCGATGTATAAAAAGTCAGCTAAAGAATATCCAAAGTTAAATGATCAAGGAGAATTTGATCCTATTGCAAATAACTAAATTTATTCAGACTTTTTAGTATCAAAAATTTCTTCAAGATCCTCCCCTATAAAAGAAAGACCCAAAACTAAAAAAAATATTGCCAAACCTGGGAATAAAGCCGTCCACCATATACCGGTTGGTAAAGCTGCAAGAGCTAGATTCAAATCACTTCCCCACTCTGGGACATCTGCAGGAACACCGAGTCCTAAAAATCCTAAACTTCCTAATACCAAAACAGCATCAGCAGCATTTAAGGTGATCAGAATAGGCAGAGGAGTTATTACATTTGGGAGAATATATTTAAAAATAATTGTCTTAATATCAGCTCCTGAAACTTGAGCTGCCTCCACGTAAGTTTCAGATTTGACCAATATTGTCTGATTTCTAATTAATCTAAAATATTGAGGAGAGTAAACAATACATAATGCTAAAGCCGCGTTAAGGATACCCCTACCTAATACAAAAGCAACAACTACTGAAAGCAAAATTACAGGTATTGAAAAAATAGTATCCATTATTAATGATAAGCATTTATCAAAAAAACCTCCAAAATATCCACTTAATAATCCCAATGGCAAACCCAAACTTAATGAAAAAAGAATAGCTAAGATTACAACCTCTATAGCTAAAGAAGATCCTTGCAAAGTTCTTAAGCAAACATCTCTTCCTAATCTATCTGTGCCACAGAAATGATTAATCGAAGGGGGGGCAAAGATATCATTGCTTAGCATTGAAAATGAATAACCAAAATAATTATTAACCTCTAAGAATTTCATAATTAAAACAATTAGAAGATAAAAAAGTACAATTAAAAATCCAGTTTTTCTGATATTTGCGCCGACACGAAAAGATGACTTACTATCCAAGATCTTTTTATTTAGAGATATGATTGAAATATAACCAATTCTTTTAAAAAAAATAGCTATTAATTTTAAATTTGGAAAAATTACTGGTTTAATTTCAGTACTGCCATAAAAGCTTCTTGGGGGACTTCAACTTTACCCATTGCTTTCATCCTCTTTTTACCTTTGGCTTGTTTCTTTAAAAGTTTCTTTTTCCTAGAAATATCCCCTCCATAACATTTAGATAAGACATCTTTTCGCAAAGCACTTATGCTTTCGCTTGCAATAATTCGGCTACCAATTGATGCTTGAATAGGTATTTTAAATTGTTGTTTTGGAATAAGTTCTTTTAATTTTTCAACTAAACTTCTACCAATTCCATAAGCCTTATCTTTATGCACAATAGAAGTCAATGGATCAGCTCTTTCTGAATTTATGAGAACATCTAATCTTACAAGGTCATTCTTTCTATAGCCAATTAAATGATATTCCATTGATGCATAACCTTGAGTCCTACTTTTCATTTGATCAAAGAAATCTGTAACTACTTCTGCTAAAGGAATTTCATAAATCAAAGTAACTCTATCGGTTGTTATATATTTCATATCTATAAATACTCCCCTTCTTTCCTGGCACAATCCCATTAATGTTCCATTAAATTCATTAGGAGCATAAATTTCCATTTTTACATAAGGTTCTTCTATTGATTCTCTAAGCTGTGGATCAGGAATTGTAGAAGGATTATCAATAAAAATATTTTCCTGCTGAGTTAAGTTAACCTTATAAATAACTGATGGTGCCGTTACAATTAGATCTAAATCGTATTCTCTTTCCAATCTTTCCTGAACAATCTCCATGTGAAGAAGTCCTAGGAATCCACAACGGAATCCGAATCCCATAGCACTACTAGTTTCGGGCTCATATTTTAAAGCAGCATCAGATAATTGTAATTTTTCAAGAGATACTCTTAAATCGGGGAATTGGTCAGCGTCAGTAGGAAACAACCCACAAAAAACCATAGGATTGGCTGTCTTATAACCTGGCAAAGGATCATTTGCAGGTGAATTTAAAAGAGTAATTGTATCTCCCACCCTCGCATCTGCAACTGATTTTATAGATGCTGCTAAGTACCCAACTTCTCCTGCATGTAAATCATCAATTTGCTGCTGATCAGGTGCCATTATTCCTATTTCATCAAGTTCATAATTTTTTTTACTGGCCATTAATAATATTTTATCTCTCTTGCTAATGGATCCAGATATCACCCTGAAATAAACAATAACTCCTCTGTAGGGATCATAATAAGAATCAAAAATGAGTGCCTTAGTGGGTAATTTTATTTCATCTTGAGGCGGAGGTATTCTTCTAACGATTGCTTCCAAAATATCTTTAATCCCAACTCCAGTTTTTGCTGAACAATTTATTGCATTAGATGTATCAAGTCCAATAATTTCTTCTATTTCTTGTTTTATTTTTTCAGCATCAGCTCCTGGTAAATCGACTTTATTTAAAACAGGAATTATTTCAAGATTATTTTCAAGGGCAAGATATACATTAGCTAGGGTTTGTGCTTCTACTCCTTGACTTGCATCAACAACAAGTAAAGCACCTTCACAAGCCTGCAAAGATCTACTAACCTCATAAGAAAAATCAACATGCCCAGGAGTATCTATTAAGTTCAAAACATATTCTTGAGAATCTTCAGCTTTATATTTCATCCTAGCGGCTTGTAACTTGATAGTAATTCCTCTCTCTCTTTCAAGATCCATACTATCCAAAAATTGTTCTTGCATATCCCTTTGTTGCACTGTTCCAGTATCTTGGAGCAACCTATCTGCAAGTGTAGATTTACCATGGTCAATATGAGCGATTATGCAGAAATTTCTAATTTTTGAAACAGATATATCAGTCATTTAAAAAGAAAAATTCTCCTTTTATTGCATCTTAATTAATATTAGCTAATTAGAATTATGGATGGAAACCTAAAATCGAATTATTTCTTATTTTGATGTCTTTTATGGAATTACTGTCATTATTAGAGGCCGATAGCTCTGGATGAATTAAGTCATATATTTTTTTCTGAAGATTACTCTTATCATTTAAAAATAAAACTGATTTTTCTAGAACTTCAACCATAATTGAAACTGCGGTACTTGCTCCTGGAGAAGCTCCTAGCAATGCAGATAATGATCCATCAGATGAATTAACAATCTCCGTTCCAAATTTCAAAGAACCACCAAAATCAGTTTTTTTAATTATTTGGACCCTTTGACCAGCATTCTTTAAATACCAATTAGCGGGATTTGCTGATGGCATCATTTTCTTTAAATTCTCAACTCTTGAATTATGGTCCTTTAATGATTGGGATATAAGATAATTAATTAAATCATTATTTTTAAATCCAACATCTAACATAGAAAAAATATTATTCGTTTTAATTGAACTAAACAAGTCAAAGTATGAGCTTTGCTTTAGAAATTTTGTTGTAAATCCAGCAAAAGGTCCGAATAAAAGAAGTTTTTTACCATCAATCCATCTAGTATCCAAATGAGGTACAGACATTGGCGGCGAGCCAATATCAGCCTTACCATAAACTTTTGAGTTATGTGTTTCTGTTAGATCTTTTTCCTCACAAATAAGCCATTTTCCACTAACAGGAAATCCTCCATAATTCTTTGCTTCTGGAATTTGAGATTTTTGCAAATAATTAATTGTTTTTCCACCAGCACCAATAAAAACGTAGCCTGTTCTAATTGAGGTTTTTCCACCTTCTGAACTAATTTCTAATTCCCATCTTTTTTTATCAATTTTCTTTAAATCTACTAATTCCGTTTTATATCTAATTTCAACATTTTTATTTAAAGAAACTAAAGACAAATACTCTTTAGTCAAAGCCTCAAAATTAATATCTGTTCCTCGACCTATTCTGGTAGCAGCAATTTCAGTCAATGGATTCCTATCTTTTGTTATTAGAGGAGCCCATGATGAAATTTCATCAAAAGATGTAGAAAATTCCATATCGATAAATTCAGAATTTTCACTCATTTTTTGAAATCTTTTTTTTAAAAAAGAAATATTATCCCGACCAGAGACAAAGCTGATATGTGGGATAAATTTTAAAAACTTTTTAATGTCAATTTTACCTGCTTCATACAACGAGGCCCATAATGACATTGATTTTTCAAAAGAACGATTTATTGAAAGCGCTTTATCTATTTGTATATTGCCTTTTTTATCTAAAGGGGTATAGTTTAATTCACAATTAGCAGCATGTCCTGTACCTGCATTATTAAAAGCACCAGTACTTTCTGTTCCTGGTGCATTTAATTTTTCTATAATTAGTATCTTTAAATCAGGTAAAACTTCTGAAATCAGAAGAGCTAAAGTTCCGCTCATTATTCCTGCTCCAACTAAGACTGCATCAAAGTAGCTATTATCATTAGTAGGATTTTTAAATGAAGTCACAACAGAAAATTATCTTTTTTGCAATTAATCAAATTTCTTTCTAGGCTTATTATAAAGTTAATCCAAAATTATGAGTACTGAAACACTCTCACTGACAAATGAAAATGTAGAAAAAGTCCTTGACGAATTAAGACCTTTTTTAATATCTGATGGAGGTAATGTAGAAATTGCAGAAATTGATGGTCCAATTGTAAAAGTAAGACTTCAAGGGGCATGTGGTAGTTGCCCAAGTAGCACTATGACTCTAAAAATGGGGATTGAAAGAAAATTAAAAGAAATGATTCCTGAAATTAGCGAAGTTGTTCAGGTTTTATAAGAAATTTTTAACTGAAAATATTTTACTTAGTTTTTAATTCCTTCAACAAAGATGATTCCATATCAAGGCAATCTATTGGAAGTCCTTGTCCAATAGCGATTAAAAGAGGTGCAAGAATTCCTAGAGTGAAAACCAAATTAGATTGGCTTACACCATATTTACTCAAGATAAAAGTTATCAAATAAATAATTAAAAAATAAGCATGTAAGGAAAAAAACTCTTTTGGCTTTAAGACTGGCCATCTTAAAGTATTTCCCAAGAAATATAAAAAACCGGTCATAAAAAAATTGCTAAATGAAGATTAAACCAAATATAAACATAATCCTTTTTAGATACTATTTATAAAAAAATTTACCTAAGATAATAATTAAGGAAAGATTAAAAATTAATTTCTATTTATAAAAACTAGACATACCTAAATAAATAAGATTATAATAATTATTGTAGCAATAGCTACTTTTTCGTTCACCCTTAATTTAAGGGCGCAGTTCGAGTCATACCATGGAACGGGGGATGGCCGTGTTGTCAAATCGAATCATGACTACTTTAACTTACAGAGGTAAAAACTACGTTCAAAACAAAGAAGCTGCTAAAAAGCAATTTGTTGAACTTACCTATAGAAGAAACGTATACACCAACAGAATGGAAGACGCTTCTTCAAGTAATGAAAAAGCAGAATTAAATTACAGAGGTGTAAATTACACTAAATAATTTAATTTAAAAAATTAAAAGCCCCTTACTCAGGGGCTTTTTTTTTGGCTATATTTATTTAGAGTTCTTTAAAAATATGCCTGAAAGTTGCTGTAATACAAAATCATCGAATAAAGCATCTAATAAATTCGACCATAAAGATGCGATTCAAGAAAGATATGGGTCAGCCGCTCGAGAGAAAGAGAGTTGTCTTTGTACACCAGTTGGGTTTAATCCAGATTTACTAGAAGTAATACCTCAAGATGTTATAGAAAGAGACTATGGATGTGGTGACCCAACAAAATATGTACAAAAAAATGATAATGTCTTAGATCTTGGAAGTGGTAGCGGCAAAAATGCTTTTATTTGCGCCCAAATTGTTGGGAAAGAAGGGAAAGTTATTGGCGTTGATCAGAATCCTGACATGCTCTACTTATCTAGATCAGCATCTAAAGAAGTTTCAGAGAAGATAGGTTTCCAAAATACAGAATTCCTTCAAGGATCAATTGAAAAACTAGATGAATTAGATAAAGATTTAAATCCTTTAATCGCCGACAAATCAGTTGATATTATTTTAAGTAATTGTGTTTTAAACTTGGTAAGTCCTGAATCTAGAAATAACCTTCTAAGAAATATAAAAAGAGTTTTAAACGATAATGGAAGAATTGCGATTAGTGATATTGTCTCCAACAAGAAAGTCCCTTTAAGATTGCAAAATGATCATGATCTATGGACAGGATGCATTAGTGGTGCATGGTATGAGACCGAATTTATAAGTGATTTTAAAAAACTAGGTTTTAAGAATTTAGAATTTGCTGAGAGAAGTAATGAACCTTGGAAAGTTATTGAAGATATTGAATTTAGGACAGTAACTTTAGTAGGCAATATTTAAAAAAAATTCAAGAGTTTAAAAATCTAGTTTAAATTTTCCATGAGAAATAATCTAAGAGATCAAATACCAGCATTAAAAAATAAGTATTATTTCAACTATGGTGGTCAAGGACCATTACCAAAATCTTCTCTAGAAGCAATAGTTAAAACTTGGGAAATTATCCAAGACTTAGGACCATTTACCAATAATATGTGGCCTTTTATTTACAAAGAAATATTGACCACAAAAAGAATAATTGCGCAAAAGTTAGGAGTAAATTCAAAGAATGTAGCTTTAACTGAAAATATCTCTTCTGGTATGATTTTGCCTTTTTGGGGAATAAAAGTAGAGGAGGGAGAAGAGTTGTTAATAAGTGACTGTGAACATCCAGGAATAGTAGCTGCAAGTAGAGAATTTTGCAGAAGAAATAAATTAATATTCAAAATTTTGCCACTCCAAAAAATTAAAAATATAAATGATGAGAATATAATCTTAGAGATTTTAAAAAATCTAAATAGTAAGACTAAGATCCTAATTATTTCTCATATTTTATGGAACTTTGGATATAAAGTTCCTTTAAAACAAATTTCTATAGAATTAAAAAATAATAGAGAAAATTCTTATCTACTTGTTGATGGAGCTCAAACCTTTGGGCACATAAAAATTGAAGAAGAAGTTTTTTATTCTGATTTATATTCCATAACTTCTCATAAATGGGCATGTGGTCCAGAAGGACTTGGAGCTATTTATGTCTCAGATAGATTTATTCATGAAACAGATCCAACAATAATCGGGTGGAAGGCATTAAAAAAAGAACATGGAATTTATGAGCCTTCAGATAATCTTTTTCATGATGATGCAAGGAAGTTTGAAGTAGCTACCTCATGTATTCCTTTACTTGCAGGGCTGAGGAATTCTTTAGATCTTTTGGATAAAGACTGCAATGAAAAAGAAAAAAGAAAAAATATAAAAAGATTAAGTGAGAAACTTTGGGATGAATTAAATAAATTAAAAGAAATTGAGTTAGTTTTAGAAAAAAAATACTTAAATGGGATAGTTAGTTTTAATGTTGAAATTATCGAAGATAAGGAAAAATTTGTGAGGAAACTTGGAGAAAAGAAAATTTGGATTAGAGTTTTAGAAGATCCAAAATGGTTTAGAGCATGCGTACATCAAATGACAACAGAAGCTGAGATAGATTTACTTTCTAAAGAAATTAAAAAAATTATAAATTAAATAATGGACTAAAAATTTTAAATGAAGTTTTCTGATAGAAATCTAAGAATTTGGGTTTTCTTAGCAATGTTATCAATCAGCTCTAATTAATATGAAGATAAAATTTATTTTACCAAGGTATCTCCGAGCAGTCCCATGAAATAAATTTTCCACTAGATGTTGGAGTTTGATTTTTAATAATATTGATCAAAAATTGGGATGATTTTTCTTTACTAAATAATTTATGTTCTGGAACAAATTTATGAAAAGGTCTAGATAAATCAGTATCTACTGTTCCTGGATGAAGCAATGTAATAGTAGCCTTTGGGAAACGTCTAGCCCACTCAATACTTAAAGACTTTAAAAACTGATTTTGGGCAGATTTTGCAGCTCTATATGAATACCAACCTCCAGTTTGATTATCTCCAATGCTTCCCACTCTTGCACTTATACTTGCAAAATTAAAATCAAAATCTTTTGGGATAAATTCTTCAATCGCTTTAGCTAACAAAATAGGAGAAAAGGCATTAATTGAGAAACTTTCCATCATATTTTTTTTATCAAGATGTTGTAATCTTTTTTCTGGTTGAATTGAATCACTATGAAGTCTCCCTGTAGCATTAACAACTAACCTTAATTTTGAAGGATGATTTGATATTTTATTTTTCAACTGCAAAAGGGATTGAGAATCCTCTATATCTAATTCCCAAAAAGAATTAAATTCGCTTTTTCTTCCACATAAAACAACATCTAAGTCTTTTTCACTTTCACTCAAATCTTTAGCAATTTGCGTTCCAATTCCACCTGCGCCTACAATTAAGGCTAAGCCTTTCATATTTTTTTTTAATAATTTAATCGATTCTAAGAAACTTTTCTTGTGATTTGCGTAAAAATCTTTCTAATTTGATTAGCAAATTTTATTTAGATTTACTTTTTTCTTGTAATAATTTATAGGCTATCTTTCTATCATCAAAATGTATAACTTTATCATTAAGAATTTGATAGTCCTCATGTCCTTTTCCTGCGATTAAAACAATATCATCTTTATTGGCATATTTTAAAGAAGTGCTTATTGCTTTAAATCTATCAATCTCAATTGTTATTTCTTCTCTCTTTGCCATACCCATCAAAATATCATTTACTATCTTTTGCGGTTCTTCTGATCTTGGATTATCTGATGTTACAAAAATGTGATCAGAAAACTCTTCAGCTATTGATCCCATTAAAGGCCTTTTACTACGATCCCTATCTCCACCACAGCCAAAAACAGTTATGAGTTTACCTTTACAAAGTTTTTTTATTGATTGCAAAACTTTTTTTAATCCATCAGGGGTATGGGCATAATCAATAATTACTGTTGGAAGTGATCCAGAAAAGTCATTATTATCAATTTCTATTTTCTCCATTCTCCCAGGGGCACCAGGAAAAGATTGTATAAATTTTGATAAATCCTTTAAAGAAAAATTAAGTTTATACAAAATTGTTATTGCTTGAATTGCATTCATTAAATTAAATTCACCAACCAGTGGAACAAAAAGTTGAATTTTTTCGTTAGGTGTATGAAAAACACAGGTGGATCCACTTCCAGTAAATTTTTTATCTGTTACGTAAAAAAAATCATCATTTGTAAATTCACTCTTAGTAATCTTTGTAGAGACTAATGACGATCTTTTTTCAAGATCAGATGATAATTTAGATATCCAAAGGTCATCATAATTTAATACAGAAATTCCATCTTTTTCTATTAAGTAAGGTGGGAAAAATAATTTTCTTTTTGTTTGAAAATAAGATTCCATATCTGAGTGATAATCAAGGTGATCTTGAGTTAAATTAGTAAAAATAGCCGCTTCAAATTCGCAGCCTGATATCCTGTTTTGAGCAATTGAATGAGAACTTACTTCTAATATCGCGAATTCAGATTCCGCCTCAACAGCAGCATTTAATTTCTTTTGAAGTTTATCCGCAAAATCAGTTGTATGAGATGCCACCTCAGAGAAGCCAGGCCATCTATTGAACAAGGTTCCAAATAATGCAGTCTTTTTTCCTAATTTTTTTAAAAGATATTCCAATAAAAAAGTAATTGTCGTTTTTCCATTTGTACCCGTAACACCAATAAGTTTTAGTTTTCTTGAAGGCCTATTCCAAAACTCAGCAACTATTTGACCAAAAATATAATCTAAATTATCCTCTATAACCAAAATCCTTTCTCGGTAAACAGATCCAATTTTCTCTTTTGCAGCAGATCCAATAATGGCAGCCTCTGCTCCATTTTTAATTGCCTCAATACAATATTTTCCTCCATCAACATTTAAACCAGGCATACCTAAAAATAAAGTTCCTTTTTGAACTTCTCTAGAGTTAAAAGAAATATTATTAATTTCTTGATCGATTAGATCTAATGAAGGGATAATTCCCACCAAATCTAAAAGTTTATGTAATTTTATAGATCTCATAAAAAAAATTATTTCTTAAGAATGGTATTGATATTTTTTTGAAACCAATTTTTTAATTGATCATCTTTTAATCTTGGAGAAATACGAGGCAATTCTATAATTTCATTAGACCTAATTCCTTCAACAGCGATAACAGGTACTTCATAATCATATTTTTTATATTTATCTTTATATAAATCGACCCTATCAATATCAATTTCTTTAAGCTCCTCTAGATTAGGGAATAACTCACTAAGATTTATTTTTGCCAGTTTGTCTTTTAATGAATCACAAAGGCAACATCCTTGCCTAACAAAAATAAATATTTTCATTCATTTAATCAGGCACAGGGTCACATCCACAGGGAGTTAAAGGATGACATCTGCTTAATCTTCTTAAAGTTAACCAACCTCCCTTCCATGGGCCATGTCTTGTAATTGCCTCATATCCATAAGAACTGCAACTTGGGATAAATCTACATCTTGGTCCGAAAAAAGGAGAAAACCACTTTTGATAAAATGAAATCAAAAAAAGAAGTACATAAGTAATTGATTTATTAATAGTTTTGAACACTTTAATGATGTAAAATAGTATTTCAGTAGTAATTTAGTTTAATTGAATTTAATCAATTATCCAAATTTATTGCAAATTTCTATTTAATTTTAAATTATGTCAAGATACCGCGGCCCAAGATTAAGGGTTACGCGTCGCTTGGGAGAACTACCAGGTCTCACTAGGAAAGCTTCAAAGAAGTCTAATCCTCCAGGTCAGCACGGCCAAGCCCGTCGCAAGCGATCAGAATATGCAATTCGGCTAGAAGAAAAGCAGAAACTAAGGTTTAATTATGGAGTTTCTGAAAAACAACTAGTACGTTATGTCAAAAAAGCCAGAGCTCAAGAAGGATCTACTGGAACAAACCTACTAAGACTTTTAGAAAACAGACTAGATAATGTTTGTTTTAGATTAGGTTTTGGGGGTACAATTCCTGGCTCAAGACAATTAGTAAATCATGGCCATGTAACTGTTAATGGGAAGGTTCTTGATATTGCTGGTTATCAATGCAAATCAGGCGATTCAATTGGAATTAAAGAAAACAAAGCAAGCAAAAAACTTGTAGAAGGTAATATAGAATTCCCTGGGTTAGCAAATGTTCCCCCACATCTTGATTTAGACAAACCTAAATTAACGGGGAAAATAAATGGTAAATGCGATAGAGAGTGGGTGGCTCTTGAAATAAACGAACTACTAGTTGTTGAATATTATTCAAGAAAAGTTTAATACAACTTTTCTTTGGATTATTAAATCTCTCGTTTAAAAAAGAGATTTAACCAAATTCTTATTTTTAAAAATAATGGGAAATAAGAAAAATAATATCAAAAAGCCAGGTGTTAAGACCTTATCTATTCACCATGGAGAAACATTTGCAGAAGACACTGGATGCGTTATGCCTCCTATTTTTTCTACATCTACTTTCAAACATGGAAATAAAGATAATTTCGACTACACCAGATCAGGCAACCCAAACTTTCGAATTCTAGAAAACATACTTAAATCAATAGAAGATTCTAAATACTGTACAGTTTTTGGTTCTGGAATTAGTGCGGTAACTGCAATTACATCAACACTAAAATCAGGCGATAAGATACTCTGTGAGTCAAATCTCTATGGTTGTACAGTGAGGATGTTCGAAAAAATTTTCAAGAAATTTGGGTTAGAAATTTTATATACAGATTTTACAAATAAAAATAATATCAAAAAGATTTCAAACTTCGAGCCAACATTGATATGGCTAGAAAGTCCAACTAATCCACTTTTGAAGGTACTTGATATTAAGGCGATTTGTGATGAAGCGAATAAACTCCAAATCCCCGTAGTTGTGGATAACACATTTTCTACAGCACTTATTCAAAAACCATTGGACCTTGGTGCAACACTATCGCTTGTAAGCACCACAAAATTCATTAATGGACATAGTGATGCAATTGGTGGAGCAGTCCTGACAAATAATGAGGTATGGAATGGCAAGATGCTTTTCTCTCAGAAAGCTCTAGGTCTTCAACCATCCCCTTTTGACAGTTGGCTCATTACAAGAGGAGTAAAAACTCTTCCTTTAAGAATCGAACAACAAATGCGGAGTGCAGAATTAATTTCTGAAGAATTAGATAATCATAAAATAATTAGTAAAGTAATTTATCCTTTTAATCAAAAACATCCGCAATTTAATTTAGCAAAGTCTCAAATGAGATCAGGAGGTTCGATGATCACCCTAAAATTAAATTTAAATAAAGAGGATACTTTTAAATTTTGCAAAACTCTCAAATTTTTCTCGCTAGCAGAAAGCCTTGGAGGAGTTGAAAGTTTAATTTGTCACCCCGCAACAATGACTCATGCTTCTGTTGATGACAAAACAAAAAATCTACTAGGGATAGATGATGCTCTTGTCAGATTATCGATTGGTTGTGAAGATACTAAAGATTTAATCTCGGACATTTTATTTGCTTTAAATAAATTCTGAAAATTGAGAGATTTACTTAAAAACCCTATATGGAAAAATTTAGAGTTGGGATATTCTATTCCTGATAGTATTCATGCCGTTTCTGTAGCATTACCAACTTGGAATGATGTAATAAATTATGAGGAAAAAAATCAAGAATGCATGAAATTATTGAAGTCCATTTACCCACGGTTCGGGCTAAACCCTATAGTGAAAAGATTATGCGAAAAAGTAAAAAAAGAAAATTCCTACAATAATAAAAGTATCTGGCCATATCCGAATGAAAGCATAGCCTTTAAAGCTAAAAAATACATTGATAGAAAAACTTCTGAAAAATACTCATTTATAGAAAAAAGACATAATTTAGCTTTTTTAATAACTGAAAAAGAAGGAAGTATTTTTGCAAAATATTTTTGGCAACATACTGGTCTTGGTATATCTTCAAGAGCTGCTGCGATAGAACTTGGTCTTGAAGATTGCCCTCCAAAAGCTTACGTAAACGATTGTTATCAAAGAATAAAAAATAGAATTTCTAAATCTACAAAAATAAACTCTAATGATATTCACTTAACTTCCTCTGGCATGTCTGCGTTCCATACATCATTAGAAATCGTATATAAATTATTTCCAGCTAAACCAACACTTCAAATTGGTTTTCCATATGTAGATGTACTGAAATTACCAATGAATATATTTCATGGAGCCAAGTTAATTACAGAAGAAAATTGCATGGATATTGAATTAGAAATCAAAAGAATAAATCCATCAGCATTAATTATTGAATTACCAAGTAATCCAATGCTCAAATGTGTAAACATTAAAAAAATTTCAAAAATAGCAAAAAAATTAAATATGCCTTTAATTGTTGACGATACAATTGGTTCAAATATAAATATAAATTCCCTAGAATATGCAGATATAGTTTTTACTTCACTGACAAAAATTTTTTCAGGTAGCGGTGATATTCTTGCTGGATCATTAATACTCAATCCAAAAAGCAAATGGCTTTATCAATTTAGAAATGCATTAAACGAAATTAATCTTCCAATGCTTTCGGATGGAGATGTTGTTTATCTAGAAAAAGTTAGTAGAGATGTAAATCAAAGAGTGGTTAAACAAAATAAAGCATGTTTGGAATTAAAAAAAAGATTAGAGAACCATAGCGAGATCAAGAATATTTTCCATCCTGAAAATTGTCCAAATTTTAATTCTTTACTTACTTCTGATGGAGGATACGGATGCTTATTATCATTTGAGTTAAATGGAGGATTGAAAAAAGCTAAAAAGTTTTATGATTCTCTACAAATATCAAAAGGGCCTAGTTTAGGTACAAAATTTACTCTAGTTTGTCCTTATGTGTTACTAGCTCATTATGAAGAGTTAGATTGGGCTGAAAGTTTTGGTATACCCTCGCACCTTATTAGAGTATCAGTTGGATTAGAGGACCATGATCAATTATGGAAAACCTTTTCTGAAGCACTAAATAAATTCTAAATTCCTAGTATTTACCATATAGAAACTTATATAGTCTTTTTCTGAATAATAGTTAGTATTAAAATATATTTTCTCAATATATAAATGGCAAAAATTTATGAGGACAACAGTTTTGCTATTGGAAACACTCCATTAGTAAAATTAAAATCAGTTACTAAAAACGCAAAAGCTACTGTACTTGCAAAAATTGAAGGTAGAAACCCTGCTTATAGTGTCAAATGTCGGATTGGCGCAAACATGATCTGGGATGCAGAGAAAAGTGGGAAGCTTACAAAAGACAAAACAATTGTTGAGCCAACTTCTGGAAATACAGGCATTGCTCTAGCTTTTACTGCTTCAGCAAGAGGTTATAAACTCATCCTTACAATGCCAGAATCTATGTCAATTGAAAGAAGAAGGGTCATGGCAGTTTTGGGGGCTGAAATTGTTTTAACAGAGGCTTCTAAAGGTATGCCTGGAGCAATAGCTAAGGCTAAAGAAATTGCAGAAAGTAATCCTTCACAATATTTCATGCCAGGTCAATTTGATAATCCAGCAAACCCTGAAATTCATTTCAAAACTACTGGGCCAGAAATTTGGGATGATTGCGATGGTGAAATTGATGTTTTAGTCGCAGGGGTTGGAACTGGCGGTACAATTACAGGAGTTTCAAGATACATCAAGCAAGAAAAGGGTAAGAATATTACTTCTGTAGCTGTAGAACCATCACATAGTCCTGTTATTACACAGACAATGAATGGAGAGGAGGTCAAGTCAGGACCACATAAGATTCAAGGAATAGGAGCAGGATTTATTCCTAAGAACCTTGACTTATCAATTGTTGACAAGGTTGAACAGGTAACAAATGATGAGTCAATCGAGATGGCTCTTAGATTAGCTAAAGAGGAAGGTTTATTAGTAGGAATATCTTGTGGAGCCGCCGCCGCCGCCGCTGTTAGATTAGCTGAACAAGATGAATATGCGGGGAAAACTATTGTAGTTGTTCTACCTGATTTAGCAGAGAGGTATTTATCATCAATTATGTTTACTGAAGTTCCAAGCGGAATCATTCAAGAACCAGTAAAAGCTTAAATTTATTTTTTCTCCAGTAGTGAATCTGGTGAAATATACATAGCATCGCCATAAGAGAAAAATCTGAATTTTTCTTTTATGGCTTTTTTATACAAATCCAATAATCTTTCTCTCCCAATCATTGCACTTACTAATAGTAATAACGAACTTTTAGGAAGATGAAAATTAGTTAATAATCCATCAACCACCTTGAATTTATAACCTGGCTTTATTACTAAATCCACATACTTTGCTATGGGAATAAAGTCATTAATTTGACGAGAATAACAACTTTCAAGAGCTCTTACGCTAGTTGTCCCTATAGCAATTATTCTTCTATCTGTTTTTTTTATTCTTTTTATTTCCTCCACTACTTCCTTATTAACGCTTACCCATTCTTTATGAAGTCTTAAGTTAGTTAAATCTTCTTGATCAATTGGTTTGAATGTCCCATAACCCACGTGCAAAGTAATAGGTAAGATTATTACTCCTTTTTTTTTCAGATTGGAAATAAGACTTTTGCTTAAGTGTAAACCAGCTGTTGGCGCAGCAACTGCTCCTGGATTAGTTGCATACTCAGTTTGATAACTCTTCTCGTGAAAAGATTCTTCCCCGGAATTATTTATATAAGGAGGGAGAGGTATTTCCCCATATTTATCAAGAAGGTCATTCATTGAGTTGAGATCAGTTATATTTTCAGGAAACTTAATAAATCTACCTCCAGTTTCTTCATCAACACCATCAACCATCAAATTAATATTTTGTGCCGAAGGAGATTTTAATTTTAATTTTCTATTTATTTTTAACTTTTTCGCTGGCTTAGCCAAACATAACCAAACACATTGATGGGATTTTTCTAAAACTAATAATTCGACTAATGTCCCATTTTCTAATTCAACTCTTAACCTTGCCTTCATAACTTTAGTATTATTTATAACCACGAGATCGCCTTCTCTAAATTCATCTAAAAGATTCTTGGTAGATTTATTAGTTAAGCAATCCTCTTCTAAAACACTATCTCTCACTATCATCAATCTTGATTCATGCCTTATTGCAGAAGGTTTACTAGCAATTAATGAAGGGTCAAGAAAGTAATCATATGATTCAAGCTTATAATCTCTTTCTTCATTATTAATTTGAGAAATCAATTAAATCTAAGATACAAGTGTTTCTGGCTCATTTTCAATTAGAAAAGCCAATTCTCTTAAAAATGAAGCACCATCAGCTCCATAAATCACTCTATGATCAGCTGTTAGATTTACTTGCATTATTTTTTTAACAGATATTGAACCATCACTATTAGCAACAACAGTTTGTTTCGATGATGCTATCGCCAAAATAGCTCCGGTTCCTGGAGGGAGTATTGCGTCAAATCTATCAACTCCAAACATACCAAGGTTAGATAAAGTAAAGGTTCCCGTTGAGTATTCATCAGGTTCTAATTGTTTTGATCTTGATCTTTTTACGAGATCTTTCCATTCCCTTGATAATTCAAATAAATCAGTATTGCATGGTTCTTTTAATACTGGAGTTATTAATCCGCCATCTTCCATTGCGACAGCGACAGCAATATTTATATTTTCTGGGTAAGAAATTCCATTGTCTGAAAAACTTGAGTTAACTTGAGGATGTTTCTTAAGTGTCTTTGCAACTGCCTTAACTAGTAAAGCAGTCATAGTAACTCCATTCTGTTTTACCTTTTTGTAGAAATTATCTAATTTATCTGTGTTAATAGAGTAACCCACCCTAAAACATGGAACATTCAAACTAGATTCCATATTCTTATTTACCGCTTTTTGAAGAGTATTAAATTGAATTGTTTCTCCAGGATTACCAAAACTATTGCCTAATGTTTCTGGTTTACTTTCAGCTTTTAGATTTGAACCAGGAACACTTGCAGGCGAACTACCCTCTCCTATCCATGGAATAGAGACAGGTTGACCATTGGCTTTTAAAATATCATCTGCTTGAATTCTTCCGTGAGGTCCAGATCCATTAACTTTTGCTAAGTCAACACCCATTTGAGAGGCGAGTTTTTTAGCTCTTGGAGATGCAATTACCCTTGAAGAAACATTACTTTTTGCAGCATTAATTTGATCACTATTAAATGATGGGGATGTCTTATCACTATTTAAGAAGACTTTTTTTTCTTCTTTTTTAACATTTTCATTATGAGCCACTGTTTTTTCTTCAGTTTTATTGCTTTCTAATTCAAGTTGATTTGAACTAGAAACTTCAGGTTGATTTCCTTTATTTTGTTCTTGAACAGAAGCTATCTCATCCTCATTTTCTACAATAAGTCCAATAGTTTCTCCTACTGGTGCAGTGCTGCCCGCAGGCATTAAAACTGCCGCAAGATATCCATCTTGGAAAGATTCAACATCCATGTCTGCCTTATCAGATTCAACAACTAAAACTGATTCGCCTCTTTCCACCTTATCTCCTGGATTTTTTAACCATTCCACAATCTTGCCCTCTGTCATAGTAGAACTCAAGGCAGGCATGAATATTTCGTGAGACATAAGAAAATTTTTATTGCATTAGTTTTAAAGGCATTTCTATCAAACTTTCTACAGTTCTTATGATTAAGAAACCTTTAAACTCTTGACTTAATTATACGAAATCATGTTCACGGTGGGAACTCTTGAAACTTAAGAAAGTAATAATTAAGATCAATAAGAATCTAAAATTTTTCGCGTTTAAATCTATATTTATCAAAAATTCTAGTTTTCTACTTAATTATTATCAATAGATTGAATAACACCATCTTTAACTGTTATTGAGACCTGCATTTTTTCAATAAGATTATCCCCTACAGTAACATCACAAAAACTATCTACTTGCCCTTGATCGACAATTTCGTCCATTTTTAATTCGCGAACTTGACTCTGTTGTTGAAGTAGATTTCTTTTTTGTTCTTCAATTTCATTCCGTTTTGCTGCAACTTGTTGTTGCACCTGACTTACCTGTTCTTGAACCCTTGGATCTAAAGGATTAACAGACTGGGATCTAATATTGTTTACTATTTGTTGCCCCTCCTCCTCAAGTTGAGATAATTGCTGATCAATGTTTGAAATTGCTTTACTTAATTCTTTTTCAGCGTCCTCTTTCCAAGTTGGAGTAACTATAGCTTTAATAGCTATGGAACGTTTTATCGATATTGAGTTTTTTGTTTCCATAAAAATATAAATTACTTTTTCAATATAGATAAAAGAAATCAAGTTTTCTTATTTAATTTGTTTTCATACATATTTTCTATTTTAGATAAATACTTTTTTTCTATTTCCTTTCTCTTTTGTTTAAGAGTTTGTGTTAATAATCCATTTTCTAAAGTAAAGGCATCAACAAAATAACAATCTAATATTTGTTCTTCTGATCTTGATCCTAATCTAGATTTGAGCAAATAATTAATTTGAGATTTAAAAAATGAAATAATATTCTTATTAATATTTAAGTTTGAAAGGTCTTCCCTCAAGAACTTATTTTTAACCAATTCTATATTAGGAACCACAAGAGCTGTTAAACATTTCTTATCTTGCCCAACAAGTTGAACCTGACTAATAAATTCAGAACTAAGAATTTGGGCTTCTAGAGGATTAGGCTCTATATTTTCTCCACTGGATAGCACGATTGTATCCTTAGCTCTTCCTGTTATAAAAAGAGAACCATTTGGTATTAGAAAACCTAAATCACCAGTATCGAACCAACCATCTTTTGATAAAACTTCTTTTGTAGCTAAATCATTATTAAGATAACCTTTCATTACTTGAGGTCCCTTTACAAGTATTTTTCCCACTTCTCTAAACTTCAAAATCTTTTTTTTATCCTCATTCACTATTTTTATTTCTGTAAATGCTAAAGGTTGACCGGAAGAGCCCCTAACATTTAATTCTCTTCTCCTACAAGTTAATACTGGGCTGGTTTCTGTCAGTCCGTATCCCACCAATACATCGATACCTAAAGATTCAAAAAAAAGATCGACATGTTCTGGCAAAGCTCCTCCTCCGTTAATAGGAAATTTCAGTTTTTCTCCACATAGTTGTCTAAGAATATTCGGCCATACAAAAATAGTCGACAACTTATGTAGGGGATATCTGCCAATAACAGAAACCAGTAAGGGGATTCTTGATTTAAAAGTTATTTGATTAATATCTAAATTTCTTATCTTTCTAAGACTTCTTTTAAAAACTGAACTATTACTTATCAAAAACTTAATAAGTTTTTGCTTCTCGGAGGACATTTTTTTTAAAGCCTGAAAAAAACCATCATGTATTGCCTCCCATAGTCGTGGGACAGTAGCCATTACGACAGGTTTTATTTGTGTAATATCATCTTTCAGAAATTTAGGAATTGTATAATATTGCGAACAACCACATGAGAAAAAGAAGTATTCAGCACTTCTCTCATAAGAATGCCATATGGGTAAAACGCTTAGAACAGAAGTTCCAGGCTCTGGATCAGCAATATAGGCTAAATTAATGATTTGATGTAAAAAATTTGCATGGGTCAAGGGCACGCCTTTAGGTTTTCCTGTTGTCCCAGAGGTATAAAGAATAGTGGCAACGTCATCAATTTTTGGATTAAATTTTTCAACAATATTTTCTTGAGAATTTTCTTTTTCTAATACACTTATAAATTGCCTCCAACTTATTAAACTTTCAAATTGTTCATCTTCTAAATTAATTATAAATTTCAGTCTTTTTTTTAATTCTTCTTTGTTGTTTAACTTTAGCCAAATTTCCTTCGATTGAACTATTAGTCCTACTGAATTAGAGTGCTCAATAATATAATCTAATTCTACTGAAGGAGAATTAATACCTCTTACTGCATTTATAGCTCCTAATCGCATTAAACCTTGATCTGCTACTAGCCATCTTGGAGAATTCTCAGATATTACAGTAACTACATCCCCTTTTACTAATCCATAATTCTTAAAAGAAGAAGAGGCTTTAGTTATTAAATCAGCTAACTCAGAATAAGTGAATTTTTCTTTGTATTTTCCTCTTAAATCACGAACAGCTAGAGTATTGCCGCATTTAAATTTTAAATTTTCCCAAATTTGATCAATATGATTAAGATTCTCAATATAATCTCTATTTTTAGCAAATTTATAATTTATAGAAAGAGGTTTGGCTGAAGGCCAATACGCTAAATCACCCATAAAAATTGATTTTGGAATTTTAATTTCTATTTTGATACAAAATCAAAATTAAATTCTTCCTGAATGATTTTTTTAACAATTCTCTTGACTTCTTTAATATTTAGATTTTTCTTAAAATCTTTCATATTTGCCATCAGGCAATTCTCAATTCCGCAAGGAACAATTTTATTAAAATTTTCTAATTCGCAGTCAAAATTAATTGAAAATCCATTTATGGTAATCCACCTTTTACAACCAATTCCAATTGAAGCAATTTTCTTATTTCCTATCCAAACTCCAGTAAAACCTTTTTTAAGGTGACAATCTATATTGAAAGTTCCAAGAATTTTTATGATGATTTTTTCAATTTTTCTTAAATACCAATTTAAATCTTTATTGTAATTTTTCAAATCTAAAACCAAGTAAGTGACTAATTGTCCAGGCATATGACAAGTAACCTCACCACCTCTATCAATCTTAAAAACGTCATATTTATCATCATTCAAAGAAAACAGTAAATTATTGTAATTAGATCCTTTACCCAAGGTATAACAGAGTTGATGCTCCCCTATCCAAATAAAATCAGGTTTTGAGTTATCTAAAATTAAGGCCTGCTGATATTCTTTTTGTAATTTATAAACATCATTGAAAAAAGAAATTTTATCAGGTTGTTTAATTATTGCTGTTCTCTTAAACATATTTAAGTAGATTTATAAAGTAAGTAAATATTTTTAGATTTGTTATGAAAATTTTAATCCATGGGAAGAACCTCGAACTCACTGGAGCCTTAAAAGAATATACCGAGGCAAAGATAGAAAAAGCAACTCATCACTATAAGGATATCGTTAAAGAAGCAGATATACACCTTTCAATAGAAAAGAACCCAAAAGTCGCTTTCCAAACTGCAGAAGTTACTATTTTTGCTAATGGCACTGTAATTAGAGCTGAAGAAAAAACTGAAAATCTCTACTCAAGCATTGATTTGGTTTCAAATAAACTATGTAGAAAATTGCGTAAATATAAAGAAAGAAACAATAAAACAGTTCATAATAATCCAAAAAATAAAGAGTCTTTCCCAATCGAAAGTGAGGAATCAAGATTTTCAGATAAAGATTTATTCAAAGCAGGAAGAGAGGCAATTCTACCTGAGCCATCTATTAAAAATAAATACTTTGAAATGAATCCAATTTCAGTAGAAGATGCAAGAAAACAATTAGATCTAATTGATCATGATTTTTATGTTTTTCGAAATAAGAAAAATAATGAGCTTCAAGTTATATATAAGCGAAATCATGGAGGTTATGGACTAATTCAATCTAAATAACTTTTAAATGCCTAACATTAAATATGAATTAAACGAAAAAATTCATGCAATTATTATTAACCCATATCTAACGTGGCATAATTTCTGTAAAAATTGCCATTTTATAAAACAATATAATATCAAGAATATTTCTTCTTGTCTTAATTATTTAGCTGATTTAAAAAACTGTTTGAGTAATTACGAAGTAAATATAAACGCACTAATTTCTTATCCTTTAGCAGATTTACCAGTTTCATTTATTGAAGAATTAGTTTGTTTTGCAAAAGATAAAGGAGCAAATGGAATTGAGTATATCCCAAACTTTATGAATTTATCCAAAAGAGATATAGACACTTTTGCTGCTGAAATTGAGCAGGTTAAACTATCGGGATTACCAATTACAATAATCATTAATAAATCACAAATAGAAAAAGAATTTTTGCATAATGCGATAGAAATATCTCTAGAATTAGGAATAAAAAATTTCCAATTCGGAGACGGTTTTGGGCCTCCTATTACATCAAAAGATGTAGCCGAAATACTAAAAATAACAGGCAACCAAAATCAAATCAAAGTTGTAGGTGGTATAAAAAAACTGACTCAAGTTATTGATTTGTTTGATAATGGCATTAGTTGCGTAGGGACTTCTAATTTTTGTGAGATTTTTCAAGAAGTAAAAGTTATTTAAATGTCTGGTTCTGGTGAGTGTCGATTAGAGGGGCTCTGTATTAAGGCTTCTCCATTAGGTGAGAATGATAGGTTAATAACAATCCTTACCGATGAGCAAGGGATTCTTAGATTAGCCGTACCTGGTGCGAGGCGGCCAAAAAGTAGTCTCTCAGCAGCTACTCCCCTAACATACTTGAGTTTGCAAATTTTTGGCAAAAGAAACCTTAAATCTGTACGCCAAATAAAAATATTAAAAAGCTATTCCGGTCTTGGAAAAAATATTGAATGTCTTGCAGCGGCCCAAGCAATAACTGAATTAACATTTTTATTAGTAGGTAATAATGATAAGCAACAAAACTATTTGTCTTGTGTTCTTGCTCATTTAGATAGGATTTATTTATATGAAGAATCTAAACAAGAAGATATTAGAATTCTTTCAATGAGTATTCAATCTTTAATCCATCTATTAGCGATAGGGGGGATTAATTTACCAATTCATCATTGCTGTAAAACGGGAGAATCTATTATTCCACCTTTAAGAAATTGGGAATGGAGTTGTTATTATTTGCCAAATGAAGGGTTTTCATCCATAGAAGATCCGCAAAGTAACCTTCAAATAAATGCCTCTGAAGTTGCTTTATTACAGAGACTCCTTTTCCCCGAATTACCAATAAAGTCGAATGGAGAATTATTAGGACCAAAAAAAGTTTGGCTTAAAATATTATTTATTATTGAAACTTGGATCTCTACTCAATTAGATAAAGATCTATCTTCCCTAAAAATGTTGAGAGAATTATATAGTTAGCAGTTTCATGAACCATTAACAAATTTTAAAATTATGATCTTTGCTACTTTGACTGTTAACTTAATAAATAGTTAATGAAATTAATGTGGTTCATATTGCCTGGTTGGGTAAAAAATCTCCTTTTTGTGGAAATGTAACCTATGGTAATTCAACTACTGAGGAATTAAAGGCAAGAGGGCATAAAATTAGTTTTATTCATTTCGATAATCCCTCTAGTTCCAATTTATCAACCCCATTATTTCTGGCAAATGATCCTGAAGTAAGTCTCCCATATCTAATTAAGTCTCAAGTCTATACGATACCCTCTCCAAGAGCAGAAAAAGAGTTAAGGCTATCATTGGAAAGATTAAAACCAGATATAGTACACGCTAGTCTAACTTTATCTCCTTTAGACTTTAGACTCCCAGAGCTTTGTAATGAAATCAATGTCCCGCTTATAGGAACATTTCACCCAGCCTTTGATTCTAAGAATAGAAATTTAACAGCCAGTACTCAACAACTAACATATCAACTTTATGCTCCCTCTCTAGCTAAGTTCAATAAAATAATTGTTTTTTCTGAACCTCAAAAAAATGTTCTTGAGAAACTAGGAGTACCTAAAGAAAAACAAATAATTATTCCAAATGGAGTTAATGAAAATATTTGGAAACCTCTTTGCGAAAGAAATAAAAAATATAATCAGGTAAAAAACAAACTAGGAAATGACAGAATCTTTTTATATATGGGAAGGATTGCCAATGAGAAAAATATCGAAGCACTTTTACGTTCTTGGCGGAAAGCAAAACATAATAATTGTAAATTAGTTATTGTTGGAGATGGACCGATGAAGCCAACACTTGAGAATAGTTTTTCAAACCTTAGTAAAGAGAAATTAATATGGTGGGGTGCCGAATTAGATTTAGAAACTAGGATAGCAATAATGCAAATAGCTGAAGTATTCTTCTTACCTAGCCTAGTAGAGGGTTTGTCATTATCACTTTTAGAGGCAATGTCTACAGGTACTGCATGCGTAGCCACAGATGCCGGAGCTGATGGTGAAGTTTTAGATAAAGGAGCTGGAATAGTAATTTCAACTGATAATGTGGCTTCACAATTAAAAACTATAATCCCAATTCTGGTGGAACACCCTTCATTTACAAAAGATCTTGGGAGGAAAGCTAGAGAAAGAGTCCTTGAGAGATATACAATTACTAAAAATATAAATTCACTTGAGAAAGTTTATATGAACTTAAAAGATATTTATAAAAACTAATTAAACTCTTTACTTCGATTACTAGCTGAAATTATTGATTCAATTAAAGCTGACCTTATACTTTTTTTTTCTAAAACCCTTAATGCAGAAATAGTTGTTCCACCTGGAGAGGTTACTAAATTTTTAAGCTCGGAAGTAGTTAAGTTTTTTTCTTTTATTAAACTGATAGTCCCTATTATCATCTCCATAACAAGTTCTTCTGAAAGTTTTTTTGGCAATCCACCGCTCAAACCACCATCACTTAATGCTTCTATTATTAATGCAATAATTGCAGGCCCTGATGAAGTTAAAGCTAAAAATATATCAAGGTAATCTTCACTAAATTCGTAAATCTTACTAGTATATTTAAATAATTTTTTTGTAAATTGTTTCTGATCATTTGTAATATTTTCACCCCATGCAATTCCTGTCAAACCATTTCCCACAGTTATTGGAATATTTGTAACTACTCTCGCACAGTTATGTTTAGGGAATTTTTGAGAAAGTTTATTTATTGATACTCCCGCAAGAATTGAAACTAATAAATTGTCCTTTTTTTTTATATGATTGGCTTCACTTATATTGTTAAAATGTTGCGGTTTTACAGAGAGAAGTTTAACCTGACAATCCCAAATTATTTTTGAATCATTCGAACTAGATTTATAAACGTTTATATTATATTTATAGTTTTCTTTAATATTTTCTAAACTTTTTTCTGAATTTACGACACAATAAACATTCTCTGGCTGAATTAATTTTTTATCTAATAGAGGAGTTATTATAGCATTTGCAATATTTCCAAAACCAATAATCGCAATTTTATTAGTCACAGATTAATCATGAAAAAGCACTTAATTTAGAATTACCCCATGCTGGTTCGGGAGCTGTGTTTTTTTCAAAGCTATATTGTGGAGAATTTTGTGTAGGTACATTAGAAGGAGATGCTTCTTCTGGGAAAGAACTAGTTACATTTACGCAACTTGGAGCAAAAAGAAAAATACTTTCACCAACTCTCTCTTGATGACCATCAATTGCGTAGGTACCACCAGCGATAAAGTCTACAGCTCTTTGAGCTTGATCAGGATCCATCATAGTTAAATTAAGAATTACAGTTTTCCTCTCTCTTAATGCTTGAATAGCTTGAGGCATCTCATCGAAACTCCTAGGTTCCATTAAGCTTACTTCTAAAGATGAATTTGAGATTCCAGGCATTCCAACAACTTTTGATGATCTGTTATTATTCATAAATTCGAATGGATTCGCATTGGCAAGGACATTAGAATTTCTCTGATTTTGTTTGAAACCATTAATATCATTAAATTCATCTTCTGATGCATAATCCAAGTCATCAAAGTCATCGTCGAGATACTCATCACCTGCAACAACTGCCTTTAATCTAGAAATAAGTGACACCTTTAAATCCTCTTAAAATTGATTACTAAGGTATAAAAACCTTAAGTATTATATTCATTTTTTTAAATGAATAAACTACCTATACTTAGATAACGTTACTTTCACTTGACTGCAAGTTTATAGATAAGATTTTTATATAAAATAACTATTTATGACCTATCTCCAAAAATTAATGCCCCTAATCTTAACCAAGTTGATCCAGCCTCAATAGCTTCTTCCCAATCCCCTGACATTCCCATTGAACAATCTGGAAGTTGAAGTGAATCGGCGAGGGAGCGACATTTTTTAAACAACTCTAAATTTTCTTTAGAACTAAGTCCTTTAGGATTAATAGTCATCAAACCGGTTAATATGATATTTTTCAATTCTTGAATTTCTGTCCATTTCGATAGTAAAAGTTCAGGATTAAAACCTCCTTTTGTAGGGTCATCGCTCAACTTGACTTGCAACATTATTAATGGATTTTTCTTCTCTTCAGATGAAATATTAGAAATTTTTTGCAACTTTTCAAATGAATCAACTGAATGAATATATTTAAAACTTTGAACTATCTTTCTTATTTTATTACTTTGTATTCTTCCAATAAAGTGCCATTTAATTTGTTTAAAGTCCTTTAAGAGCAATTGCTTTTCAAATGCCTCTTGAAACTTACTCTCACCAAAATCATTCTGACCAATATTTTGAATAGTCTTGATTTCTTGACTTTTAAATCCTTTACTTACAGCAAGTATATTTACATTTGATGGGATTTTATTTTTTATTTTTAAATAGTTTGAGATATTCACTTTTTATAAAAAAGTTTGTCTGAATAAATTCTCCCATTTAGAAAGTTCTTCAGAACCTATTCTTCTTGCTTTTTGAAGATTTAATTCAGCCTGATTGCGGGCATCTAAATAAGGTATCACTTCAAAAAAAACTTCTCTCTGTCTAATCTCTACCAAGAAAAACATTTTTTGAGCATACAAAGTAGCATAAATATCTCTCCCATCATTTCCAAGAGAGACTTGGTACAGCATTCCAAAAGTTGGATGGTTTAAATAACGCTCGGAACTCAAACTTAAATATTATGTAATTTATAATGCACCATACAGTTTCCTAAGAAAAATTGCTATGCAAATAAAACATATCGACAATGTATTAACAATTACATTGAAAGATCTTGAAGGATGAAAAGTTCTAAATCTATTCGTTCTTATAATAATTTTTTTCTTTGAGAGCAAAGATTCTGCTCCTTGATCAATTCTCAGAAATATATTTTGAAATAACCTTTCCACTAAAGTTAAAAAGACATTAAATGATTTCTTAAATCCTAAATTCTTAAAATTTATTGATCTAACTGACACTGATTTAATTATATTTTGAAATTCTTCCTGTACTAAAGGAATAAAACGTAAAGCAATTAGTAACTGAAAAAGCCACTTACTAATTGGTAATCCAATTTTTCTCAATGGATAAAGAAACCAACTTAATCCCCAAACAATATCCTCTTGTAAGGTTGTTAAAAGCATCAAATTAACACTATGAATAAGAGTAAATATCAAAGTGGAGGTTTTTATTCCTAATTCAAAAGCTTTTCTTGATAGATTATAAGGACCAAAGTTTATAAACCATATCTTCTGTGAAGGAATTTGCAGAACATTCCAATTCTTATAGTTTTCCAGTATTACTTGCTGCAACTCGTCTGGATTTCTTAAGTTGCTTTCAAGAGATTGAATATCAGAAGATGCAAGTAATGATAAAAATCCAATTAATATTGATAAGCAAGAGAGAAAGCACAATGATCGCCACCATACTCTTGATGGCAAAAAACTGAAAAAAGTAATTAATAGTAAACAGGCCACTAAACTCAATCTCCAAATAGGACCTGCCCAAATTGGAGTAATGAGAAATATCATCACTATAATTATTTTCAATCTACTATCTATAATTCTTAGCCAACTTCTATTCCCGTAAACATATTGACCAACAGAAAATTTGGTAAGTATATTCATTAATCTTTTTGAATCAACTCAAGATTATCCCTTTCAACTTCTTTATTTAATGCTCTTTGCTGTTTCCCTCTCCAAAGTAAAATGAGGGGGGTTCCTTCAAAACCTAAATTTATTCTAATTTGTTTTTCAATATATCTTCTGTAAGTTATTCCAAATAACTTAGGGTCGTTTACAAAAAGAGTAAAAGTTGGAGGTTTATTCTTTATTTGAGTACCGTAATAAAGTCTTCCTTGCTTTCCGCTTCTTTTTGTTGGAGGACTTTTCCAACTAATAGACTCTTTAAGTACTTCATTTACCACAGATGTTGAAACTCTTCTTCTATGCTGATTAACAGCATTAAGAGCATGCTCAAAAATATTCTCAACTCTTTGCCCAGTTAAAGCAGACGTAAAAATCATTTTTGACCAGTGTAGAAAATAAAGTTTAGATCTAAGCTCTTTTTCTACTTGATAAATTGTTGAACTATTTTTTTCAACAAGATCCCATTTATTAACAACAATAATACAAGCTCTACCTTGTTCTTCAATTCGCCCTGCCAACTTTTGGTCTTGATCAGTAACTCCATCTATAGCATCTATAACTAATACACAAACATCACTTCTATCTATAGACTTAAAGGCCCTATTAATACCAAAAAATTCAGTCCCATACTTAACATTTTTCTTTCTTCTGATCCCAGCAGTATCAACAATTTTCCATTGATTATCTCCTCTTTTAATAAGTGTATCTATTGAGTCAGTTGTCGTCCCACTAATATCACTAACAATTGCTCTTTTTTCTCCTGATATTGAATTTAACAAACTAGATTTACCAACGTTTGGCCTGCCAATAATTGACATCATTATCTTTTCTTCTTCATGCTGAATATTTTTTTCAGGAAGTTCGCCAGTAACAAGATCTAAAAGATCTCCAGTACCTGAACCATGAATAGCAGAAACAGGGTAAGGTTCGCCCAACCCTAATTTCCAAAACTCAGAAGCTAAAGAGATTCCAAGGGTAGTTGATTCACATTTATTAACAGCAACAATTGTTTTACAACTTGAGTTTCTTAACCATTTTGCTATTGACAAATCACCATCAGTAATACCCTGATTCCCATCTACTACAAGTAAAGCAAGTGAAGCCTCTTCTAAAGCCAAGAAAACTTGCGTTCGTATCTCAGGAAGGAATTCACTATCATCATCAAAAACCAAGCCTCCAGTATCAACTATTTGAAATTCTTTTCCTCCCCATGTAGCATTTTGATAAGTTCTATCTCTTGTAACACCAGGTTTATCAAACACTATTGCATCATTACTTTGGCAAAGACGATTCACTAAGGTAGATTTCCCTACATTTGGTCTTCCAATAATTGCTACTGTAGGAAGTATCAATTCTTTTCTCCAAAGAAAGTAGTATCTATTACAACTATACCTTTAATAGAATCATTTACCTTACATAAAATTTATTTGATTTCTGGATCACCTAAATGTCCTATTGCTGGATTAACAGAAGGAGAAGAGACTGCAGGAAGCTTATCTTCTGTAATAGAAAAAGAATTTGACTCAATAGACCAATAAATCAACCAATTTACTGCGGTTGCTCTTCTAGTCCTTCTCGGATAAAGTTCGTTAATTTTATAACCTTTAAAATTAAGAAAATTTTTCAATCCCTGTTTTTGCTCCTTTGGAATTGATCGTGTCAAATGTACTGATGCTGTTCGATCTGAAATGATTTCAGGAGCTTTTACAAATTTTTCTGACCAATAAGCAGGAGTTAATTCACTAGAAAGCCAATCATTCGTATTTTTTTCTCTAGTGTAAAAAAGTCTTTCCCAGACCAATTCACAAACAAAAACATCACTAACTTTATCTTCTAGAACTAGAAATAATAGTTTCCTAGATATTGGCCATGTAAATTGTTTTCCTACTAAATTTTGCTTTTTATTCATTAATCAAACCTTATCAAAATCAAAGAGAAATAAGGCATGAAGTCCTTTTTATATTGAGATGCATATTGAATAATTTGATTAGGCATACCAACACTTAAAGCTACAAGTGATTTATTGATAATATCCTCTTTTTTTAAGATTTCCCTTACTAAATTCCATCTTTTCCCAACTTTCATCATCGCTAAAACAGTTTTATTTCCTCTATTTTCCTTGATAAGGGATGTTAATTCTGAATTTGAAGAAGGGCATTCTTTGATTATCAAGGTCTCTCCTTTTTTAACTAAATCAAAATCATTCAATGCTGCTGCTGCTGAAACAGAAGAAATACCAGGTATAGTTTTGGTGATAATTTCGGGATAATTATTTTTTATTATTCTCAAAATATTAGAAGAGCTTGCAAATAGGGAAGTATCTCCAAGACAAAGTAAAACGACTGATTCGCCATTTTGTATAAATTTCACAATTTTTTCTACAGCATTAGACCATATTTCATCAGGATCAAAATCCTTTCTAGCCATTGGAAAAATAATAGGTATATTTTTTTTAAATTTGGTATATTTTTTGACTATTTCTGCAGCAAAACTCTTTTTATTATCATCTGAAACTGGGAAAACTATAACTTTTGCTTTTTTGATTGCATCTACAGCCGCAATCGTTAAAAGTGATGGATCCCCAGGACCAACACCAACGATGGTAAATGATACTAAATAACTTTTGGAACCTGTAAATAATCTTAAAAATTTTTTTATCAACATTCTTAATTTAATTTTTTCTAACTATGTACCCTTGGCATCAGACAAGTCTCAGCAAGTATTTCTGACTCAATCTTAGACAATTCATCTAACCTTTCGAAAGTTTGATTTTTAGAAAATTTAGTTTGCGCTAGTTTCCAATAAATTCCAAAATGTCTTGCCTCACTATCAAGCAAAGATTCATAAAGGACTTTAAAAGAGTCTTCTTTAGAATTCAGAGCAAGCAAACTAAGTCTTTCATGACTTCTTGCTTCAATCAGTCCTGCGATTAAGAAACTATCTAGCATCCTATTAGGTTCTTCCTTTCTTATATTCTTAGACAATTCAGCACCATATGGAGGAGGTTTTAAGGCCTTAAGAGAATGTCCAAGATCCTTCAAAAAATAAAGTATTTTTTCAAAATGTTCTAATTCCTCTCTAGCAATTGGACTTAAAACTTCAGCTAAATTTGGTTCAGAAGGATATCTAAACATCAATTGAATCGCTACTCCTGCAGCTTTTCGCTCGCAGTGAGCATGGTCAATAAGAATGTCTATCGGGTTAGATAATGCGGTTTTTATCCACTTATATGAGGTGAATGAGGATAAATATTTAATATGGGAAGAAGGCCTTTTAAAATCAACTAGCATTTAATCTTTATTACTTAAATATTTAATTATTCCATCAAAAGCTAAGGAATAACTGGATATCCCGAATCCACTAATTATTCCTATAGCTTTATCTGTAAGAAAAGATTCTTTACGAAAATCTTCCCTACTAAAAATATTTGAAATATGTAACTCTACAAATGGAATTTTTGATCCAATTAAAGCATCTCGAATAGAAATCGAGGTATGCGTAAAAGCCCCTGCATTTATAAGAATGCCTTGAATCCTGTCGACAGAATTATGAATTTTATCAACTATTTCTCCTTCATGATTACTTTGAAAACATTCAAGATTAATACTTTTATCCTTGGCAACCTTGGTTAAATCTTTTTCAATATCATTTAGTGATTTATTACCATATATTTCTGGTTCTCTAGTTCCCAATAAATTTAAATTTGGTCCATTTATCAATAAAATATTCATCAGCAATAAAGTCTTTTCTACTAAATGCTATCTAGAAAGAAACAAAAAAACCAAAACATTTTCACACAAAGTGACCATTAACTGATAAGTTCAAATAGTGGGGGTCGGTGCCCGAGTGGTTAAAGGGGGCGGACTGTAAATCCGCTGGCTCTGCCTACGTTGGTTCAAATCCAACCCGGCCCACTTTAATGTTGCCCTTGTAGCTCAGCGGTAGAGCACTCCCTTGGTAAGGGAGAGGTCTCGGGTTCAAGTCCCGACGAGGGCACTTGAAAAAGCAAGTCATAAACCATCACTAGCATTCATAAGGACTCATAAGGGTCTTTTTTTATGCTTAAGTAGCTTGAATACTGATTTAATACCAAAAAACATCTTTCAAGAGGCTTCAGTATAAGCCAATTTCAAAAATATAAAAGTTCTCGAATAGTTCCCGAAAAGTTCCCGAAAATTATTGAAGTTGACAGTTAATTTAAAATTGGAGGATAAAACCCCTTTTTTAATGGAATTTATTTTTGGTATTGGCGCATTTATTTTTTTTTGGAAATGGCGTAGAGATGCAACTATTAATAAAAGTCTTAAAAGGCAAGTTAATTTTTTAGTAGGAAGGATAGCGGACGAAGTTTGGTTGCCAGAAAAAAGAAAAGAAAGGGAAAAGAAGTTAAAGTACTTTGAATCTTGTTTCAAGGATTATGATGAAACAACTCCATACTTTATTCCTGAGGGTAAGGAATTATTAGAGAGGATTTATAAAGAAGCATTTGAGAAGAATGAGAGATTGAATGAATCTGGCTGGTAAACAATTGAAACTCTTATTACTCTCATTAATATTGTTATCTAATCCTTTATATGCAGAAAAATATACGATTTATACAACTCAAAGACCTCCATTTTCTTGGTCAGGAATAATTGATGCTAATAACAATTTTTATTATTTCACAAATGCTTATGAACCTAAATGCGACATTGTAGCAGGTGGTTGTTTTATAAAAACTAATGAAAGAGCTGAAATTATTAGTAAAGATATCATTAAAGCTCAGGGTAGATACTTCTGTTCAGAAGAGCATATAAAAGCTGTAAATAAAGCCAACCCTAAACCTTCCCCACTTCGATATTCTTCTGTAGATTTTGGATATGGAAAATGCACAAAAGATGGTTGGGTAAGATAACTAAAAGTAGTGGTTAATATAAATTTATTAATGAAGATTTTAAAAAAGATTAGAAAAATATCTCCACAAAAAGTTCCCGAAAAGTTCCCGAAAAATGTTATTTAAAATCAGAAATAACCTCCAAAGGCAGTCTTATGGTGTCATAACCTTTCATCCTTTATCCCGACGAGGGCATCCCCGAGATATATTGATATCAAGAAGATTATCACTATCGTACAAAGAAATTATTTAGTTTTGAATCATTTTGATAAAGAGATCTACTACTACAAATATTCATTGCATACTGACTAAGAGCAGAATCACAATTAATATTTTTATTTGATTCTGATTTAATTGGGGAAACCAAACCAAGCAAGCCAATAATAATAAAATATATTAAGGAATAATTAAGGCAGTCATTCTTTGCAGGCTAAAAAGTCAATTTCTGAATAACTCATGATCAGCTTTTTGCTTTTTATTATGATCTGAATTTATGAGTTATGAAAATTCCTCTCCAAAAAAATTTCTTTTCGAAAAGATTCCTAGAGTTAGATAATTCCTCATCAAGTTTTTAAGACCTCTCATAATTAGATAAAAAGCGGTTTCGTAATCCATTGCAATCTCTGGGATCTGAGATATGATACAAATCCATATATTTAGAATTTAAGCCATAAAAATCTTCTTAATACCCTTTTTATTAATCTTCTCACAGATACCTCTGAAGGCTCATGATCACACCTTTGAAAGCTGGAACGCTAAACAGTGGGAAGATTATCCTTTTGAATGTGTAGAGACAGGAGCAACACCAGAATATACAAGGTGTTACGCAGAGAAAGCAAATAAAAGAGACTGGGAATTAAGGCAAGAATTGAATGATGACAAACTTTGGAAAGACTGGATGAGTGCAAGACGCAGGATATGTTATCACTACAAGTCAAAACATTTTGGACCGGGAACAGTTAAACCCCTAATGGTAATTTCATGTGAAATGAGACTAAATACCGAAGCCACCAGATACTGTATCAATGGTGAAGATAAGCAATGCGGATAAAAACAATCTTATAATTTAAATAGCTTGTCTAAAGTAATGTCACTATCGTCATACCGTATGCAAAGAATTTATCTTGCAGCGACCATGAATTATGGTCTCGGTTCTGATGATCCAGAGGAGTTGGCCTACTACAACAAGATCAGAAAAGAGTTGTATGACATGAAAAAAGAACCTGTTAAAAAAGGGATACCCCTTAATTGGGATACCCCTGAAGGAATGGATAAATGAACCTGAATACTTTTTTATTATTTGACGGGAGTCTGATGCTTGTTGGTCTGCCTTTATTGATGATTCTCAAGGGCAGAAAGAAAACTCCCTAAGTCATCATTTAACCGCGAAAGTTACTCCCATAACGGCAGTGATATCTTTCTTGATAGTAGTTGTATCATAAGAACCCCAGCTACTCACTCTAGTGGAATTAGGAACAGTGATCTGGAAAACACCGGTATTCACTTTCTTTAGACCACCCACTTCAGAGCCTGCCTGAAGGGCGATAGCCTCAGCTCTTACTCGTGCATCCTTTGCAGCCTTTGCAAGCATATCAACTCTTTTATCAGCAAGCTTTGAATAGGTGAATTCAGGGGAACTTGGTCTTACTAAAACACCATCGCCAAGAAGTTCAGTTATCTTGCTATGGGTTTTTTGAATTCGATAAACATCATTACTCTGGATTTCAATACTCTGATATGTAATCCATTCCGTTCTGATGATCTCATTGGTCTTGGGATGCTTGGTTTCATATTCTTTTATACTTGCTGGTCCAAGATAAACTTCCTGTTTTATACCATCCTCAATTCCATTAGCTTTAAGGAAATTCATAGTCTTTCTCATCGACTCTTTATGCTTGTTAAATGAGTCGATCTGAGTCTTTCCAGTAGCCCTTACCTGAACGGACCATTTGGCAATATCACTCTCAAAACTTTCAGTACTTGCGCCTGTAACAGTGATGGAATTCTCAACCATTCTGAACCCTCTCACAAGGACCGTGGAGGCGCCTATAAATCCCCCGAGAGATAAGACAGCCATTGCAAAAACAAGTGGTGGAGTGCGGCGAATAACACTCAGAGAATCGCCTGGCAGCGAACTGAGTCTCTTAATAATTTTCATTGTCTATCAGTATGTGTGTAGGAGCTTTTTAACAGCTGAACCGAAAGAATAATATTTAAAAAATCCCTGACTTTTATTCCTTCAGTTCTATCTGGCCATTAAGGGAAACATCTTATGTTGATGTGCCATTTTGGGAGTCGGTTACTAATATTGCCAAATTAAATAAATGTCCGCAAGAAGTATTTTTGTATTATCGGGTAAAGTTGTTTATAAATATACTGGCAAAAGAGTTCTGGAAAGTAGACCTATTTCTATCGTTTTGTCTACAATTCTTCAGTTTTACTCCATCCCTGAGAAAGTAATCTTTCATAAATTTCTCTAGCTAAATCTATATCTACTGAAATTGTTGTTGTCATTACAGGTGGTTCTTTTCCTAATACTCCAACTATTTTCCCAGTATCTACAAACACATACTCGAAAACTCCATCAATACTTTTATCGTTTTTTATAAATCTTTTCACTTCTGTTCTATTTGAATTAATCAACCAATAAGATTTAGACATAATTATTATGATCTACACTTTTGATTATCTTGTTACTAATAAGTATATTGGCTTCATTATGTCCCTTATGCAGAATATGTCCCATCACTTTCTCTACTTATCTTAGCTAATACAATTTCATCTACGACTTTTGCAATCATATAAGCAGTTTTTTTACCATAACATTTTTCTTTTTTGATTTTCTCAAAATTTTTTGAAAGAGAATCAACATATTCACAACAATCGCATTTAATATCAATTTTCTTACCTCTATAAACATCTAAAGCTCTAGAAAAAATCCATTGCTGAACTGAAATAATCCCCCAGCTATCAAAATTGGACCATTCTTCAAAATCACTACTTAGGATACCTTTTAATCCATGTGCCTTATCTACATATGATAAATGTGCATCTTTTCTTGATTCATCTTTAATTCCAATTACTTTGAGACAATTTTGATTCATTACTAATAAATCGATAGAGTAAATATATAAATCTAAAACAAAATTTCATTAAAGATAAACGAAAAATATGTCTTTTTAATCTCTATTAAAAATAGTAGCAAGTTCAAAATAACTCAAAATAAAATTAAATTTTCAAAACCTTAAATGCAAATAACTGACAAATCTACAAAATTCTTATTTTCATCTGCAAGTTCAACAATAACTCTATTGAGCCATTCAGAGGTAGTTTCACAATAGCCTACGTTTAAAATAGTTTTTTGCTTTGCAGTTTCTTCTTTATTCATAATTAATGTATTTTTTTCAAATTAATAATGAATTAAATCTATGTGAATGAGTCTTAATTACTATCTATTTTAAAAAGTTGTATTTTATACATATCTTAGAACTACTAGTAAACAAATAAGATTAAATACTTGACAAGAAAATCCATACAAGTTTGAGTAGAAAAAATTTACTGTTTTCACTATGAATAACGTCAAGATTGAAGAATTGATGAAAGTTAGATTTGATGGAATTGCAAACAGAGTTGGTCAATTAAGCAAAATGGAAAGTGAGTCTTTATTGCTTGAGCATCTTGAGTGGTTAGAGGGTGGATGGGAGACAGAAGAAATCTTATTTTTAAAAAAGCCCTATAGGAAATGGTGGTTTTAATTTAACTTATATAAATAATTAATGATGACCTAAGGGACCAGGGCCAGATCCTATTTTGTAAGAATTTTCTAAAGATTTTTCAACAAATAATTTTGCTTTTTTTATGGAATCAAGTAGCTCAAAACCTAAAGCTTTGTAACCACAAATAGCAGCACTTAATGTACAACCACTACCATGAGTATTTTTTGTATCTATAAAATTATTACACAGCCACTTTTTTCTACCATTTAAATCAAGAAAAAAGTCTTTCCCTTTCATATCTTTTAAGCCGCCACCTTTTATAAGTACTGCTTTAGCTCCAAGACCAATAATATTTCTTGCTGAATTTTCTATATCTTCTTGATTATTTATTTCTAAGCCAGAAAGTAGATTTGCTTCATAAATATTTGGAGTTACCAAATCAGCAATTGGTAATAAGAGTTTTTTATAAGCATTAATCGCAGAATCTTCCAGTAATTTAGACCCAGTTCTTGTAACCATAACTGGGTCAACAACTTTGGTTATTTGATATTTATTTAATTTTGATGCAGTATCATTAATTATCCTTTCATTTAGTAACATTCCGGTTTTTAAAGCATCAATACCAAAATCAGAAAATAAAGTATCTAACTGACTTAATAAAGTATTCTTCTCTACTGCTTCAACACATGTAACTTCAATACTATTTTGTGCTGTAATACATGTAATAACAGAACATCCATGTACTTTAAGGGCCATAAAAGTTCTAAGGTCAGCCTGAATACCTGCTCCACCTCCGGAGTCACTACCCCCTATTGAAAGTGCAATTTTAGAATACATAATTTAATTTGACTAACTCATCTTTAAAAGTACTATAAATATATTTTAATTTAAATTAGAAGTCTGAATATGCGTTAAAAAAATCTAACTCTAATTGCATTGCTCTTTTGTATAAATATTCTGCTTGATTAATATCATATGATTCTTTATTGGTCTCAATAAGATTTTCGAGTGAATTTACTAAATTTTCGAAGCTCTCATCAGAATAAGTAATTATCCATTCTTTATATTTATTATCAAAATCTTCTTCATAAAGACTTTTTCCTATCCAAGAATAAAGTCTCATACATGGAGTCATCGCAAACATTATTTCAATCGAACTAAGTCTCTTGGAAGTATCATCAAGGAAATCAGTATAATTTTTAGTAGCTTTTTTTATATAATTATTGGACAAATCAATATCCCATTCTTTTGCATAAGTTTCATGCAGTATTAACTCCTCTGAAACGCCCATCAGAAGTTCACTTAACTTCCTTATTGAGTACTTATCTTTTGATTTAGAAACGGCAAGACCATATGCCTTAGCAAAAGTCTCTAAAAAAAAATAATCTTGAGCTAAATATTCTTGAAAAATATTCTTAGGGAGACTTCCAGTTTTTAAACATTGAACAAATTTTGTATTTAAACTTAGTAAAGCAATCTCATAATTATCTTCCCAAAGTTTTTTTGTTATTTTCATGTTTTTGATTTTTAGTTATTCAAAAATTTTTTAAAATTTTACATCCAAACTTAATCTTATTTTTGTAGGATTGTAAGAAAAGTCAAATAAAATAGAATATGAATTAAAATTAGATATCTAAATTTAATGATCAAATATTTCCAGATTCCTATAATTAAATAGGAAAGTTTTTAATTTTGAAATTAAGTACATAAATCCACGAAGAATTAATGCAAGCTTTAATGTATTTATTAGATTTAATTAATTATGTCTGAAAGATTTGAATGGGACGATACCAATAGTTCAGGTATATGGTGGAGTACTAATGTAAGTATTAGAGACGAGTGTATTTTGCTTAAGGAAGATACTCAATGCGAAGATTCAGATATCGTTGAACTCCTTAGGAGTATTGCAAAAAATATTGAAAATAATGGCCTTTAATTTTAAAAAAATATTCTTTTTGTCAGAAATTTTGAATTACTTTTACAGCTTTTATTAATTCGATACTAATACCTTTTTCACTCATTGAATGACCAGCATCATCAACAATAATTAATTCGCAATTCTTTAATTTCTTATTTAGATCCCAAGCACTCCTCATAGGACATACTACATCATATCTACCTTGAATTATTTTTGTTGGTATCGATTCTATTTTTTTTATATTTTTCAAAATAAAGTCATCTTCTAAGAAAATATTATTAATAAAATAATGACATTCTATCCTTGCAAAGGCATCTGAAAAAGAATCAACTTGGGACTTATCAAAATCAAATTTTTTATTTATTAAATGACTAGTTGAGAGTTCCCATTTTGTCCAAGCTGCTGCTGCTCTTGATCTAAGCTTCACATCTGAAGATGTTAGATATTTATAAAAAGAACTTATCAAATTATTTCTTTCTTCATTTGGTATTACAGAAATATATTTCTCAAATTCATCGGGGAATATCTCACTTGCACCATATTGATAGAACCATAATAATTCAAACTTTCTACATAAGAATATTCCTCGCAAAGTTAAGCTAATAACTCTTGAGGGATTTTTAATTGCATATATAAGTGAAAGTGTTGATCCCCAAGATCCTCCAAACAAATGCCAACTATCTATTTTAAATAGAATCCTTAATTTCTCAATATCATCAACTAAATGATTAGTCGTATTTTCTTGTAATTCGGAGAAAGGCGTTGAGGAACCGCAACCTCTTTGGTCAAATTGAATAATATCGAATTTATCTGGATCAAAGTATCTTCTATATCTTGGTTGACTTCCGCCTCCTGGACCTCCATGAATAACAAGTATTTTTTTTCCATTTGGATTACCAGATCTTTCCCAATAAATAGTATGAATATCGCTTACTCGTAAAAAGCCCTTTTCACGTACTTCAATTTTCGGAAACAAGAATTGATCTTTCATTTTGAAATATTTTAAATCACTTTATAAATCTACAGTATCCAAAAGAAATCTAGTTTAGAAGTAATTTCTTAAACAAAAAAAGGACTGCTGAAGCAGTCCTTTTTAAATATCTCATTTCCTTCTTACAGGATATAAAATTACATATTTTAAAGTCTATTTACTCATAAACTTAGAATACGTGAATTCGGGGATTTCTCTCGATAATTTCAGTTCCCATTGTCGCTAGTAATTATAAAGCGAAGTCTTATCAGACTAATTGATTGAACTTTAATTTTCGAATAATCCCATTCTCAGGAATACGCTTCCTATATTTTGGAATTTGCTAAATTTCAGGCGGACTATCAATCATTTAGATTGCCTCCGAACTCAACACTTATAAATTACTACTATTTATATTTTCAGTAAATCCGTAAATATGCTGATTTACTTTTTTCTTAATCTGTAAGAGAATTTTATTGAAACTTTGCTTTTAATAAATATAAAAATTAAAGTCTATAATTTTCCTTATTCACATTCATAAATCAAAATAGATTCTATTTTTCTTCTATTACTATCAGTGATTTTATAATCTTCCAATTTCCATTAAATAAACTTTATACAATCATCTATAGATGGATTATTATCGCGACACTTCGCCACTATATAATCTAATTTAATAAAGCAAAAGTTATTTTTTAGTAATCATATTTTCTAATAAGGACAATTAAAATCTCCGCCAAGAGGTTCTTCATAAAATTATCCTTCTTTTATACCTTTATCATATTTTTCAATAGCCCTCTTATAAGATCTTATGAAGGGTACTAAATCTCCAATATATATATATTGGTTCGATCCGAATTGTTATAATATTTTTAATTATTTTTATTTTATATATCTATTTAATAAATAGATTATTAATAATCATTATGGATTTCATCAAAAAGAATAAGATTCTAACCCTAATGGCAATAATTGCAGTTTTATCATTCGCATTAGAAAAAGCAGGTATAATACACCCTTAAATTATTTAATAAATAATTTCCTAATGAAATAAGTAAACAGAAACTATTACTGCAAAAATAAGTAATGGAGATAATAATGTAAAAATTAAAGTTGAAAGACTAATAAACATAAATTTTAAATAAATACACAAATTTAATAAACATCACTTTTAAGCATTTGCAATAAGTAGAATTTAAATTATTACGATATAAAAAAAATTGAATAAAGAAAAATTGAATAAAAAAAAATATAAAGAAGAATATGAAGAGGGCTTAGACTTACTTTGGCCTAGTGATAAAGAAGAAAAAACAACTCGTAAATTTTATAGAGATTTATCTCAGCTTTCAAAAAAAATAAATTATACTAAAAAGAAAAATTTAATTTTTTTTGAGCAGGTATCTAGAATAATCAAAGGCAATGGGTGAGGAAATTAATATTCAAAAAAAATGAAAAATATAAAAATATTAATTAAAAGTTTTTTTCTTTTACGACCAAGATTTATATCCACTATATTTTTTATTCCAATTCTTTATGGCATTGGCTGGGCTTTATCTCAGCCATTATTATTGTTGAATTTTGAAAAAGAAAATTTATCCTTAATTGGAACTATTTTTACTTTCTTACTTTTTCTCTTTTTTCTCCCATATTGGTTTCATATTAGATGGAATATATCAAGCACATGGGCACTTCTTGGGATAAATAAACACCAATTATTAAAAAACTTTTTCCATTTTTCTCAAGGTATTTTATTTTCTTTATTTTTAATAATTCTAATTCTTTTGCCACTATTGCAAAAGGATTGCATTTCTTGGATAGGTGAATTCTCGCCTAGCATATTGTTAAATTCTATTCTTCTTGGATTAGGTGTTGGATTGGCAGAGGAAATAATTTTTAGAGGATGGTTACTAGAAGAATTAAAATTTGAATATGGATCAAAAATAGCAATAGTTTTACAAGCTTTAGTTTTTAGCTTCGTTCATAATTTATCAAATGATATCTTTTGGAACATTATTGGATTACGTTTAGGATTTATTTTACTTGGGATATTTCTATCACTAGTAAGAATTATAGAAAAAGGTTCATTATGGAATTGCATTGGTATTCATGGAGGACTTGTTGGTACTTGGTTCTTATTAAACAACGGATTAATAGAATTTAAAGAAAATACACCTTCTTTTTTAGCAGGGCCTTTTACACAAAATATTCCAAACCCAATAGGAAGCTTTAGTGCAATTTTAGTATTATTTTTATTGTGTATTTTTAATTCAATAAAATCAAAGAAGATATTTTTTAAACCTTTTAATTAGATATAAATACCGATTGATTTTTTGTTAAAAATTGTCAAATTTAAAAAAGCTTAATCCTTATATGAACTTTGAGGCAGGAATAAGATTTATTCTCTTTTTAGTACTTTTTGGAGTTGCGAACTATCTAATTATGTTGAGAAGATATGAAAACGACATAAAAAAAAAGAAATTTTTACAACAACAAAAAATTTCTAAGCTATATCCAAAAGGTTCATTTATTTCCTGAAATTTAAAGAATTTTTATGGTGTAATTTTTTCTCACCATTTTTTATTAGTTTTTTGCCAACCTTCATTTAACAATTTTTGCCATAATAATCTTGCTTCTTCAATAACAATTTTTTTTCTAGTTTTCATTAACGGTGGATTTTCTCCATGAATTCCCATAATGATCCCTTCCTCAATAAATATATAAGCAATAGATTTATCAGAATGCTTTTTATCTTTGTAGAAACGCATCACCCCTACACAATTGGAGTCAATTAACCAGAAATCATTATTTGAATTCAATAAACCAAAATTAAATTAAATTAATCATATGCTTTAATTGCAATTTTCGAGTAAATATTTATTTAGTTCTCTCATATTTGATATGTTTTTTTCTACTTTTTTTCAATTCGCCACGTTTTTTCTTAAACTCAAATCTTTTCTTTTGTGATGCTTTAGTAGGCTTTGTAGATTTTCTTAATTTAAATGGTTTATTTAAGCCATCTTTTATGATTGAACTAAGTTTGATTAAGGCTAGCTGCCTATTTAATAATTTATTTCTGTGTTCTTGAACCGTAAACATAAACTATTTTTCTCTAATTTATTTTTCAAGTTAATCTTAAGAATTGCTTTCTGAAAATCATTTAGGACTTTAGAATCTTCTAAATTAAAAATTATCTCTACTCTACTTTCAATTTTATTTACATTTTGCCCTCCAGGGCCAGAGGATCTGGCAAATTGCCACTTAATTTCCTTAGATGGGATTACTAATGTTTTAGTAATTTTTAAATCCATTTTTAGTTATTTTTAATTTAGATTTTTAGAATTATCTCTTTAATACTTTAAAAGATTCATTAAAATTTGATCGGTAAATACTGGGCGGTTATGTTAGGTAAACCGAAATTCGGTGTATTTGCCGTATCAATATCTTCGGTATTTATCCTTTCATATTTCAAAAAATTATCAGATATTGGATTTGTACTAATTCAAAGGTCACTTATGTATTCAATGTTTGATCTTCTTTTTGAAACACCTTCATATCGCCCAGTATATGTTATTTCTGATACTGAAATGAAGGAGCTAAAGAGAACCCAGCATCAAGAAGAACTTGATGAAATTACAACACAAAAAGTAAGACTTGAAGATGCTTTTAAAGCTCAACTAAAACATCTTGAAGAGAGAGAAAAAGAGGTGAAGAAAGAACTTAAATTACTCTCTGCCTCAAAACATAAATAATTAATCTTTAGAAAAATTAATTTTTTAAAAGACGGTTTTTAACCGTCTTTTTTAATTTTTCTAGTTTTAAAATATCCATTAATCCACAGATCTTTGAAATATTTTTCATAATTGAGTTATGAAAAATAATAAAGAAAAAATAAGAATGTTCTTACCCTTTAGTTGGGTCATTTGTGCAGCCATATCTTTTGCTTACATAAATGTACATTTAATAAATACTTAATATAAATTCCTAATCCTTCAAGAGACGAAAACCTTGCATCTTCAAAAGGCTGAGTAGCATCATTTTTGGATTTTCTTACAGGTTTAGTATCCCGTTACTCATACCAAAGTAGATGGAAAACTATTTTTTAACCATATCTGCTAATAGTTAATGGTTCGCATTAGGATATTTTTTATAAGGAGGTTAAGAGCCTTCTAAAGGAGAACAAATAATCGGAATTTCTGATCTTTTTTATATAAATAATTACTATAATATAAGCCAAATTTACTTTCAAACAAGCAAGTAAAAAAGAAAAAATTTAATTAGTTCTCAATTTTTATTTAAGTTAAAAATTACCCTATATAGTTTTCAAAATAGACTTTAAAGTATCTTTTGTTTTTTAGTTATAAAAGAATAAAATTTCCTTTTCTTTGAGACCTTCCCATCCTGAGTCAATTAGTAATTGATTTAATGTTTCTTTATCAAAATGCTTCGAACCAGTTTTGACGCATCTATTTCTCATTGATTTTTTAACGCCACTTCTTTCTCTTTTATTCTCCTCATCCATTATTCTGTTATATAGATCTAGCATTTTTGGAGGGATTGGAGTACCGTCAAGATCAACTCCATTTTGAATCGCAAGATCAACTGCTTGCATTCCCATTTTCCTCATCGATTAAATAAATGCTGCAACTATAATAAAACAAAACGTATTAATCTAGTATTCTGTAGATAATAGTTTATTGATTTTGAATTTCCTTAAGTACTCTAATAGCCTCTTTAATGTGTTCAGGACCATTCAATAAATCTCTAAAAATATGCCTAACTGTCCCTTCTCGATCGATAACATAAGTTACTCTACCATCCATAAAACCTAATACTTTAGGTACTTTAAAAGTTTTCCTAAGAGAGTCATTCGTATCGCAAAGTAGTGGATATTGTAATTTATTTTTATTGGCAAATGCCAAATGACTTGAGGTACTTCCATTACTTACGCCCCAAACTTGAGCTCCTAATACTTTAAATAAGTCATATTTATCTCTAAATCCGCAAACTTCTATAGTGCAACCTGGCGTATCATCTTTTGGATAAAAAAACAAAACAAGGGGATTAGTTAATCCCTTACTTGATCTTTTAATTCCATTTTGATCCAGTAAAGAAAATTCTGGAATTTTATCTCCGATATGCACAATAATTCATATAAATCTCCATATTAGAGGTTAATTTGTTTTTTTTGTGGCCTTCAAAGTAAATAACTATTATAAAAGTCCGTTTTTTTATTTTAAAAGATACTAAAAAAATTATTGAAATAAACTAGGGTGAACTTATTAATTCAATATTATGGAATTAATAATTTATATTTTTTTATTTCATATTCTTTTTTTAGGACTTATGTTTAATTTAAAAATAATAAAAAAATAAATTAAGATAAAATAAGTGATAGTTAAAATTTACTCCTTGAAAATAAGAAAATTAATCGAAAAACACAAAACTCTTATAACTTGGTATCAAAAAAAATTCAAGTTGAGTGATTATCAACTACTTTGGCTAGTCTTCTTTAAAGGGGTATTAATAACAATGATATTTTTCAAAATTTTTTAATATTAATAAAGCTATTCCAAGAATGAAATTTTTAAATGATTTGACTATATTTAATAATAGATTTCCTCTTTAGTTAAATAGTTATCAGCTATGAATATTTTCGGTGTAGGTTTGCCTGAAGTTACTGTAATACTAATTTTAGCTCTGTTAATTTTTGGTCCAAAAAAGCTTCCAGAATTAGGAAAACAGCTTGGTAAAACTCTAAAAAGTCTTAAAAAAGCATCGAATGAATTTCAAAATGAAATCGATCAAGTTATTAACGAAGAAGGCAAAGAGGAATCGCCTAAATCTCTTGAAAGCAATCAAACAAATGAAATTAATCAAGAAAAACTAGATTCAGAAAATAAGAATCTTTCAAATAAAGAAAACAGTAACAACTAATATCTTGGATAGGCCCATAACCCCTATAGACGAATTTGAAAGAGCATTAGATAAAGCAGCTCTTACTAAAGAAGAACATGAATTAATAGACTACATCCGTTATACAAGCGTTTTTACACAGCCAAGTCTTATTAAAGATTTAAAAAGGCCATCAAAACCTCCTCTTTTGTCAGTTCTGTGTCAAATTTGCAGAAAAATCGGTTCAGAGATGCCAGATCATTTCAAAAAAGTAATTGAGTGGTCAGTTGAAATTAGTGATCATGATACAAAATGGGATGCTCATTTAATTTGCGCAGAAGCATTGAATATAGACAAAATTCCATTAAGTCCTATTCATAAAACAACTTTATTTGATGTTCTTGTTGTACACAAAGAATTATTTCTTGGCTTTGATTGAACTAAATTAATCATCTAAAGGGACAGAATCAGCATCTATAACTTCCGAATCATCATAATTATTTATTTTATTTTCAATCCAATTATTTATATAACTAACTAAAGGCAAGGACCCTCTAAAAATAAAAATAGAAGTAGGCAAAGCGCTGAATAAACCGACTAAAGGACTTTTAAAAAGTAATCTTCCAGCTTTAATGTTAAATAAAATAATGAGTGCAGAGGGAACTATAACTTTAACTACTGTTTTGAGAGCCTCAAGCCAACCAACACGATATGTCCACCATATTAAAATTATGCCAACTACATAGAGGAATAAGTAAGTCATAAAAATAGTATAATAATTATCTATTTATCTTGTTCTTAATAAGAAAAAGATTTTTATAAATTATTTAACATCAATCAAATTCTAGTAATGAGTTTTTCTGAAATAAGAAAATTTTTAATTAAGATGCAATCTGATGAAGATTTAAAAAAGCAGGTTACATCATCCTCCACAGCTGATGATGTAGCACTTATAGGTCAAAGCTTAGGATATGACTTTTCAGGAGATGATCTCTTAAGATTTAATGGACAAAAAGTTGATAAAGTTACAGTAAGGAAGGTAGATCATCCAGGCGAATATCACTAATTTAAGACTTAAACCATATTGCGAGCCCTCCGCCCCTACCTCGCGCGCACAACCATTTATCTTTAGTGCTGATTCCTACAAGTGAGAAAAAAGGCATTTTTTTATCTTCAGGTTTTTTTAATTTCTTATTAAATATTGGATAATTACTAATACTAATTTTCAATTCTTCAAAATAAAAAGTTAATAAAGGTCTAAGCCCTTTTAATTCTGCTCTGCCTATAAAGATAATATTTAATAATCCGAAATTAATTGAATTTTTTATTTCCAAATTTAGTTGATCTTCTTTATCTTTACTTTGTAATTCTAGTCTTGCCGACAATACTTGGAGAATCGAACTGGTTATATTTTTAATTTCATCTGACTCCTTTCCCCATACATACTGAAACTTCCATATTCCTAACAAGTCCTGATATGTTATACCACTACCATTTTTTTGAGAGTTTTTTTCTAATAGTTTTATCTCTTTGATATCAGGAAAGTCTTTCATAATAGATTTCAATCTAAGAATTAAATACTAAGATAACTTCTTAAAAAATGTTCTTAGTGAAAAATATCACTTCAGAAGATTTCTTTGTTTCAAAATATTTCTAAAAAAAGTTTTTTTAGCACACATAAGGAACAATACCTCGTTATTATGTTTACATAACGTAACTAATTTGATGGATTTCATTTCCAAAAGCCAAGGATACATACCTCTCAAGGCAGTTCCTTATATATTCTTCCTGGCTGTTGTACTAGGTATTACAACTTCAACAAATACATTCGTTTAAAACGACTTGGTTCTATAAGAAAAATAAAGTCAATATTAAATGCAAAACTATGATGTCGTAATAGTTGGTAGTGGTATAGGTGGTTTATGTTGTGGTTCAATTCTGGCTTTATCAGGCAAAAAAGTTCTTATCTGTGAAGCACATACCCAACCTGGAGGGGTTGCTCATAATTTCAAAAGAAATGGTTACACCTTCGAATCTGGTCCTTCATTATGGAGTGGGATAGGTAGATGGCCAACAACTAATCCCCTAGGTCAAATTCTTAAATTACTTGATGAAGAAGTTGAACTGTTTCAGTACAAAGGTTGGCAAGTTATTGTCCCAGAAGGCAATTTCAATCTTGATGTTGGGGAAGAACCTTTTAAACAAACAATAAAAACTTTGAGAGGCGAGAATTCTGTTAGAGAATGGGAATCATTTATTTCTGGAATAAAACCTCTCAGCCAAATAATAAATGAGATACCTTTACTCTCATTTTCTCCTGAATCAATAAATCTTTTAGATCTAATAAATTTAACCTCAAAATTTTTACCTAATATCAAGCAAATACCAAAAATTAATAAGGGTTTTGGGAATTTAGTAAATAATCATTTAAAGGATCCTTTTCTCAGAAATTGGGTTGATTTATTAAGCTTTTTGATAAGTGGTATGTCAATGCATGATACAAATACAGCTGCGATGGCTACTTTATTTAACGAATGGTTTGAACCAAATTCCTACCTTGAATACCCTAAAGGAGGGAGTGAAACTATTGTAAAAGCATTAATTAATGGATTAAAAAAAAATGGAGGCGAATTAATACTCTCTTCAAGAGTTAAGACAATTAACTTCAAAAAAAATTTAGCGACAGGTATAACCCTTGAGAATGGTTCCATTTATAATTGTGAATTTGTTGTTATGAATACTGACGTTTGGACTTTAAAAAATTTAATTCCCAATGAAATCTCTAAAAAATGGAAGACAAAAGCATTGAACCCCAATAAATGTGATTCTTTCCTTCACATACATTTAGGTTTTGATAGTGATGGTCTTGAAAATTTGCCAATACATGCGATACATGTTGATGAGTGGGAGAAAGGTATAACCGCAGAAAGAAATATTGCTGTATTTTCAATCCCATCTGTTTTAGATAAAAATATGGCCCCTAAAGGTAAACATGTTCTTCATGGATATACTCCAGCAAATGAACCATGGGAAATTTGGGCGAAGCTAGATCCCAAAGAATTAGCATATAGAAATTTGAAAGAAGAGAGATGTTCAATATTCCTTAGTGCAGTGCGAAAATTCATCCCTGACATAGATGAAAGGATAGATTTAAAGATGTTAGGGACCCCTATTACTCATAAAAAATTTACTAATACCCATTGCGGCAGTTACGGGCCTGCATTATCTGCAGCAAAAGGTCTTTTCCCAGGCTGTAAGACTCCAGTAAAGAATTTATATACTTGCGGTGCAAGTACATTTCCAGGTATTGGAATTCCCGCCGTTTCAGCAAGCGGCGTTTACGCAGCTGAAAAAATTATTGGTAAAAAAGAATTTAAAACTCTTCTTAAAAAAATAAATTTATGAATCAAGTTCTTTTTATAACTCTACAAATACTTAGTTAAGAAATAAGAATAAAGAAAGCAAAATCGTTCAATAATGATAATCTTTATTTGCAAATAAACTTAACTTATAATTCTTATATGTTTTTCTTATCTATTCCTCAAGCTTGGCATTTAGTTGGCACTTGGTCAGAGCAACTTCCAAGCGATTCAAATCTTATAGGAATGGGACATACAGAATTAATGATGACTTTACATTCAATATTTGTTCCTCTCTTACTTGTAATTTCATATTATCTATTCAATCGACTGAATAAAAACGAATCAAAGAAAATCAAAGGGTAATCATTTAACAGTTTATTTAGCAGAACTTCTTCTAACAACTTTTCTTCCTGTAGAAGTATCCACTCCGCTTGAATCTTTTGTTTGTGAATTAGTTTCAGCATTATCAATATCACTCTTATCCATTTCTGCACAAACACCTACTACCATTGCAGCCTGCATTTGATCTGGCAAGTCTCCAATAGTCAATAAGGCCTTTAAAACTAATTGAAGTCGGGTTTGCCGATCAATTTCTGGTCTTAATTTTTTTACAGTATTCCAAAGTTCTTGGGTAACTTCTTTTAAAAGTTCTCGATCTACAGCCAAATTAAAACCTTCTTGTCTTTCTACTAATCTAACAAAAAATTGGATCTCGTAAAATAATATTCAATAAAAGATTGTTAGTTGAAATTTTTCTATGCGAATACAAGTTGCATTTGTTGATGCAATTCATTCTTATCTTGCAAATGTTCATCTTTTTCAATCTTTTTTAGAGTAAAAGTTCTATAAAATTTTTTTTGAATCTTTATTGGAGTGTTTTCAAACTTTTCATTTTTGCTTACTAGTGAATTCCACTCTTTTGAATTAAAAGTGGCATAGGGAGAAGATGAAATCACTTTCATACCTTAATAATACATCTGTACTAATAATAGTACAGATTTACTATAAAGCAACATTCCTTTCTTCTTGTCTTGTTTTTCAAGTATCTTTGCGATTTGATTGATTTTTTATCTAATTTTTAAAATTTATAAGTTTCAAAAATGAATCAAGTTATAAAGTATTGCTTATTAATCCTTTTTTAGTGTCTTAAAACTTTTCTCACTAAAAACCTTTTAAAATAGTAAATTTGTTGAAATGAACATTGACAAGATATTTTTAATAATCCTTCCTATAAAAAGACTAACGAATTTATCAAAAATGCTTATTAGTAATCAAAAGAGACTAAAAATCCAAGGAATAATTAAAAGAATTGCACAAGATAAATCAATTACATTAGAAGAGAGAATATATGTTGAGAAATTTGCACATCACAATTCGACAATTTCTCTTTGGCTGAAGAAAGCTAACAGCTTTAGGAGGAATGGTATCAGAAATGATGGAGGGATTGATAACCTCTTGCAATCATTTGGAATAGATGGATTAAATAAAGACAATCATTTCAACCCAAATGAAGATGATATATCTGATTGGTTTGGTGGTGCTCCTGGTTGGCTAAGAAGAAGTTAGATGCATTAATTATTCAACATACCCAGGCAGTCTTCCACAAATATATACTCACAAAAGATATAAATACCCAAAAAACCAATGGTAAAAATTTAATCGGAACTAAATATTGTTTTGAAAAGGTTTTCATATAGATTTTTCTTTTAGATTATTTCGTCCTTACCGTTTTTGAGAATAGGTTTAATTGCTCTATTTATAGGTAAAACAATATTTGAATACTCAAAAATGTTAAATCACGCAAAATAAATAAAAAGTTAATCAACCTTAATCATCAATATCTAAGCAACTTTATTTTCAATTTTCATTGTAAAATTTACCATTTTTGCCTCATCATTTTCTGAATCATTCCAATATTTTATAAGTCTTTCTAATTCATCAATCCTCTTTTTAGCATTTGCAATTTTTTCACTAGTTGTCATATAAAAGTTTTATCTATCCAATTAATGCATGAAAAAAATATATTTCAATAGAAGGCGCAATTATTAGATTAAAAATATTAATTTTTGGTTAATTAATAAAGCACCATATAGACCTGTATTAATTGAGTAATTATACTTAAAGAAAAATAAAATTCATGAAGAAATTAAATTCATTGATTTTGAATACTACTGTTAAGTTCTTAGACTTAATATACTCTGGTAGAAATTTACAAAGATTTTGGGTTTTAGAAGTTATAGCTAGATCACCTTATTTTGCATTTCTTTCAGTTCTTCATTTTAAAGAATCACTAGGAATTACAAATGAAAAAACAATGCTTTTGATGAAAGAACATTTTTATCAAGCTATTAACGAAACTGAGCATCTTAAAGAAATGGAGAAAAGAGGAGGAGATAGGTTCTGGATAGATAGATTTTTTGCGAGACACCTTGTGCTCCTTTACTACTGGATAATGGTTTTTTATTATTTTTTCTCTCCAGCTAATGCTTATGATGTCAACATAAAAATTGAAGAACATGCATTTGAAACTTATTCCAAATATTTAAAAGATAATCCAAATGATAAAAAAATAAAAGAAATCGCTCAAGATGAATTAAATCATGTTCAAGAACTCAACGAAGCTTTGTCAATGCTAACTTCAGTTTAGATTAGTGCTGAAAAATCTATTAGCAATATTGAGATCATCACCGAAGAAGATATTAATCCTAGGCTAATCATGAATGAGACATAACCTTTTTTTCTAGGTAATTTATAAAAAGATAATCCAATTACTAATGTCATTATTAATGAGAAAAAAATTATAATTTTTTCATTTACCAAATTGAGATGTATAACTAAATTTGTTTCTTCAAATAATTTAAGAAATTTCGATAAAACTAATTCTTCTTCTATTTTCTTGAAATAGTCAAAGGAGCTTATTAAAGCAGAACTTAATAAAGATAAAGCAACAAGTACCGTAACAGGTTTTGTTAACCTGTTAAGTTAAAACTTACTAATAAAACAAAAATAAATAATACCGTAACAAGAGGTATTAAAGGTATAAGAATTGCTGAATTTATGAAATTCCCCACGAAAAAATATGTATCTAACTTAGAATTTTATATTATTTTGACGCATTATTTTATTAAATAAGATTTTTTCAAATCTTAAATGTAATTAGTACCTATTGCATTCTGTGTAAATTGATACCAAAATTAAATTAGTATTGATTAATAAAATGTTAGCCATTTCGGAAATTATTATTGCAAGTGCTATTTTCCTAGGAATTATATATTGGGAAGTTAAATTCCTATACGCTAAAACCACAGTAGCAAAATAACTTTCACTAAAAATAAGCAAATTAAAACCATACAAAAATTAAATAAAAATTTAAGAATTTAAGTTTGTAAAAAAAGCTTTAAATATGAGAGAATAAACACAAATATTTAAGTTCTCTAATGAGCGAAGTCCAAAATTCTAATACTAACTCAACTCAGCAACAGCAACAGCAACAGCAACAGCAACAATCCTATTCAGACAGTAAAATTAATTCTGCTGAGAGCGAGAGGCTTTATCTTGAGATGAAAGAAGCCTGGCTTTAAATTTAATTCGTGCTTGAAATAATATTTCTATAAATTTATAAATTTTTTTTTAATTTTGAAGTAATCAATACTTTTTTATTTTCTATACCCTTTAAAATTTTTATAACCGCTAAAGAAATTTGTTTAGAAAACTAAAGCAGTTAGAGAAAATTAACGGAAGGGTCGCAATGGGAGGATTGATATATTTAGTTTTTACAAAATTATTTTCTAATCGTACCGACATACTAGACCAGCTTAAATCTTATTTAATTTAAAAAATGAATTAGAAATCTTATCCAAGAATATTTCTTTCTATATAAGCGTCAGTTAAAGCTAAAATCTAAATAATATTGCAAATATAGAAATTTCAGTTGATTCCATTTTATTTTTTATTACCTCTAGTTTGCGAAATAATTCAAAGCTAGGCAACAAAACTAATAACTTACTATAGTACATATATACTATTAGTTATTTACTGTGAGCTCGGCAACTCCTGAGTTTCTTTTCGTTAGGCCTGGTGATTATGTAGCAATTAAAAATGAAGAAAATTGCGAAGATACTAAGGAAAAGAATAAAAATTATTGGGTCGGTAAAGTTATCGACTGTATTGGAGGAGCTAGAAATCCAAATTCATGGACCTTGTTTCAAGTAGCCAATATTGATAATGGAGAGATCACTATAATCAACGCTGATATTGTAGAAAAAATCTTGAAGCCTTCTGACAGTTAAGCTTATGGATAATCAAACAAATTTCTTTCACTATTACAAAAACAAAAGTTAAAATGAACATTTTAAAGGAAATTATCCCAGTTCCAAGCAAGCAAGTCCGTACACTTGATTCATTGGGCAGGGAGGTTGAATGCCTTTATACATTCTGTAAGTTTTAGATGTTTCCTCAAATCCCAAACTTGATAAAAGATAATTTGCATAAGGATTAAGATGAGAGCAATCCAATAAGATTTGGGAATCTAAATCACCAACTAACTCCCTTATTAATAGTTCAGCAAGTGGTGGGGTATCCGCTAAAAGAGGCCCGATTCTCCAGCCTTGCTCATTATTCTGCAAGACACAAGGTCTTATCCTGCCAAATCCATGGCAAATCCCATTATTATCGACAATTGCACTAACATTACCATGAGAATTTTTCAACCAGTCATTTAGAAAATGTGGCCTGGGACTAGGTTCTCTTTGATCATCATAAATTAAAACCGCTTCAGAAGAAATTCTATTACCAGGGACAACTTTAAAAGAATGAAATTGATCTTTATAGAAATTTCTCAATGGCAAATCTTGAG
>JFLJ01000094.1 GCA_000634115.1 Prochlorococcus sp. scB241_528O2 | reverse complement strand
ATTGGTAATAGAAGATTTTCTAAAACCCCACATTTCGTAATCATTCAATCTCTCTGGGGCAGCCTCTAGACCAATACAATCAACATTTTTTAAATAATCGAGTGCATGTTTCCATAATCTCACTCCATATCCATTATTTCGAAATTCTTTTTTAACGATAAATAAACCTATAAAACTATACGAGGAATTATATTTAATGCACGCAATAGAACCTATAGGATTATTGTCGAGACAGGCGACCCATACGCCTTGTTTATCTGTATTTCTATAAATTGATACGTCATCCATTCCAGGAGAAAATCCTTCTAACCTTGCCCAGTTTGTAACTTCTGGTATTTCATTTATAGATATCAATCTAATTGAAAATTTTTTCCTCATAGGAATATATTAACCAAGAAAAATTTGAATTTTTAAAGGCAATATTAATTAATTTGATTATTTCTTAGAAATCATTCACCTTGATTTAAATAGATAAATACTTGTGTTATTTAAAATTTATCCTCTGATATATTTAATACTATTCCATAGAAATAAAATGAAGATTTCTGATAAATTTCATTTAGAAGACATCTATAAATTAAAAAATACAGTTCTCTCTGGTAAAACAGAAGATATAAAATGGAGGATCAAACATCTCAATATAGTTTCTAAACTTTTGGATGAAAATAAAAAAGAGCTAATAAAATCACTTTTTGTTGATCTAGGAAAATCTGAAATTGAAGGGCTTTCAGAAATCCTTTTAGTGAAAGAAGAAATTTCACTTATAAAAAAGAAACTCAATTCTTGGATGCGTCCAAAAAAGATTCATACACCTTTTTATCTATTTCCATCATCCTCCAAAGTTATTTATGAACCTCTTGGATGTGTCTTAATTCTTGGTCCATATAATTATCCACTACTGTACGTTTTAAAGCCATTGGTAAATATTTTCTCAGCAGGAAATACTGCTGTTATAAAACCGTCAGAGAAATGTCCTGCAACCTCAAAACTTATTAAAAAGCTTACTTCCAAATATTTCCATAAAGATGTCCTATTAACAGTAGAGGGTGATTATAAACAATCCATAAAATTAATTGAACAAAATTTTGACCACATATTTTTTACAGGAAGTACTGAAACTGGAAAATCCATTATGAAATTGGCTTCAAAAAATTTAACTCCATTAACTCTTGAATTAAGCGGAACAAATCCTGTAATCATTTTCAAAAATGCAAACTTAGAAATTGCTGCGAAAAGAATTGTTTGGGGCAAATTTTTTAATTCTGGTCAATCCTGCATGGCTCCAAATCATATCTTTGTAGATAAAGAAATTGAAAAAAATTTCATAGAGAAATTAAAGAAATGCATAGTAAGTTTTTATGGAGAAGATCCAATTATTTCCGAAAACTTATCTAAATTAGAAAAAAAGCAATTTAAAACGACTTTAGAAATTCTCAAAAGATATAAAAAAGAAAAAAGAATTTTATACGGAGGAACTTCTAGTAAGAAAAAGTTAAAAATATCTCCAACAATTTTGAAAACAAAATTAAATGAAACAGATATTTTGGAAAAAGAAATATTCAGTTCACTACTTCCAGTAATTGGAATCAATGATAAGGAATCTGCTTTAAAACAGATTAATAAAACATCAAAACCATTAGCAATCTACTTATTTGGAGGAAATAAAAAAATCCATAATCAAATTTCAAAAGTTACAAGCTCAGGAACTGTTTGCATCAATGATGTTATGTTACCAGTCCTTATCCCAAATTTACCTTTTGGAGGTGTTGGCCAGAGTGGTATTGGAAAATTTCATGGAGAAGAAGGTTTTCGAAATTTTTCAAATCAAAAATCTATTACTTTCAAAGGATTTTTATTTGATTTAAATCTGAGGTATCCTCCCTACGAAAAAGTAAAGAAATTTTTAAAGTTTATTTTTAAGATTTAAATTACTTAAATTTTGTTCAAAACCCCTAGCGATTTTTAATTAAGAGCTTATCTTTAAATAAACAGTGAAGTTAATGAAATTAGTATTTTTAGTAATTGCAATCGTTGTTAATTTTTTTTAATCACTCATTGATAAAGTCCGAAGAAAAGATTGATACAGGAAATAATAAAATCGAAAATATTGCTAAAAAAGAATCAATTAATGAAGATAAAACTAAAGCAAGAAAAATTCATATTGTAAAAATTGGAGATACTATTTCAAGTATTTCAAAATTCTATTCAATCAATAAAGATTTAATTATTAAGTTGAATAATTTAAAAGATGAAAATTATATTTTTGTAGGGCAAAATCTTATTATCTCAGAATCTACTGAAGATTTTACAAAAAATCCAGATTTAATAAATAATTATCATATTGTTCAAATTGGTGAAAATCTTACTGAAATATCAAACAAATATAAGTTAAATTTGGGGTATTTGATAGAAATTAATAATCTCAAGAATCCAGATTCTATAAAAGTTGGGCAAAAGCTCTTCTTAAGCAAAAACAAACCAATTAGTTCAGAAAATTATCAATTAATTAAAAATAGGAAAAATAATGAATTAATTCAATTAGATAAACAAATTTATGGTCCAATAATGATTCAAAGTGAATCTTTAGAAAAGGTTAAGGGTAGAAAAGTTTTAAATGTTTTGAACCAAGAAAATAAAAAACTGATTCTTTCAATCAATTGCGATACAAATGAATTAGATGTAAGAATCCCAGGTAGAAAATGGAGGGGAGGTAAGCCTGCTAAGGAAAAATTCGAAAAAAATCTAATAAATGATTTTTGTTAGAACTTTTAATTAATATGTGTGAATAATTTGTCTAAGACTATTAATGATGAGTTATTCTTTAAAAAGTTAAATTAATAGTAATGGCAATTTCAAGAGGAGACCTCGTAAGAGTAAAAAGACCAGAATCATATTGGTACAATGAAATAGGTAAAGTTGCTTCAGTTGATACATCAGGTATCAAATATAACTGTGTAGTTAGATTTGACAAAGTAAACTACAATGGAATAAGCGGAACTGAAGGTGGACAGAATACAAATAATTTTGCTGAAAGTGAATTAGAGAAAGCTTAAATAATTGCCTGAGTTACCTGAAGTAGAAACTGTTAGAAGAGGTTTAGAGCAAAAACTTAACAACTTTATTATTAAAAAAGTTGAAGTCTGTAGGGATTCAACTGTCGCTTTTCCTCCTGACAAGGAAGTATTTATTAATGGACTTCAAAACTCACTTTTATACAAATGGGAAAGAAGAGGAAAATATTTAATAAGTAAACTAAAGAAAATTGAAAATGAGAATATTCAATTTTCTCTCGAAAAATCATCAAACAACAACGGATTTCTTGTGATTCATCTTAGAATGACTGGATATTTTAAATTTATTGATTTCTATACTCAGGCTTGTAAACATACAAGGTTAAGATTTTTCGATAATAAAAATAATGAACTTAGGTACATTGACGTTAGAAGCTTTGGTCAAATGTGGTGGATTAAGGAAGGCTTGTCGCCAAATAAAATAATCAAAGGATTAGGTTCATTAGGTCCAGAACCATTCTCTAGTGACTTTGATGAAAATTACCTTAAAAAAGTTATTTCCAAAAGAAAAAAATCTATAAAATCTACCTTATTAGATCAAACTGTAGTGGCAGGTATAGGTAATATTTATGCTGATGAAAGTTTATTTTCTGCTGGCATTTCACCTTTTAGGGAAGCTAAAACAATAAAGGATAATGAGTTAATTAATCTCAAAAAATCAATAGTTAATGTATTAAAAAAAAGTATAGGTTCAGGTGGAACAACATTTAGCGATTTTAGAGACTTGGAAGGAGAAAATGGAAATTTTGGGTTACAAACAAATGTATATAGAAGAACTGGTAAAGAATGTCGAAAATGTGGGAATCTAATAGAAAAGCAAAAAATTGCTGGAAGAAGTACCCATTGGTGTCGAAATTGTCAAAAATAAAAAAGGGCCTACTCAAGCAGAGTAAACCCTTTTAAATATTTTTACCTGGCATTGAGCTATTTTCTCAAGGGGCTACCCCCTAAATATTTTCGCCGCTTATGCGTTTCACAGCCGAGTTCGAGATGGATCGGAGTGGTTCCACATCGCCATGAACACCAGGATAGTGTGAACCTTGAGAACTGCATAGAAAATTATATAAATTAAAAACAATAAATTAAGTTTATTTGGTCAAGCCCTCGGTCTATTAGTACTCCTCCGCTGCACTTGTTACCAAGCTTCCACGTAGAGCCTATCGACGGGTGTTCTTCCCGTGACCTTACTGGCTTAAGCCATGGGAATACTCATCTTGAGGTGGGCTTCCCACTTAGATGCTTTCAGCGGTTATCCACTCCGCACATGGCTACCCAGCGTTTACCGTTGGCACGATAACTGGCACACCAGAGGTGCGTTCCTCCCGGTCCTCTCGTACTAGGGAGAAATCCTCTCAATATTCCTGCGCATACACCGGATATGGACCGAACTGTCTCACGACGTTCTGAACCCAGCTCGCGTACCGCTTTAATGGGCGAACAGCCCAACCCTTGGGACCGACTTCAGCCCCAGGTTGCGATGAGCCGACATCGAGGTGCCAAACCTCCCCGTCGATGTGAACTCTTGGGGGAGATCAGCCTGTTATCCCTAGAGTAACTTTTATCCGTTGAGCGACGGCCCTTCCACGCAGAACCGTCGGATCACTAAAACCGACTTTCGTCCCTGTTCGACTTGTAGGTCTCACAGTCAAGCTCCCTTCTGCTTTTGCACTCAGCGACTGATTTCCAACCAGCCTGAGGGAACCTTTGTGCGCCTCCGTTACCTTTTAGGAGGCGACCGCCCCAGTCAAACTGCCCATCAGATACTGTCCGCTTCCCGGATAACGGGTAAGCGTTAGAACCCTAGCTCTAAAAGAGTGGTATCTCACCGATGACTCAATAGTACCCACAAGCACTATTTCAACGTCTCCCACCTATTCTGCGCATTCAGAGCCCGAGCACAATATCAAACTACAGTAAAGCTTCATAGGGTCTTTCTGTCCGGGTGTATGTAGTCCGCATCTTCACAGACAATTCTATTTCGCCGAGCCTCTCTCCGAGACAGCGCGCAAATCGTTACACCTTTCGTGCGGGTCGGAACTTACCCGACAAGGAATTTCGCTACCTTAGGACCGTTATAGTTACGGCCGCCGTTCACCGGGGCTTCAGTCGCCAGCTTCACTAAAAGCTAACCAGCTTCCTTAACCTTCCGGCACTGGGCAGGTGTCAGCCCCCATACATCGTCTTGCGACTTAGCGGAGACCTGTGTTTTTGGTAAACAGTCGCTTGCGCCTCTTCACTGCGACCAGCTCTCGCTGGCACCCCTTCTCCCGAAGTTACGGGGCCATTTTGCCGAGTTCCTTAGAGAGAGTTATCTCGCGCCCCTCGGTATTCTCTACCACCCCACCTGTGTCGGTTTCGGGTACTGGCATTTGTGTCTTAACGGGTATAGGGCTTTTCTTGGAAGCATGACATCACCAACTTCGCTGCCGTAGCAGCTCGTACTCACGCCTTAGCTCAAGATGTTTTCTCCATCTCTCAAAGCCTTGAACGCTTGAACCAGTAACCAACATCTGGCCTGGTTAGCCTTCTCCGTCCCCCTTCCCAAAACACATCTGGTACAGGAATATTGACCTGTTATCCATCGACTACGCCTTTCGGCCTCGCCTTAGGTCCAGACTAACCCTCCGCGGACGAGCCTGCCGGAGGAAC
>JFLJ01000093.1 GCA_000634115.1 Prochlorococcus sp. scB241_528O2 | reverse complement strand
GGACGAGCCTGCCGGAGGAACCCTTAGGGTTTCGGGGCATGGGATTCTCACCCATGTTTTCGCTACTCAAGCCGACATTCTCACTTCTATGCTGTCCACGTCCGCTTACGCTAACGCTTCACCCTACATAGAACGCTCCCCTACCATAAATAAATTTATCCGCAGCTTCGGTATAACGCTTAGCCCCGTTCATTTTCGGCGCAGGATCGCTCGACCAGTGAGCTATTACGCACTCCTTTGAGGATGGCTGCTTCTAGGCAAACCTCCTGGTTGTCTGGGCAATCCCACCTCCTTTATCACTTAGCGTTAATTTTGGGACCTTAGCTGGCGGTCTGGGCTGTTTCCCTCTTGACTATGGAGCTTATCCCCCACAGTCTGACTGCCTAGTTACACACAGGGTATTCAGAGTTCATATCGATTTGGTACCGCTTTCGCAGCCCGCACCGAAATGGTTGCTTTACCCCCCTGCTGGAGCACTAGACGCTACGCCTCAACGTATTTCGGGGAGAACCAGCT
>JFLJ01000092.1 GCA_000634115.1 Prochlorococcus sp. scB241_528O2 | reverse complement strand
GGGGAGAACCAGCTAGCTCCTGGTTCGATTGGCATTTCACCCCTAACCACAGCTCATCCGCTGAATTTTCAACTTCAGTCGGTTCGGACCTCCACTTGGTATCACCCAAGCTTCATCCTGGCCATGGTTAGATCACCAGGGTTCGGGTCTATAAACACTGACAAACGCCCTATTAAGACTCGCTTTCGCTGTGGCTCCACCATTTCC
>JFLJ01000091.1 GCA_000634115.1 Prochlorococcus sp. scB241_528O2 | reverse complement strand
TGGCCCCACCATTTCCGGTTTAACCCGCCAGTGCCTATAAGTCGCCGGCTCATTCTTCAACAGGCACACGGTCACCCGATTAGTCGGGCTCCCATTGCTTGTAAGCTCACGGTTTCATGTTCTATTTCACTCCCCTCCCGGGGTTCTTTTCACCTTTCCCTCGCGGTACTGTTTCACTATCGGTCACACAGTAGTACTTAGCCTTACGAGGTGGTCCTCGCAGATTCACACGGAATTCCACGTGCTCCGTGCTACTCGGGATACAGCTAGGTCAACTTATCTTTCGATTACGGGGCTTTCACCCTCTGTGGAACGCCATTCAAACGTTTCTTCTAGACTTATTGATCCATATTGCTGTCCCACAACCCCGATAGTCAAGACTATCGGTTTGGGCTATTCCCCGTTCGCTCGCCGCTACTGAGGGAGTCGTTATTTACTTTCTCTTCCTCCAGCTACTAAGATGTTTCAGTTCGCTGGGTTAGCTCGCACCAACCTATATATTCAGTTGGCCGTACATGGGGTTGCCCCATTCGGAAATTCCCGGATCAAAGTGTGCTTCCAACTCCCCGAGACTTATCGCAGGTAACCACGTCCTTCATCGCCTCTGTGTGCCTAGGTATCCTCCGTGAGCCCTTTGTAGCTTGACCAATAACTTCAAAAATTGAAGCATCAGCTTAATAGAATTGTTATTAATGCATTAGCACAAATAATAAATCTGCATCATTAAAGATGCTTATTGTCTTTAAAAATAATCTATGCAGTTGTCAAGGTTCTCTGAAAACAATGAAATTAATTCAATGAGTCCAGCTTCTTAATAAAGATAATTAGGAAGCTAGATTCGTTCAGAATTTGATCGAAACTCAAAACATTTCCTTCTAAAATTATGTAAGAGGTGGTAATCAGTGGAGGTAAGCGGACTCGAACCGCTGACATCCTGCTTGCAAAGCAGGCGCTCTACCAACTGAGCTATACCCCCAACATAGAGATATGGGCCATCCTGGACTTGAACCAGGGACCTCACCCTTATCAGGGGTGCGCTCTAACCACCTGAGCTAATGGCCCAGGAAAAGTAATGGGTGTGACCTAGAAAAAACTTAGGAAATAAAATCCTTAATAAATTTAAGAATGTGAGATACCGATCGACCTAAGGTGACAAAATTAATATTTAACATTTTGTTGTCTCCCTGTTAGGAGGTGATCCAGCCGCACCTTCCGGTACGG
>JFLJ01000090.1 GCA_000634115.1 Prochlorococcus sp. scB241_528O2 | reverse complement strand
CCTTCCGGTACGGCTACCTTGTTACGACTTCACCCCAGTCATTAGCCCCACCTTCGGCGTCCTCCTCCACAAGGGTTGGAGTAACGACTTCGGGCATGGCCAACTTCCATGGTGTGACGGGCGGTGTGTACAAGGCCCGGGAACGTATTCACCGCAGTATGCTGACCTGCGATTACTAGCGATTCCTACTTCACGTAGGCGAGTTGCAGCCTACGATCTGAACTGAGCTACGGTTTATGGGATTTGCTAGCTCTCGCGAGTTTGCTGCCCTTTGTCCGTAGCATTGTAGTACGTGTGTAGCC
>JFLJ01000088.1 GCA_000634115.1 Prochlorococcus sp. scB241_528O2 | reverse complement strand
TCAGTCCCAGTGTGGCTGATCATCCTCTCAGACCAGCTACTGATCGAAGCCTTGGTGAGCCATTACCTCACCAACTAGCTAATCAGACGCGAGCTCATCCTCAGGCGAAATTCATTTCACCAATAGGCATATGGGGTATTAGCGGTCGTTTCCAACCGTTATCCCCCTCCTGAGGGCAGATTCTCACGCGTTACTCACCCGTCC
>JFLJ01000087.1 GCA_000634115.1 Prochlorococcus sp. scB241_528O2 | reverse complement strand
TGCGACTTGCATGTGTTAAGCACGCCGCCAGCGTTCATCCTGAGCCAGGATCAAACTCTCCGTTGTGTTCAAATCCTTTTGTAGATAAATCTACTCAATATGAATTGCATTCTCCAAATGAAAGTAAGATTGACTTAATTTATTTAGGTTCAGCCTCCTTAAATAGTTAAGGATTACTTTGAGTGCACATTAAAAATATTTCAAAGTGACTTTCCAAGATCTCAGATCCGTTGGTTTTCAAAAACTAAAAGTTAGCAATT
>JFLJ01000086.1 GCA_000634115.1 Prochlorococcus sp. scB241_528O2 | reverse complement strand
TATCAAATTTAAATTTGATAAAGTTTTGACGCAATAAAAGCATCAGTTCCTAAGTTTTTAAATTTTCTAGGTGCAGAGTTAAACAACAAGTGAATAACTCACTTCGAAGGGAAAACCCTTCTTCTGGCTGAAGATAATGACCGAAATCAAATCTCCAAAAAATTCATTCATTTACCAAAAATAAGATTTAAGGTAATTTCTTGAATAATGCAAAAAAATATATTTTTGCCCAGAAGAAAATATTAACCCATCCGACTGTAATTGTGCAACCTTTTATACAAAAATTTTTTATTAATTTTTTATTTGTTCAAAGTCTCTTTAAACAACTACGCTTAAATAAAGGGATATAAATGAAATGGCAGAAAGATTTAGTCAAAAAAATTTAAGAGTTAGACCAAGTTCAGATGAGGAGAAAATTGTAACAAATGCAAAAAAACACTTCGAAAAGACTTTAGTTGAAATATCAGGAGAACTAGTAGGCAGTGTTGCTGCGCTAGAACACCCAACAAAAAATAAAAAGTTAAATTATGGAGAAATATTTTTAAGAGACAACGTTCCCGTAATGATTTATCTCATTACCCAAAAACGTTACGAAATTGTCAAAAGGTTCCTAAGTGTATGCCTTGAGTTACAAAGCACAAATTATCAAACGCGGGGAGTATTTCCTACTAGCTTCATTGAAGAAAATGGAAAGCTTATTGGAGACTATGGTCAAAGATCAATAGGCAGG
>JFLJ01000085.1 GCA_000634115.1 Prochlorococcus sp. scB241_528O2 | reverse complement strand
TGGTCAAAGATCAATAGGCAGGATAACTTCAGCAGACGCAAGTTTATGGTGGCCAATTTTATGTTGGTATTATGTCAATAAAAGTGGTGATTATGAATTTGGAAAAAGTCAAAGTGTGCAAAGAGGGATTCAACTTTTATTAGATCTAGTTCTGCACCCAACATTTGAGGGTACTCCCGTACTTTTTGTCCCAGATTGCGCATTTATGATTGATAGACCTATGGATGTATGGGGGGCACCTTTAGAAGTTGAAGTTTTACTTCATGGATGTTTAAAAAGCTGTATAAACTTAATGGAATTAAGTCGCGCAGAGCATGTAAGTAGATTATTAGATCAAAGACTTATTCTTACAAATCAATGGGTTAAGGATTTAGGAAGTTTTCTCTTAAAACATTATTGGGTCACCAGCCAAACAATGCAAAATTTAAGAAGGAGACCAACTGAGCAGTACGGAGATGATCAACACTTCAATGAATTTAACGTCCAACCCCAAGTAGTTCCATCATGGCTTCAAGATTGGTTAGAGAATAGAGGTGGATATTTAATAGGGAATATTAGAACAGGAAGACCTGACTTTCGATTCTACAGTTTAGGAAATTCTTTAGCCTGTATGTTTGGTGTACTCCCCGCTGAAGAACAAAGAGCTTTATTTAGATTAGTTTTACACAACAGACAGCATTTGATGGCTCAAATGCCAATGAGAATTTGTCATCCTCATATGGATGTCGAAGAATGGCAAAATAAAACTGGTTCGGATCCAAAGAATTGGCCTTGGAGTTACCACAATGGCGGGCACTGGCCAAGTTTATTTTGGTTTTTTGTAGCAGCTGTTCTTTTACATCAAAAAAAGTTTCCTTCTGATGATGTAATTCTTATGGAAGAGATGAAATCCTTAATAGAGGAATCATATTGGTGTCAACTTAATCAATTACCTAAGCAAGAATGGGCAGAATATTTCGATGGACCTACAGGCACTTGGGTTGGGCAGCAATCAAGGACATATCAAACTTGGACAATTGTTGGTTTTTTATTAATGCATCATTTTCTAAGAGAACAGAATAATGACTTAGATATGTTTAAAATTTAAGTTTAAAATAAGCCTAAAGTTAGAGATTTATCAATAGGTAAACAAGCGCCGATTCCAAGATATATGGTTAAAAAAGTACCAAATAAGAAAACTGACATTGCTACTGGTCTTCTGAAGGGATTAGAAAATTTATTAACATTTTCAATGAAGGGTAAAATCATTAAACCAAGTGGGATTAATGTTTGAAGTGCAATACCCAGAAGTTTATTAGGAACGACTCTTAGTATTTGAAAAACCGGATAAAGATACCATTCAGGAAGTATTTCTAAAGGAGTTGCAAAAGGATTAGCCTTATCTCCCAACATTGCAGGATCCAGGACTGCTAGTCCAACAACACAGGCGATGGTACCTAAAATTACTACTGGGAAAATAGGTTTATCGCATGAAATTTGTTTAATGTAGAACAGTTTTTAGAACAAATTCTAGGGTTTTT
>JFLJ01000084.1 GCA_000634115.1 Prochlorococcus sp. scB241_528O2 | reverse complement strand
ATAATAATTATGACCCATTCCTTTGGCTAATTTTGCTCTTAATTTTGGATCAGATAAATCTGGTTTTTTTAACGTAGACATTTGAATCTCGATGATGATATTAGTATAGAAATTTATAAGGGACCTGAAATACCCTGTTTACGAATCATTAAAAAATGCATCAACATAAATACTGCTAATGACCATGGCAAGACAAAAGTATGAAGACTATAGAATCTTGTAAGAGTCGATTGTCCAACACTTTCTCCTCCTCTAAGTAGTTCAACCATAAAATCACCAATTACGGGAATAGCAGCAGGCACTCCTGAAACAATCTTAACTGCCCAATAACCAACTTGATCCCAAGGTAGAGAATAACCTGTTACACCAAAAGCGACAGTTATGACTGCCATTACAACACCTGTAACCCAAGTTAGTTCTCTTGGCCTTTTGAAACCTCCCGTAAGATAAACTCTAAAAACATGAAGAATTAACATTAAAACCATCATAGATGCGCTCCATCTATGCACAGATCGTATTAACCATCCAAAACTTACATCGGTCATTAAGTAACTTACTGAACTATAAGCTTGTGTAACTGTTGGCTTATAGTAAAAAGTCATTGCAAAACCTGTTGCAAATTGAATTAGGAAGCATACTAAAGTTATGCCTCCTAAACAATAAAAAATATTTACGTGAGGGGGTACGTACTTGGAAGTTACGTCGTCAGTTATGTCTTGAATTTCAAGCCTTTCTTGAAACCAGTCATAAACAGATGAAGAATTCGCCATCCAAAAAAAAATTAGCTTTGATATAAAGAGCTTACTTAAAATTCTTATACTTGGTGTTAACATTTAACCCAATGAATTCATCTTTTAACAAACTTTTAACATTCAAAACATTGATCAATGTATTAATGATCATTGTTTTTTCTGCCAATTTTTTATTTATTGAAAGAGTACAAGCTCTCAGTGATAGCAAGCAAATAGTACTTGATGCCTGGGCCTTGGTTAATGAAGGTTTTTATGATCCAGAAAAGTTTAATGAAATACAATGGAAGAAAATTAGACAAAAAACACTACAGAAACAAATTGAAACAAGTGAAGAGGCTTATTTAGCAATTGAAGAGATGTTAAGACCTCTAGAAGATCCATATACGAGAATTTTACGCCCCAAAGATTATGAACTCCTTAAATCCAGTAATTTTGGTAGTGAGATTAATGGTGTTGGGCTTCAATTGGGTGAAGATGATGATGATAAAAAAATAAAAGTTATCTCTACTCTTGGAGGTTCACCAGCGGAAGAAGCTGGAATAGTTAGCGGGGACTTCATAGAGACAGTGGATGGAATTTCATCAGAAGAATTAGGACTAGCGAATACTGCCTCTAAGTTGAGAGGTGAATCAGGAACCAAAGTTTTAGTTGAAATTTCTTCGAAATCAGGAGCAATTAGAGAAGTAGATTTAGAGAGAAGATCCGTAGATTTAAGACCAGTTAGAACAAAAAGACTAAGAGAAGATTCTCACACAATAGGATATTTAAGAATCACTCAATTTAGCGAAAGTGTGCCAAAAAAAATAGAAGAAGCTCTTCAAGAGTTAAAAGAGAAAGATGTTGAAGGTTTAATATTAGATCTCAGGAATAATTCAGGTGGACTAGTAAGCTCAGGGATAGCAGTTGCAGACTCATTTTTGAGTGACAGACCAGTAGTAGAGACGAAAAATAGAAATGGAATCAAAGATTCAATAATTTCTCAAAAAGAAACTTCTTATGATGGCCCAATGGTAACTTTGGTAAATAAAGGGACTGCGAGTGCTAGTGAAATACTTGCAGGTTCTTTACAAGATAACGATAGAGCAATTCTCATGGGAGAACAAACTTATGGGAAAGGTTTAATTCAATCCCTAAAAAGTTTGGGAGAAGACAGTGGAATAGCAATAACAGTTGCTAGTTACATAACTCCCAAAGGTAATAACATTCAAGGAGAAGGTATTACACCCGATAAGTTACTGGATATTCCTGATGCTAGTGAATACGGCAGTTCTGACGATAAATGGGTGAAAAATGCAGAATTATTTCTGGAGTCACTTTTAGAAAAAGAAGAAGTTTCAAGCGAAAATAGTGAATTGAGCAGTGAAGAAATAAAAATTGAAGTAGCCAAAGATTGATAAATAAAAATTTTTAAAGCTATGAGTATTAAAAGAATTTTTCATGATCCAATTCACAAAGAAATAGTATTTGATTCTGGGAAGCCAGAAGAATTAATGATAATGGAATTAATTGATACAGTTGCTTTTCAAAGACTAAGAAGAATAAAACAATTAGGAGCGGCATCATTACTTTTTCATGGTGCAGAATCGAGTAGATTTACCCACTCAATTGGTGTTTTTTGTATAGCAAGGAAAATATATCAGAGATTAATTGAGAGTAAATCTTCATTTTGTGACAATAAATTTGTTCTTTATGGAGCAGCGCTATTACATGATTTAGGTCATGGACCTTTGAGTCATACAAGCGAAGCAATATTTGATCATAATCACGAACAATGGTCTCAAAACTTAGTTGAAAATTATTCTCCAATAAATTCAATACTCAAGAAGTATGACAAAGAATTACCAAGAAAAATCGGAGAATTATTTCAAACAAAACAACTATTTTCTCATCCTTTAAAAACATTGATTAGCAGTGAAATAGATTGCGATCGTCTCGATTATCTTTTACGCGATAGTTACAACACAGGTACCAAATATGGCTTAGTAGATTTAGAGAGAATTATTTCAGCCCTCACTTTTTCACCTGACGGGAATATTGCAATCAAACCAAAAGGAGTTCTCGCTATTGAGCATTTCTTAGTACTAAGAAACTTAATGTATAGAACTATCTATAACCACAGAATAAATGAAATATCAACATGGATTCTAGAAAAAATAATATATACAATCAAAAATAATTTTGAAAAAAAAATTTGGTTTGATAAATCTCTTTATAATTTAATATTTTCTTCTTCTAAGGTTGATTTTGATGATTTCATAAGAAATGATGATGTAACCTTTTACTACCATTTGATTAGATGGAAGGATGAATCTTTCGAACCACTTTCTACCCTATGCAAAATGTTTATTGATAGAGATTTATTGAAAGCATCAGATATAAGTTTTTTAACCAAAATAGATAGGCTTAAAATTCTTGCATTTGCAAGAAAATCATGTGAAACCAATAATTACGCCTCAGAAATATTTTGCGGAATTAAGGAAAGATCTTTTAAAGGTTTTGAATCTAACAATGCACTAAAAATATGGGATGGCACTTATCAAAGCTCATTAGAAAATAGTTCTTCATTAATAAAAACTTTAATGAAATCTCAAGAAAGCTCGTTTATTATTTATCCAGATTTGATCAAAAATGAAATCAAAAATGAAATTTCATTAATAAGAAATAACTCCTCAGTTTAATTTAATGAAAATCGTTATAAATAGCATTAATAATAAATATCTAGAGACTATATCTTTTGAAAACCTGGACAAATTCCATGAAACATTTAATAAATTTTATTCGATCAAAGTACCTCTGGAAGCAAAAATTTTTTTAATTAATGAGTCAATCAGTGCTCATCAAATATCAAAATTAAAAAAAAATCTTGACAAAATAAATATTTGTTCTTTACGCATTTACTCAAATAATAGAGAAACAGTATTAGCAGGAAAGTCTTTAAAAATAGATTCAACCTTTGTTAAAGAACAAGTTTGTAAGAATAAGTTGCTTCTTCTTGATTCAAAAAAGAAAGACGATATTCTTCACGAAGGAACGGTAAGATCAGGAGACAGAATATCTTCAAATGGAAACCTATGCATTATTGGAGACGTTAATCCTGGAGCCATAGTTTCCGCCAAACAAAATATTTACGTTTGGGGCAAATTACTAGGTATCGCATTCGCAGGGATGGGTGGAAATAAAAATGCTTCCATTTCATCACTTTATCTAAAACCTTTACAGTTAAGAATTGCTGATGTTATAGCTATTGGACCAAAGGATAAACCCAAAAGTTATTACCCTGAAATTGCTTTAATAGATAAGCAAACAATCAATATCAAACCATTAATAATGGAAACTAGAAATTAATCAATCATTTGAAATAAATTAATTCAAACTTTTTAAATTTAAGAATTACTTAATCTTTAAAATATTTAACTTAGTGAAAGTAGACTTATTATTTAAAAAATAATTAATCACGTGGCGGAAAATACTCGCACAATTCTAATTTGTTCAGGGAAAGGTGGAGTTGGGAAAACCACTTTAACTGCAAATTTAGGCATAGCACTTGCCAATAGCGGAGCAACTACTGCTGTTTTAGATGCTGATTTCGGCTTGAGAAATTTAGACCTTCTTCTAGGTTTAGAAAATCGAATTGTCTATACAGCTCAAGATGTTCTAGACAAAAATTGTCGTCTTGAACAAGCATTGGTCAGGCATAAAAAGGAGCCGAATCTTGCTCTTCTACCTGCTGGAGATCCTAGGATGTTGGACTGGATGAAACCGGAAGATATGAAAAAAATTAGTGAGCTGCTTAGTGAAAAATTTGACTTTGTGTTAGTGGATTGCCCTGCTGGAGTAGAGGATGGTTTTAAAAATGCCCTTGCAGCCTGTAAAGAAGCTATTGTAGTTACCAATCCTGAACTATCTGCAGTACGTGACGCAGACCGAGTAATAGGGATTCTTAATACCTCTGATATTGAGCCTATACAACTCGTAATAAATAGAGTTCGTCCTAACATGATGGCTAGTCAAGAAATGTTATCTATTGAAGATGTTGAGGGAATACTTTCTTTGCCTTTACTAGGTATTGTTTTAGAGGATGAACAAGTAATAATAAGTACCAATAGAGGAGAGCCTCTAACACTTACAGATAGTAGATCTCCTGCAAAAAAATGCTATTTGAACGTTTCTGAAAGACTTACAGGAAAGAATGTTCCAATTATTGACCCAAAAAATGAAGGTAAAAGTCTTAAGGATAAATTCATGAGATTAATGCAAACAAAGGTTTTTTAAAATGATGACTCTCAGAGACCTTATAAACAAATTACTAGGAAGAGAAACGGCTAGTGCAAATACGGCTA
>JFLJ01000083.1 GCA_000634115.1 Prochlorococcus sp. scB241_528O2 | reverse complement strand
ATACGGCTAGAGAAAGATTACAGCTTGTACTCGCTCATGACAGGGTTAATATGAGTTCGTTAACAACTGATCTTTTAGATAAAATGAGAAAAGAAATTCTTGATGTTGTTGCTAAATATGTCGAGATTGATTTTGAAGAGGTAGCAGTAAGTTTAGAAACGGAGGATAGAATGACTGCATTAGTGGCAAATTTACCAATTAAAAGAACTCTTTCAGGAGAAATAAAGTTTAAAAAAAATGATAAAAGTGTCGAAAGTGAGAAAGATATCAAAAGGTAATAAATTTTAAAAACCTAAAAAAATACTTATAATTGCTCCTCCTTAATTGTAGAATATATCCATGCCGGCTTAGCTCAGTGGTAGAGCAGCGCTTTTGTAAAGCGAAGGTCATCAGTTCAAATCTGTTAGCCGGCATTTTTTTTAATTCCGTTGAATATTTTTTTCTGAAAATAATAAAATTAAAGTTAATAAAGCAATGATAGGAAGAAATCTTATTTCAAAAAAATACTCTAAAAAGAATGCAAAAGGTTCAAATATCCAAAACGTTAAAAATTGAATTAATAAAACAAGAAACAATAATAAAAACATTAATGCAATTCCTTAACTAATACTTCTCCTTCTCTAATCAGCCTCCAATCCCCACTTTTCTTCCAAGATATTATAGTACTTGCTTTCCCACTACTTTTTTCCCACGGAACAGGTCCTAAAATTTCTAAAGAAGGGAAGTCTAAAGCAATACCCTCAGCAGTAATTGATCCCTTAAAGCCTGAAATATTTGCACTTGAAGTTAACAATGGTCCTGTTTCTTTCAGGAGAGATTGAGCCATATATGAATTTGGGATTCTTAAACCAAGAGTAAGATCTTTACTTGTTAGGATTGAATTTCCCTGCCCTGAAGAAGGAATAACCATTGTCAGAGCTCCAGGCCAATATTCTGATGCGATATTTTTATAATCCTCTTTAGCTGATTCATGAACGTAATCGATTAATTGATTGTGTTCTGATCCCATAAGAATTAAGGGTTTATTTTTATCTCTTTTTTTGTATTCATAAATAATTCTTGAAAATTTAGGCAAGCATCCAATTGCAGGTAAAGTGTCTGTCGGGAAAATTATTGGTAAACCACTTTTAAGCGTCTTCAAAGCTGACTTGCGGTTTATTAAATTCATTTGATATTAGTAAACAATATTATTTTATTTATATCTTCCAATAGTAAACCTACCAACACCTGAAAAATCATTCACAATTTCTACTGATGTAAATTTGCTTTTAATAAGTAATTGTTTAACTTTTTCACCTTGATCAAAATGATTCTCTAAAATTAGCCATCCCTGTTCTCTTAAATATAATGGTGCTTTTTGAATTATTTCCCTGATATGCATCAAACCATCTTCACCGCCTAATAAAGCAATTTTTGGTTCGAAATTTTTGACTTCTTTTGGTAATTTCTCATAAGTATCTTTAGGAATATATGGCGGGTTTGAAATAGCGAGATTTACTTTGCCTTTAAAACTCTCTAAAGGAGTCCACCAATGACCACATAAAAATTTCAAATTTGATTGTTCAGAAGAATTGATATAGTTTTTAATGGCTATTTCTAATGCATCTTGGTCAATATCAGTTGCGATTCCATCCCAAAGTGGATACTCTAATGCTAAAGCGATACTGATAGCACCTGATCCAGTTCCTAACTCAGC
>JFLJ01000082.1 GCA_000634115.1 Prochlorococcus sp. scB241_528O2 | reverse complement strand
ATAATTTTTGAGATTTATTTCCAAATATCTTGAGGACAATATCCACTATAAGTTCTGTCTCTGGCCTAGGAATAAGAACTTTATCTGTAACTTTTAATTTTAAATCCCTCCAAAAAGTCATCCCACAAAGATATTGAATAGGCGAGGAATTAAATAAATGATCTTCCCAAATAGATTCTAAGTAGTTTAAGTCTTTTTTAAAATATAAATTACCTTCAGGATTTATGCCCAACAAGTTTAGATTACTCTTAGAAACACCGCCTATGCAGTCAAGTAGAACAGAAAAAGATTGTTGATCTCCTCCCTTAGAAAGTTGTTGTTTTTTCCAAACTAAAAATTCTTCTACAGAAATGCAAAGCATTTATGAATGTTTTAGCGTTTTGGACCAAGTTTACCTTTGCTAGAGTCTGAAAAGAAGCTTGATTTTTCGCCATCTTGAGTAGAGATAAATAAACCTATGAGGAATATTGTTGGCACCCCTACAAATAAAAGGCTAGCTACGAATCCAAAATTAGTTGTTTCCATTTAATTGGCAGTTCTATTAGGTATTAAGACTATAGACATATAATTTAAAATAAAGTGGAAAAATCAACAAATTTTATCAACTGATTAACAGTCTTAAACAATTCAGCGAGATAATTTTTTATTTTGACTAATTTTTTTTAGTTCTTCTAAGTTTGAGGGCGGGGATTGTGGTTTTGTTAAAATTACTGCAGAGGATTTTATTAATGTTTGGCAAGCAAGTCGCCAATTTTCTGGCCTGTTTTTGAGTTTTTCTTCTTCAACAGGAGTAAGCGGACTTAAAGAATTTTTGTTTCCTCCTTCAACTGAAATAAAACAAGTACTGCACTGACCTACTCCTCCACAATTTCCTAAAATTCCTTTTAATCCATAAAGTTGTAAGTTCTCTTTCATTACTAGTTCCCTTAAATTTTCACCAGGATTGCATTGAACTTCTAAATCCTCTCGGATAAATCTGATAGTTGCCATTTTTTAAGTTATTTTTCTTATTTTGGCGTTTTACTTTGAGAATTGTGACCAAAATATTAACAATTTTTAGTCAAAAATTCCTTGTAAAGTCAGTGCTACGTATTGATTTGCCCAAATTTTGCAAGAAAATAAATTTATTTACAAAAATCCCTCAAAGACTAAAAAACCCTTACTATCGTGAT
>JFLJ01000081.1 GCA_000634115.1 Prochlorococcus sp. scB241_528O2 | reverse complement strand
TAAAAAACCCTTACTATCGTGATGTTTAGCTGTTTATTCAGCATAGTTACTAGAAATTAACCGATGGGATTGCCTTGGTATCGAGTTCACACAGTAGTTATTAATGACCCAGGTCGACTACTTGCTGTGCATCTTATGCATACTGCATTATTAGCCGGCTGGGCCGGTTCTATGGCTCTTTATGAATTAGCCATTTTTGATCCTTCTGATGCCGTTCTCAATCCAATGTGGAGACAGGGAATGTACGTTATGCCTTTCATGGCAAGGCTAGGTATCACAAGTAGTTGGAACGGATGGGATATCACTGGTGCTACAGGAGTTGATCCAGGATTCTGGAGTTTTGAAGGGGTTGCAGCAGCACACATAGTATTCAGTGGACTATTGATGTTGGCCTCTATATGGCACTGGACATACTGGGACTTAGATTTATGGGAAGATTCAAGAACAGGTGAGCCTGCTCTGGATCTACCAAGAATCTTTGGAATTCATCTTCTTCTAGCTGGACTTACATGTTTTGGATTTGGAGCATTTCATTGTGCAAACGTGGGGATTTGGGTTTCTGATCCTTATGGTTTAACTGGGCATGTAGAACCTGTAGCCCCTTCTTGGGGAATAGAAGGATTTAATCCTTTTAATCCAGGAGGAATAGTTGCAAATCATATTGCAGCTGGACTTATGGGTATTATTGGAGGTATTTTTCACATCACCAATAGGCCTGGAGAAAGACTTTATAAAGCATTAAAACTGGGAAGTCTTGAAGGAGTTTTAGCTAGTGCTTTAGCTGCTGTTCTATTTGTATCTTTTGTTGTTGCAGGCACAATGTGGTACGGTTCAGCGACAACTCCAGTTGAGCTATTTGGTCCTACTAGGTATCAATGGGACTCTGGCTATTTCAAAACTGAAATAAATAGAAGGGTTCAAACTGCTATAGATAATGGTGCCACTAAAGAAGAGGCTTATGCATCAATTCCAGAAAAATTAGCCTTCTATGATTATGTTGGAAATAGTCCTGCTAAAGGAGGATTATTCCGAGTTGGAGCTCTCGTTAATGGAGATGGTTTACCAACTGGTTGGCAAGGTCACATTACTTTTCAAGACAAGGAAGGTAACAACTTAGAAGTTAGAAGAATACCTAATTTCTTTGAAAACTTCCCAGTGATACTAGAAGATAGTGAGGGCAATGTAAGAGCCGATATTCCATTTAGAAGAGCTGAAGCAAAGTATTCATTTGAACAAACTGGTATTACTGCAACCATCTATGGAGGTGATCTAAATGGGCAAACATTTACTGATCCTGCAGTAGTTAAAAGATTAGCGAGAAAGGCGCAGCTTGGAGAAGCATTCAAGTTCGACAGAGAAACTTATAAATCTGACGGTGTATTCCGAAGCTCTCCAAGAGCATGGTTTACATATGCACATCTATGTTTCGGATTGCTATTCTTGTTTGGCCATTGGTGGCATGCTTCAAGAACTCTATACAGAAATTCCTTTGCTGGTATTGATGCTGAGATTGGTGACCAAGTTGAATTTGGTTTATTCAAGAAGCTTGGTGATGAAACCACAAGAAGAATCCCAGGAAGGGTTTAAACTAAACTTTATTACTTAATCTTATGGAAGCTTTTGCTTACGTTCTTATTTTAACTCTCGCAGTTGTTACTTTATTCTTTGCTGTCGCCTTTAGAGATCCTCCTAAATTTGATAGAAAATGAACTAAGTAAAAAAAACCTCTTTAACAAGAGGTTTTTTTTTACTTTTCATAATTAAGATATTAATCTAGTATTAGAGTTAAAGTTCACCTTATTTCACTACATGCAGTGTCCAACCTGTCAAAACACAGATAGCAGAGTTTTGGAATCGAGATCTGCTGATAGTGGTAAAAGCGTTCGAAGAAGAAGAGAGTGTTTAAATTGCAGCTTTAGATTTACAACTTATGAAAGAGTTGAAACAATGCCAATTTCAGTTATTAAAAAAGATGGGAGCAGAGAATTATTTGATAAACAAAAATTATTTACTGGGATATCAAGAGCTTGTGAAAAGACTAGTTTCAAAAGCGAAGCAATTATTAATTTTGTAGATGGAATTGAATCACAAATCATACAAGATTCTAATAAAGATATTAAATCTTCACAAATCGGAGAGTTAATACTTAAAAGTCTCAGGAAAGAAAACGAAGTCGCTTACATAAGATATGCCTCTGTATACAGAAAATTTAATGGGGTAAAAGATTTTATTTCTACTCTTGAATCTCTAAAAGGAAGTTCAAAAAACCAATTAGCTTCAATTTTATAAAATTCAGCATCTTAAAGTGTAGAATACATAACACAAATGTTTTTGCTATTAGTTTGCAGGCTAGTAGCATTCCTTTCTAACTACCTAAGGTAGTCTGCGATGCAACAAATGAACGAAAATTCTTCTCAATCCATCAAAGAACTTTCTGAGGATAAAGAAATTAAAAATCCGTCTGAATTAGATAATGGTTCTTTATCCCAAAATGAGGAAGATTTATCATTCGAAAAGAACGATATTCCTTCAGCAGATTCTTCCTCTAGCAGAACAAATTCGGATTTTGATAATGCAGGATTCACACAAGAAGAATTTGCGTCACTTTTAGGTAAATATGATTATAATTTTAAGCCTGGCGATCTAGTTAAAGGAACCGTTTTTGCTCTAGAACCCAAAGGTGCCATGATAGATATAGGTGCCAAAACAGCTGCTTTTATGCCTGTCCAGGAGGTTTCAATAAATAGAGTTGAAGGACTACATGATGTTTTGCAACCTTCAGAAAGCAGAGAATTTTTCATAATGAGTGAAGAAAATGAAGATGGTCAATTAGCACTTTCTATAAGAAGAATTGAATATCAAAGGGCATGGGAAAGAGTAAGGCAACTGCAAAAAGAAGATGCCACTATTTATTCAGAAGTTTTTGCAACAAACAGAGGTGGAGCTCTTGTGAGGGTTGAGGGCCTTAGAGGTTTTATCCCTGGTTCTCATATAAGTGCTCGAAAAATTAAAGATGATCTAGAAGGTGAATACTTACCTTTAAAATTTCTTGAAGTTGATGAAGAGAGGAACAGACTAGTATTAAGTCATAGAAGAGCATTGGTTGAGAAAAAAATGAATAGACTGGAAGTGGGCGAAGTTGTGGTAGGTTCTGTTAAAGGTATCAAACCTTATGGAGCTTTCATAGATATTGGAGGAGTTAGCGGGCTACTGCACATTTCTGAGATTAGTCATGAACATATCGAGACGCCTCATAATATTTTAAATGTTAATGACCAAATGAAAGTTATGATAATTGACCTTGATTCGGAAAGAGGAAGAATTTCATTATCTACTAAAGCACTTGAGCCTGAACCTGGAGATATGTTAACTGATCCACAAAAAGTCTTCAATAAAGCTGAAGAAATGGCTGCGAAGTACAAGCAAATGTTATTTGAACAAACTGACGATAATGAAGAAATCGCCACAGCTTCAGCAGAAACAGTCTAAATTAAATTATTTTTGTTGAAAAGGGATATAGTAATCACGAGGTGCTTTTTACTTTTGAAAAGTATTTTTTAATTTACAATATTTGATTAGTATTGACCGTCTAATTTAGGATAAAGTTTAATAATACAAAAAATATTTAAATGAGTGATTTCATCTTCACTTCTGAGTCTGTAACTGAAGGCCATCCAGACAAAATATGTGATCAAATAAGTGACGCTGTTTTAGATGCTTTATTAACAGAAGATCCAGAAAGCAGAGTTGCCTGCGAAACCGTAGTCAATACTGGTCTTTGTTTACTTACTGGAGAAATAACTTCAAAAGCAAAAGTTGACTATATAAAACTAGTTAGAAATGTAATAAAAGAAATTGGATATGAGGGCTGTAAAGCAGGTGGCTTTGATGCAAATAGTTGTGCTGTTTTAGTAGCTCTTGACGAGCAATCGCCAGATATTTCGCAAGGAGTAAACGAAGCAGATGATGTTAACAATGATTTAGAAGACAATACCGGGGCTGGTGACCAAGGAATAATGTTTGGTTACGCATGTGATGAAACTCCTGAATTAATGCCCTTACCAATTAGCTTGGCGCATAGATTAGCCATTCAACTTGCCAAAGTAAGACATCAAAAAATCCTTAATTATTTGCTCCCTGATGGTAAAACTCAAGTAAGCATTGATTATGAAAAAGGTTTGCCAGTTTCAATTAACACGATTTTAATTTCAACTCAACATAATCCTGAAATAGATGGGATTAAAAATGAAGAAGAAATTCGTCAAAGAATAAAAGAAGATTTATGGACCAATGTTGTAATACCTGCGACTGAAGATTTAGAAATCAAACCAAACATTGATCAAACAAGATTCTTAGTAAATCCCACAGGTAAATTTGTGGTAGGAGGACCTCAGGGGGATGCCGGACTTACTGGCAGAAAAATTATTGTGGATACTTATGGTGGATATGCAAGACATGGAGGTGGTGCATTTTCTGGCAAAGATCCTACAAAAGTCGACAGATCAGCTGCTTATGCAGCTCGATATGTAGCTAAAAGTATTGTTAAAGCAAAATTAGCAAAAAAAGCCGAAGTTCAATTAAGTTATGCAATTGGAGTTGCCAAACCGATTTCCATTCTTGTTGAAACTTTTGATACAGGTGTTATTTCTCAATCTAATTTGATTGAACTTATTAAAAAGCACTTTGATTTGAGACCTGCAGCAATAATAAAAGAATTTAACTTAAGAAATCTTCCCAAAAAAATGGGTGGGAAATTTTTCATAAAGACGGCATCATACGGACATTTTGGTAGAAGAGATCTTCAGCTACCATGGGAAAATGTAGAAGAAAAAGCAGCCCAATTAAAAGAAGCATCTAAAGTATTTTTGTAAAATATTTATTTTATGTCTAATCATTTTTTTGGAGGGTTAGATTTTGGAACCAGTGGCGCAAGAATATCCATAATTAATCTTCAGAAGGAATTAATATACTCGAATTCAGTTACTTATCAATATGGCTTTAAAAATCCAAATTCTTGGATCAATTCTTGTGAAAAACTATTAGATGGTTTACCTATTGAAGTAAAAAGTTACCTTTATAAATTAGCAATATCTGGCACCTCAGGAACTTTGACAGCTTTCAATTTAAATGGGGAGCCATTAGGAGAAGCGATACCTTACAACCAAGCATGTAAAGATCATATGATTGTTATTGAATCGTTATCATCTGGAGAAGATCATTTACAAACCCCATACAGTAGTCTTGCTAAAGCATTAAAACTAGTAGATAGATATGGGACAAATATACTTTTAAGACATCAATCTGATTGGATAACTGGCTGGTTTTTAAAAGATTGGACTCATGGAGAAGAAGGTAATAATCTCAAACTTGGTTGGGATCTATTAAAAGAATCATGGCCAAGAAGCTATCTCAATATTTCATGGCAAAAATGCTTACCTAAAATAATAAAAAGTGGAAAAATTATTGGACAAGTTGATTCTGGTATAGCAGAACGTTTTAAATTAAATAAGAAATTAATCTTAATATCAGGCACAACTGATTCCAATGCAAGTTTATTAGCTACAGGTTTAGGGAAAGAAGATGGTCTCACAGTTCTTGGTACAACCATTGTGGTTAAGAAAATAAGTGATAATCCAATAAAAGAAAAAGGAATTACAACACATAGAGTCAGTGGTGATTGGATCTGTGGAGGTGCTTCAAACACAGGATGTGGTATCTTATCTAAATTCTTTTCTGATGTGGAAATCAAAGAGCTTAGTAGACAAATAAATACATCGAAAAATACTGCTTTAAATCTTTTACCTTTAAATAGTAAGGGAGAGAGATTTCCTGTTGATAATCCTAATTTGGAGCCTGTTCTTGGCCCAAGACCAGTAAGCGACTCACTTTATTTACATGCATTATTCGAGGGCCTGGCGAATATTGAATTAAAAGGATGGCAAAAACTGCACGAGCTTACTGGTTCACTTCCAAAAAAAATTATTACTGTTGGTGGAGGTTCAAAAAACCCTCAATGGAGAAAAATAAGAGAAAAAATTATAAATATACCAATAGTTTCATGCAATAAAACTACTTCATTTGGCACTGCCTTATTAGCCATGAATTCAAATTAATAATTTTTATATATTTGATGAAGATATAAAATTTTTAAGGAAAAGGGTTTCACAAACTACACATAGTAATTTAAAGTATATAGGTTAGAGCCGGGATAGCTCAGTTGGTAGAGCAGGCGACTGAAAATCGCCGTGTCCCCAGTTCAAATCTGGGTCCTGGCACCTTTAAACCCTTTCATAGAAAGGGTTTTAACGTTTTTAAGTGGTATGGAAGTTGCTCTCTTTTTTATACTTTAATTTAGTTACAAACTCCCATTATTGAAAAATTCATACATAGGGAAAGAGGTCAATTAGAAATTGTGGTCCTAAGAAACAAACACAAACCCCATAAATTAAGTCCAACCAAAAAAATGACCCCCATGAAAGTAGATATATAATCGCAATTATTGGACTTACTATTATTTTCGCCAAGAAAGGTGCTTTATTACCTGAGACTGCTTTCCACATGCTTTTTGCATCTCCTCTACTAGGAATTGCATGCATTGCAATTGAAACTGATAACCATATTAGAAAAATATCAATGGAAACCAAATCTTCTGAATATGAAGAATTCATTACTACTGGAAATGCCAATAATACACCTATTAAAGAATTAACAAAAAAAGGACCTGCCGAAATAAGTACATTTTGATACCAATTATCGCATTGCCCATGGCTCACATATCCTGCTGGATTGCCAAATCTGAAATAACAAACCTTATAAACTGGAACTTTGAAAAACTTACAAAATATCTCATGTGCGAATTCATGTACTACAACCCCAGGGAAAGTTATTGCTGAGATAAGAGGACCAGGTATCAGCATAGATATCAAATGTTTTGTAAACCAACAATCGCATATTAATTAACAGATTTTAAATTGTCATTTCAAATAAAATTTTTAAAAACTTCCATACTTTGAAAGTTTCAGATTGCATTCTTTTATTTTTTTAAAACACCAGACTAGTATAGAAGTAGTATGGAATTAATGTTTTTTGCATACAAGAATCAAGTTATAACTACATTATTAAACATTCATCCCCATCTGATCCTAATACAAATTTGGGTTCTGGCACCTTTAAAACCCCGTTATGGACGGGGTTTTATATTTTCTAGACTTGTAGAATATTAATTTTATTTTTTATAATTCAAGATTTCTAGTTTTCAACTCTGCAGACTTGAGCAATCACTCCCAAAATTAATTCATCCCCATTTGGATCTTGCCAATCTGCTAAATCATTGAAATTACTATTCAGTTCATCTGTAGAAACATCAACGTCTCTAAATAATTTTTCGAAGCAATTTATATCCATTGTATAGAGGATATCCTTAGTAATTTCACTTTTTGTTTTAGGAATAAATTTACTCAATACTCTCACAGAACCATCTTCATTCTTTTTTATACTTTGCTTATCCCATAACTGTTCTCCAAATTCACTTTTAGGGACTCCAACCCATTCATGAGAAAAAGCATTTACTTTTTGTATTGAAAAAAACAACATGAAAAGAAATAAATATAAAGGGAGAAGATATTTAAATAGTTTCGACAAACATACATTATTAAAAGTAAACATAATTTTTCTAAATTTGGGATGAGACAGTCTAAAAAAACAAAAAGAGATGATTCCTAGACTTTGAAAATGTTAAGATTTAATATAACCAAAAGAGCTCCCATTTTTTTAGAGACTATTTTAAAAAACTAGCTTTCAAAAACTTTGTTACTAGAATTAAAATTTATTTTAAAAAGACTAAGAGGTTAATTTCCTGCATTTTCTAATCAAAATCTATAATCTTTTTTAATTTCCCATAAATTCATTCCAAATATCTAATATTTTCTATAGAAACCATGAATCTCTTCAAAAAACAAAAAATAATAAAGCCTTTATATGTAAAAATTTTCTTAATAGTAGTATTAATATTTGGAATAGTTGGGATTTTAACTAATTTCCTCAATGCCAACAAAGAATCAATACAGTTGGTAGTACAAGCAGCTGGGATTTGGGGACCTGGAATACTTTTTTTCGCTAGAGGGATTAGTATAATTATACCGGCATTACCAAGTTCCATCTTCTCAGTTATTGCAGGGGGAGCATTAGGTTTTAAGAGTGGATATTTGACAATTGTTCTAGCTGACTTTATATGTTGTCAAATTGCCTTTTTCATCGCGAGGAGGTATGGCAGATTACCTGTTAGAAAAATAGTTGGGGTAAAAGCGATGAAACGTATTGAAAGTTTCAATCAAAATCAACTTGAAGAAAATTTCTTTTTAATGACCGGTTTGCTTATGACAGGACTTTTCGATTTTCTAAGTTATTCAATAGGTTTAGGTGGTACACGCTGGAGAACTTTTACTCCTGCATTAATTATTAGCCTTTTAATCAGTGACTCAATTCTGGTTGCTGTTGGAGCAGGAATAAGCGAGGGGAAAAACTTATTACTTGGAGGAGCGCTTTTAGGGATGTTCGCATTAGCTACTATCTCTGGGTTAACAAAAGGTAAAAAACCTATATGGTTTATTAATTGGTTTGGCAATTTAAGGAGTTATCAATCTCGCTTCTCCTTCTCTTTAACTAAAGGTAAATCCCATAAGAAATAAAAAAGGTTCAGCTAAATATACAAATAAGATATAACATTTTTGCAAACAACAACTACAAACATAAGAATTCATGCAAGAATGGTAATCGATTAATTTTTAAAGTTATTAGATGACTCCATTTAGACCAACTTCATATGATCGCCCTGGAGAACAAATATCAACCACTCCTTCTGGATTAAAAGTAACTTCTGCAAAGAGATTAATGGTGGATTCAATGGTAAGAATGATACAAAAAGCAGAAAATCATTCCGTAGAAGATAAACTTGACGAAGAATCTAACAACAATTAATCAATTCATTGATAAAAGCATAGGAGAGTGGAAATCTATTAGAAGTACTCACACTTTAGCTTTTCAGGAATTTGAGAACTCAACTAGTAAAATATATATAAAACCTATCAACTTAAGAAATAAAAAAGTTGTTGAAATTTTTAAAAATTATAAATTAAGTTTAAA
>JFLJ01000080.1 GCA_000634115.1 Prochlorococcus sp. scB241_528O2 | reverse complement strand
GAGAGCATAGCTATTTCTATAAAATGGCAAGCTATTAGTGATTGGGGAGATGATGATATAAATGAGGGGGATGAAACTATTTTGATATTTTTACCCAAAGATGAAAATTCAGGAATTATCTTACGCAATAAAGGTTATACTGAGTCCGTTATTTCATCTTCAAATTATTTTGTTGATGGACAAAATAATTTAGAAATTAAAACTATTTACAAATCAACAGTCTCCGAAGAAAAAATTTACTTTTTATCCGCTCACATAAGATCCAGATTTTCTACCATTAGAAATAAGGGAAACAAATCAGTAATACAGACTTCCCATACTTCAGAGATAAGGAATTTAGCTAGTTTAAGAGATTAATTATCCTTTCAAATTGAAACTCTGTTTCAGAAATCAAATCAGGAAGAAAGCCTTTATTTCCTTGCATATTATTAACTGTTGATCTTAAATCAGATATGGTTGCATCTCTCATTAATTTAATAACCCTTCTTGCATTTCTTAAAGGCACCCCAAGAGCAAGATAAGTATTTTTAAGATCCTTCAAACAACTTTTTTCTAAAACTGATTCGTCATTAGAAATCAAAAGATAAGCAACAATCCTTAGGATTATTTCTCCATCTCTTAAACAAACGGACATCTTGTTAGTAGTATTTAAAGATATTTTTGAATTAACTGAATCTTGATTCTCGCAAATCATTGCTGTTACAGCATCTGCTGCTATTGCATGTGAATTTTTGGTTATTGAGTTTATTGCATCTAATCTCGAGTTTGCAATATTAATAAATTCTTTTATATTGCTTAAATCATTTAATTTCTTATCAGCGGAAAATAATTGGTTATTCTTTAAAACTGACATTCTTAAATTAAAAAATTAAAGTTCGAATCTTACAATAGTACAAAGCTAGTAAAAACAATACAATTTAAAAATTAACGCAACGCTTCTTAATTAATAACTTCATTCCAAAGTGATAGTTGAAATAATTCAAATAAAAAAATTTTTTCCGCTAATATAAAGCTACATTTTTTAATAAAGTTTTGGATCAGCAGGATTTAAAATTATCAAAGAAACTTATTTCCTCTTATAAAAAGAGATTGGAAAAAGAAATTCTTGACAGAAGTATTAAATTAAGGATGCCTCAAAATAAATTTGAAGAAATAATTCATAACAATAATGAACTTATTAATTTAAAAAAAGCGTTAGAAAAACTAGAAACGGAATCTGAAACTCATAGTAAAGTCTGATTTTTGAAAAAACCTTCCAAAAGTGCCTCAAACTAACAATTTCCTTTTTAAGTCTTTAAATAATGAACAACTTCAAGCGGTAAAACATGTTTATGGACCACTATTAGTTGTAGCAGGTGCAGGCAGCGGAAAGACAAAAGCTCTTACTCACAGAATTGCAAATCTTATTGAAAACAACTCTATAGATCCTTATAACATTCTTGCAGTCACTTTCACAAACAAAGCTGCTAAAGAAATGAAAGCAAGGTTAGAAGTTCTTCTCGCACAAGAATTAGCTTTTAATCAATTTGGTCAGCCTTGGTCAACTCTCAAAGAAATTGATCAAAATCAATTAAGAACAAACGTTCATCAAGAGAGGCTTCAAAACCTTTGGATAGGTACCTTTCATTCTTTATTTTCAAGACTTCTAAGATACGATATTGAAAAATATAATGACCCGGAAGGATTAAAATGGACAAGGCAATTTTCAATTTATGATGAAACAGATTCTCAAACACTAGTAAAAGAAATTATTAGTCAAGATATGAATCTTGATCCCAAAAGATATGATCCCAAAAAGATTAAAAGATTAATAAGTAATGCTAAAAATCAATGCCTAACTTCGAATGATCTTTTAGAAAAAGCAGATAATAATTTTGATACAACAGTTGCAGAGACCTATAAGAGATATAGGATTTCGCTTTCAAAAAATAATTCTTTAGATTTTGATGATCTTCTACTTTTGCCTGTTTTCTTATTGAGACAAAATGATGTAGTCAGAGATTACTGGCACAAAAGATTTCAACATATTCTAGTTGACGAATATCAAGACACAAATAGAACACAATATGAACTTATAAAATTAATTACTGCTGGAAATACTGAACCAAAAAAATTCTTTAATTGGGAAGATCGGTCAATTTTTGTAGTAGGGGATGCTGATCAAAGTATTTATAGTTTCAGAGCAGCTGACTTCAGAATTCTAATTGGTTTTCAAGAAGATTTTAAAACTTCATCTAATGACGATACAAAATCATCTTTAATTAAATTAGAAGAAAATTATAGATCGTCTTCTAATATCCTTGATGCTGCAAACTCACTAATTGAAAACAACTCTGAAAGAATCGAAAAAGTTTTAAGGGCTACTAAAGAAAAAGGGGAGCTTTTAAAGTTACTCAGCTGTGATGATGAAATTTCTGAGGCAGAAGCAATTACCAATAAAATAAAATCACTTAATAATTATAATCAAAGCCCAATTTGGAAAAATTTTGCAATTTTATATCGAACCAGAGCTCAGTCAAGAGTAATTGAGGAATCTCTCGTAAGGTGGCGCATTCCTTATACAATATTCGGAGGATTGCGTTTTTATGATAGAAGGGAAATTAAAGATGCAATAGCATATTTAAAAGTTCTGGTTAATTCTTCAGATAACGTTAGTCTTTTACGCATCATAAATGTTCCTAGAAGAGGGATTGGTAAGACTACTATTCAAAAACTTAATGAACTATCTAATAGATTAAATATTCCATTATGGGAGGTTCTTAATGATAAGCAAAGTCTTGAAGAAACAATAGGCAGATCATCAAAAGGAATTAATAAATTTACTGAAGTTATGAATGATCTACTTTGTTATCTAGAAAATTCAGGCCCTGCTCAACTAATACAACTAATCTTAGAAAAAAGTGGCTATTTAAGTGACTTGCTAGCTAGTGGGTCTGAAGAATCTGAAGAAAGAAGAAATAACTTACAAGAACTAATTAATGCAGCTACTCAATATGAAGAAGAAACAGAAAGTGGAGATGTAGAAGGATTTCTTTCTACAGCGGCCTTAACAACTGATAATGATACGAAAAAAAATAATCCCAACTCCGTAACTCTTATGACTCTGCACAATAGTAAGGGTTTAGAATTTCAAAATGTTTTTATCACTGGACTAGAACAAGGTCTATTCCCTAGCCATAGATCAATAGATACTCCCTCACTCCTGGAAGAGGAAAGAAGATTATGCTACGTGGGTATTACTAGAGCTAAAGAAAGAGTTTTCTTAAGTCATTCCAGAGAAAGAAGATTATGGGGTGGAATGCGTGAAGCAACAATTCCTTCAATATTTCTTTCGGAAATACCTGAAGATTTAATGGATGGTGAATTACCCCAAACTGGTGGTGCTTCAATTAGAAGAGATTGGCATCTTGATCGTTTAACAAGAATTGATCGAAATAATCCAAATGAATTTATTAATAAACCAATAAATGCGGTAAGGAAATTATATTCAGGACCCAGTAAAGGGAAAAGCTGGATAGTTGGAGATAAGCTAATTCACTCAAAATTTGGGAAAGGTGAAATCATACATATTTTTGGGAGCGGTGAAAAAATTTCTTTAGCAGTAAAATTTGGTGATAAAGGAAGTAAAATTCTAGATCCCAGATTAGCTCCAATTCGTTATGTAAGTTAAAATTCATGAGTGATATCGCCGATTACATCGAAGGGGAATTAGTCAAAATTCCATTTAATCTATATAACCTAATTACTAAATATATAGAATCTAATAATAATAAGGTAGCTTTTGTTGGCGGTTATTTAAGGGATTTATTAATTAGTAAATTCCACAAAAATTCTTTTTCTCAACCTTTAGATATAGATCTTGTTATTGAAGGTTCCTCTATCTCTCTGGCAAGATTTATAAAAAAAAATATTGTAAATGTAGATTTATGTTTAATCAAGGAATTTAATTTATACAACACTGTAGAAATAAATATTAATGACTATAAAATTGATATTGCTTCTGCAAGAAAAGAAATTTATTCTGCTCCAGGTTTAAATCCTACAGTAACTAATAGTACTATTGAGGAGGATCTAAAGAGGAGAGATTTCACTATAAATTCAATAGCCTTTGAGGTTTCAACAAGAAAAATTTATGATCTCTATGGAGGAATTTCTGATATAAAAAGCAAAAAATTGAACCTACTTCACAGTAATAGTATTTCAGATGACCCCAGTAGATTAATTAGATGTGCAAAATATGCTGCAAGGTTAGATTTCAATATTTCAAATAATTCCCTTAAACAATCTCAAGAAACGGTTAGACAATGGCCGTGGAAAAGTTCAGAAACTCATCAGAAAATGATTTACCCTCCTGCACTCGGCATACGTATAAGGATGGAACTATCTGAAATATACAAACACGATAACTTGAATAATATAATTTCGATAATTCAAAAATGGGAAATTATATCAATATTACATGAAAATATTAAAGTCGATAAAAGGTTTTTAAGAGGTCTAAATTGGATTAAGAAGTTGAATGGAAATTATATGCTTTACTTGTTAAAAGATGCAGAAGATTTAGAGACAGCATGTAATAGATTTTTGGTAAATAATGCTGAAAAAAAAATATTAGAAGATTATTCAAATATTAAAAAGATATTAAAAACCAACCAAAAAAAATTCATGCATTTTTCTCCATCAAGTTGGACAGAATTTATTGAGAACAGAAACCTTGATGACGAGACAGTTAAATTATTAATTTGTGATGGGGTTCCATACTGGCGTAACTTGTTTAAGTGGTTATTTATTTACAAATCCATAAAAGCTAAAAAGGATGGAGAAACATTAAAAAAAGAAGGATGGGAGCCAGGGAAGGGAATGGGAAAGGAACTCAAAAGATTAAGATATTTGGAAATTGACAAATTGAATAGAAATTGATTACATTTTTACAACTTCTCCAACCTTGTACCATTTATCTTTTAGAGTATTTTCATATTTACGATTACAACTAATCAACAAGGGGCCACATGTTTGAGGATCTAATAGTAATGATATTCTCTCGTTAAAAGTCTCTTTATCTAATAAATTTTCGTTTAAAAAATTAATTATTCTTTTTTGCTGCTTTTCTTTATAAATTTTATCAAAAATTTCTTTATTAGATTCAAATAAAGTACTTTTAATATCTTTTCTTATTAAATCAAATACTCCAGGATAGGCTTTAAATGCGAATAAATCTAAAAAAACTTTTACAGGCTCTAGATTATTTCTTTCCCTATATAAGTTAGATGATTCAACCATCTCTTTAAGATGTCCAATAAATCCATATCCAGTGATGTCAGTTGCGGCATTGATTAATGATTCTCTAAATTGATCTTGAAAAAGATAAATTTCATCAATCAAATATTGCTGACTATTTACTAAATTATTAATTATTTCAGAAGAACTACCTAGCATATTAATATTTTGCATTTGACCGGCAAAGTAAATCCCAACTCCGAGAGGTCTAGACATCATAAGAATGTCTCCATCATTCATTCCAGATTTAAGCCATGGTTTTGCTCCATTTTTTAAAATGCCTTGGACAGTTAAAGAAATATCAATTCCTAATGAGTAAGGTTTATTTACTAAACTTCTTGCCTCATAAGTATGGCCTCCAAGTAATTGGCCTCCATGATCCTCAACTGTTGATTTAATTCCTTGTAGGGATTGAGAAAATAGGTAACTCTGAAATTCCCTTTCAACTTTTGGTAATGATATCAAAGCCTGCGCGGATGAAAGTTTTGCTCCGCTTGCCCACAAATCTGAGCAAGCATGCAAAGTAGTAATTTTTGCATTAAACCAAGGATCACTTACCAAAGCAGGAAATCCATCTACACTTTGCAAGATAATATCTTCACCATTTTGATAGATCTCAACTGAATCTTCAGGGGATGAAGCAAAAGAATCTAAATTAGAATTTATTAATGATTTATTCAAAACAATCTGAGGAATTTTAGCTGCACATCCCCTGCAATCATTTAATGAAATATTTTTTTCAGTACTTTTCATGATTAGCCTTTTTGATCTGAACTTATTAATAAAATTCAGATCAATTTTATGCTTTAAAATCCAAAAAAGAAAAGAAGGGCCAAAAACAAAATTTCGATAAATAGCAAAAGCCTTTGGATGATGGCTTGGAAATATATTAACTATTTGCAATCCGATCCTTTGAGAAAACCACTTTTTTAATGATCCCCCTTCTATATCCTTTTTTAGATTTTGGACTAATGTATTTACAACTTTTACTGCAAAAACTCCCGATGCTGGTCTTTTTGCTGAATCTACAACTGCGCAATCACCCGCAGCAAAAATTCCGGAGAAATTTTTCAACTGCAAATTCTGATTTGTGATTATTCTGCCATGAGAATCCGAATTTAATAATTTTTTTTGTGCCCATAAAGGAGATGTATTTCCAGTACATAAAAGAATCTTGCCATATTCAAAATCAAGGTTTTCAACTAAATCAATATTGGAATTCCGTAAACTTTTTAGAATTTTATTATTAATTTTTCTTGAATCACATAATAATTTTAAAGATCTACCTCTCCATCTTTTTCTCAAAGCATATGATACTTCAATTGCAGAAAGGCCACTCCCAACAATTACAAATGGAAGTTCATTGACTGAATCAAAAATGTCCTCTTTTTGTATTAAGTCATAAGCCCTCAAAAAAGGTTTAATTGAAAAAGCCGTTCGATTTTTAACTAGTGAGTCAAATTCTTTTGGAATTATTGTTTGACTTCCATAATTAAGCACCAACTTCGAAAAACTAACTGGGGGTCTATTACTTAAAACAATTTTCTTTAAATCGAAATCAATATCCTTTACTTCTTCTTCTATAAAAGATACTTTTGCATTTTTTGCTAAAGATTTTATATCAATTAAACTCTCTTCTAAAGAAATTGATTTTGAAATCACCGATGGGAACATCGCCGAATAAACCAAATGAGAATCTCTAGATATAATTGAAACAGGAATCTCTGGCATTAGTTTCGTACACATTAGCCATTTCTTAATTAAAAGAACATTTGTGTGTCCTCCTCCAATTAGTACTAGATGATTAAAAGTCATTTACATCAAAATGAATAAAGAACATTTATTACCAGTTGAAAAATCAAAATTAGGAGTAATTGGAGGGAGTGGATTTTATTCAATGGGTCAAATAAAGTACTTAAGAGAAATAGAAATCAATACTCCCTATGGTAAACCTTCTGATTCAATAAGAGTATACAATCTTGGAAATCTAGAGATAGCATTCATTCCTAGACATGGCAGAACACATAGATTAAATCCAACTGAAATCCCTTACAAAGCTAATATTTGGGCTCTAAGATCAATAGGAGTGAGATGGATTATTTCTCCATCAGCAGTTGGTTCATTACAAGAACAGATAAGGCCACTTGACATAGTGGTGCCAGATCAATTTATAGACAGGACAAAAAATAGACCAGCAACATTTTTTAATGAGGGAGCTGTAGCTCATGTAAATATGGGAGATCCATTCTGCACAAATTTATGCCGAATATTAAGTGAAATAGGAGAAAGAAATATTCCTGGCGGCAGGCAATTGCACAGAGGTGGTACTTATCTAGCAATGGAAGGTCCCTCTTTTTCGACCAGAGCAGAATCTAAATTATATAGAAGTTGGGGATGTTCAATAATAGGAATGACTAACCACACAGAAGCAAGATTAGCTAAAGAGGCTGAAATAGCTTACTCATCATTATCTATGGTTACTGACTATGATTGCTGGCATCAAACTCATCAAGAAGTTTCTGTAGAGATGGTTCTGGATAATCTTAGGGCTAATACTGAAGTAGCTAATAAAATAATCTTTGAAGTGGCTAAATCAATTGAGAAAGAAAGACCAAAAAGTAAGTCTCATTTTTCATTAAAAGATGGTTTAATAACCAAAAAAGAAAATATCCCTAACTCAACAAAGAAAAAGTTAGAGATATTTATAGATTCTTATTGAATTTTTATATTGGTTTTAAAGCCCAAAAAGTTAATAATTTAAGCTGAACCTACACCATTATAAGATCCATAGAAAAATATTCCTAAAACGAATATGACTGCAATACCTCCAGCAGTAGCAACAAGCCAAAGTGGGAGAGTGCCCTCAGTCCATCTTCTTTCCCA
>JFLJ01000079.1 GCA_000634115.1 Prochlorococcus sp. scB241_528O2 | reverse complement strand
ATCTTCTTTCCCATGCTACGGCTGGTCTGCCGTCTGGTGACCTATCTGGGATTCTGCCATCAGGTCCTTTTAATTTACTCATAATTTAAATTTAATTGAAGAAATAACTGGAAAATAAAATTCCCAAGACAAATACTGATAATAAACCTAGGTAAAGGCTTGTACGATTAAGTTCTACAGGAACTTTGTTCGGATTTTCGTTTACTTGCATGATGATTAAAGTTAACGTCTGATAAATTGCATAGCTGCAATAGCACCTAAGAAAAATACTGAAGGTATCGCAAGAGCGTGAACTGCAAGCCAACGAACAGTAAATATTGGATAAACGCGGACTTCTGCAGCCTGCATTGGAGCTTGTGAATTAGTCATTTTATTTTGTTCTTAAATCTAATTGAGATTTAGCGTCATACCTTTGAGTAACGACAGGTGCTTTAGATTCAGATGCCTGAAAATAGCTATCTGGACGAGGAGTTCCAAAAGCATCATAAGCTAGGCCTGTATATACAAAAAGAAACCCTGCTATGAAGATTGCTGGAAGTGTTACTGCGTGAATAATCCAGTATCTAACACTGGTTATTATTTCAAAGAATGGGCGTTCACCCGTTGATCCTGCTGCCATAATCACAATTATTTACCCTATGATCTTACAAGGTAAAATCATATGTTTGCGAAGATATTAAGAGCTTGGTTACAGACAGTTGCTAAATTGATGCAAAATTAATGTTTTTTTTATTTTTTATTAAGAATTGAATTCAGCCTTTCCACTTAAGTATGTAACCACGCTCACCTAAAACAAAGCCTTTTTGAGTATCAATTGGATCTTTATCTAGAAAGATGATCTTAATATAGTTAGTTGGCAATGAAGAAGCTATTGGATCAGAGTTCCAAGTTTTACCATTATCTTTACTGACTATAAGAGTTCCATTACCGCCTCCAGCCCAAATATCTCCATTAGGATCCCATCCTAGATCAAGGTAGTTATATCCATTCAAAATTGGTATTATTGGCTTTGTCCAACTTTCAAGATCTCCTCTATCATCATTAAATCTAATTTCAGCTCCCCTAGATAGCATCCACAAATCGCCGGTAGGATTAAATCCAATACTTTGAACTCTTTTACTACTAGCTCTTTGATGAGCAACCCAAGTATCACTATTACTATCCAAGGTTGAAAAGAAATTCCCCAAACTACTTACACTGACATAATCTCCATTACCAGTTCTCCTTAAATCTCTAACCCCTCCAGAACCAGAGGCATCTACAACTTTGGCATTCCATGATTCACCGTTATCTTTTGTTTGATATACGGCACCTGCAGTCGTAGCTAATTCTGCGATTCCATTATCGACTGTTGTGATAAGAAATGGTTGGCCAGGTAATTTGTTACCTAATGATAAACGAGTCCAATTTTTTCCCGAATCAAGTGTATGCATAACCAATGAGGGCTGACCTATTAACCAGCCTTCATTACCTTTAAAATCAATATCTAGCAGACGAAAGTTCTCTTCACTTGGTAAATCTAAATTTCTTTTTTCCCAAGTTTCACCTCCGTCATTTGATTCCATGATAAGTCTGTTAGAACCTACTAAGAATCCATTGTTATTATCTATAAAATCAACATCTAGAACGTTTGCTTGGTCTTCAAACTGAATTATCTTCCAAGGGCTGCTATCATTGGCCTTCACTCCTGTGGATGAACAACTGCTCAACACAAAGCAAAGTAGTAAAGATAAAAAAAGGTTAGGAATGATGTTAATAATTTTTTTCATTTAACTATATTAATGCAAAGAGTATAAAGAAAGAAAACAT
>JFLJ01000078.1 GCA_000634115.1 Prochlorococcus sp. scB241_528O2 | reverse complement strand
ATAAAGAAAGAAAACATGCCGCCGCAAATGCTAAACCTCCAAAAATCAATATATTCTTTTGGCCAGGGGGTAAGCTATTAAAACCAAATCCAAAAGTTAAATTTTCTTCAAAACCGCTAGGTTTAGATTTTGGACCTATATCTTTATAAAAGTTCTTACCAGCTCTACACACTGGGCAAACGAATGTATTGCCGTCCAACTCTGAGAATGGGGTATTTTGGGGTATATTTAATTTTTTATTTCCTTCAGACGGATCATAAATGTATCCACAACTTCTACATTCGAATCTATTTTGTTCTAAATTAATGGGAGGTTGTTCAACATTTACTCCTATGGAGTTTTCAGAAAGTTTTTCATTATCAAAACTTTCAACTATTTTGTTTTCCTCAGAGGCAGGTTGAATGTTTTCACTCACGGTTTATTATTGTTCTTTAAGAACTTTAAAAGATTTTGCTTAATTAAGCGAATTTTATTCAAAATTAATTTTTAAGATGTTTTTATTAACTGGCTATGAATATTTTTTAGGTTTTCTTTTAATTGCAGCTGCTGTTCCAATATTAGCTTTAGTTACTAACCTCATAGTTGCGCCTAAAGGAAGAAATGGAGAAAGGAAATTAACATATGAATCAGGAATGGAGCCCATTGGAGGAGCATGGATTCAATTTAATATTCGTTATTACATGTTCGCCTTAGTTTTCGTTATATTTGATGTAGAGACAGTATTCCTTTATCCTTGGGCTGTTGCCTTCAATAGATTAGGCTTATTAGCATTTATTGAAGCATTAATATTCATTGCAATACTAGTTATCGCTTTGGCTTACGCTTGGAGAAAAGGTGCTTTAGAATGGAGTTAAAAAATTGAATCCACAATTATCCCCAAAAGCAATAAGAGAAATCAGAGAAGGTACTTGCAATCCGCTTGGTGCTCCCCAAGTTACCACAGATTTAAGCGAAAATATTATATTAACAAGTTTAGACGATCTTCATAATTGGGCTAGATTAAGTAGCCTTTGGCCTCTCCTATATGGAACAGCATGTTGTTTTATTGAATTTGCTGCCCTAATTGGATCAAGATTTGATTTTGATAGGTTTGGATTAGTCCCAAGAAGTTCACCAAGGCAAGCAGATTTATTAATAGTCGCTGGTACAGTAACAATGAAAATGGCTCCTGCCCTTGTAAGACTTTATGAGCAGATGCCTGAGCCAAAATATGTAATTGCCATGGGTGCTTGTACAATCACAGGAGGAATGTTCAGCGCAGATTCTACTACTGCTGTAAGAGGCGTTGATAAACTGATACCAGTTGATTTATATCTGCCTGGATGTCCACCAAGGCCAGAAGCAATTTTTGATGCTGTAATAAAATTAAGAAAAAAAGTTGGTAATGAATCAATTTTAGAGCGTACAAAAACAGAGCAAACCCACAGGTACATGACATCCGATCACGAGATGAATTTAGTTTTCTCTCAAAATACTGGTGAATATCTAAACAAAACTTCAACAAATGTTATTCCTTCATCCCAAAAAGAACAAATCACTGAATTACCTGAGAACATTGAAAAAGTTGAAATTATCAATAGGGAAGAAGATTAATGGAACAAGATAGTTTAGCAAAATCCTCAGATACTCCAAAAAAAACAGAAGGATTTATAAGTCAATCTTTATCTAAAGATGGAATTCCAAATCAATCATTAGATCATGATCATATAGGAGTAGAAAATATTTCCGTGGAACCCAACAAATTATATGAAGTAGTATCTGCTTTAAAAAACTACGGTTTCAACTATCTCCAATGTCAAGGTGGCTATGATGAGGGGCCAGGTAAAAATCTTGTTAGTTTCTATCACTTTATTACTGTTGATGACTTACAAAAAATCGAAAATATTAAAGAAGTTAGATTAAAAGTTTTCTTAAAAAGAGATTCTGATTTATCAATACCTAGTTTGTATAAAATTTTTAAAGGAAGTGATTGGCAAGAAAGAGAAACATATGACATGTATGGAATAAATTTTATTGATCATCCAAATCCCAAAAGACTATTAATGCCAGAAGACTGGAGGGGATGGCCGTTGAGAAAAGACTATATTCAACCAGACTTCTATGAACTCCAAGATGCTTATTAATTTAATTTTTTCAATTTGCGATACAAAAATATAACTGCTCTTGCCAACCTTCTCGGATCATGTCTCAGAGTTGGAGTAATTCTTTTTGAGTATAATGGTGCCTGTAAAACATAATAACCCTCAGATAATAATTTTTGTTTATGACATCGGACAGGTTCTGCCCCTCTACTTTTGTAATAGTCTAATAATGGAGACTTTTCAAAATGAATTTGAGATAAAATTGCGTTAAAAATTCTAGTATTAACTCCAAAATTTGATAATTGTTTTTCTATTGACTTAATATGTTGATAGACATCAAGTCCATCTGTTTCTCCTGGCTGAGTCATCAAATTACTTATATATATCTTAGGAGCATTATTTTGCAATAAAGCATCTACTATCTCAGGCACTAACAAATTTGGTAATAATGAAGTATATAAACTGCCTGGACCAAGAACAATTAAGTCAGCTTCTTTTATAGCTTCAAGGGTACTTGGCAGAGCAGAAGGATTTTCAGGTAAGTAACCAATTCTTGAAATTGATTTTTGAGATTTACTGATATTGCTTTCTCCAAAAATTTTTTCACCATTCTCTAATTCGGCCCATAACATAACATCAATATTTGTTGCCGGTAAAACTTGACCTTGTACCGCTAAAACCTTACTAGAGGCTTGTACTGCTTTTTCTAAACTACCTGTAATGGTTGTTAAAGCTGACAAGAATAAATTCCCAAAACTATGTCCCTCTAGACCACTTCCTCCTGAAAATCTATATTGAAATAATCTTGTTAAGATGGGCTCCTCATTTGATAAAGCAGCCAAACAATTTCTAATATCGCCTGGAGGTTGCACACCTAATTGTTTTCTAAGAATTCCACTACTGCCACCATCATCGGATACGGTAACGATTGCTGTAATATTACTGCTGTAATTTTTTAGACCTTTCAATAAAGTAGATAAGCCTGTACCTCCGCCAATTGCAACAATATTAGGACCTCTATTTAATTTACTCTTAACTCTCAATGCATCAACTAAAAATGTGCTTTTTTCGGGAACAAGTGCTTTTTGAATAGAGTTAATGCTTCTATTTTGTCCAATCCCGATTAATAAAAGTCCAATAACAAAAATTAATGGTCCCAAAAATGAAACTGGTAAGATACTAGTTAAACTTGTCATTAACCAAAAAAATACTTCAATAAGCCAATAGAGGGGCCTTAAATCTGTCCATATTGCAAGGCCTAATAATGAAGTCAAAAATCCTATTGCAGATGTCAGCATCCATCTTTTAATTACCAGTCCTGGTAAAAGCCAACTCAAAATTCTTAAAATTTTATTTAGCAAATCAAAATTAGACTTTTTAAAATATTTATAATATCTCCTTACTCTTTTTTTACGTTTATTCATCAAAAAGCCTCTTTAATTATTTTCCCAAATTTAAAAACTACTTAGATTCATTATAAATCAAATTCATACATCCTTTTTTTATTTCTAA
>JFLJ01000077.1 GCA_000634115.1 Prochlorococcus sp. scB241_528O2 | reverse complement strand
CTTTTTTTATTTCTAAAAATAGGCAATATGTAATAGAGGATGAATTTTTTCTATATAGATCTTGAAAAAATCAAAGCATGCAGTTGAAACAAAAAACCTTTCAATAAGTTGGGGTAAAGTTGATGTACTTAAGCAACTAAATTTTCAACTAAATGATGGAGAGAAGTTAGCTATTGTTGGCCCTTCAGGTTCTGGTAAGTCAACTATCCTAAAAATATTAGCAGGCCTAATTTTACCTACCAAAGGAGAATTAAGAATATGTGGTGAAATACAATCATACTTAAGATTAGATCAAAACAATCCTCCTGATG
>JFLJ01000076.1 GCA_000634115.1 Prochlorococcus sp. scB241_528O2 | reverse complement strand
GATCTTTAACTATTGAAGAGAATGTAGGTTTTCTCCTCAGAAGGAACAAAAACCTATCTAAAAAGCTAATGCATGAAATTGTATGTGAATGTTTGGCAGAGGTTGGATTATTTAATGTTGAAAATAAGCTTCCAAATGAATTAAGCGGAGGCATGCAAAAAAGAGTTAGTTTTGCTAGAGCTTTAATTACAGATCACACTCTCAATTCAAAGACTAAACCTTTATTACTTTTTGATGAACCGACTGCAGGTCTTGATCCAATCGCCTCAACAAGAATTGAAGATTTGATTAATAAGACAAATGATAAAGCAAACGGTTCATCTATTGTGGTTAGCCATGTTCTTAGTACTATAGAAAGGACATCAGATAAAGTTCTAATACTTTATGGGGGTAAATTTAGATGGGCAGGTTCTATTCAAGAATTTAAAGAGAGTAATGACCCCTATGTATTTCAATTTAGGAATGGGAAACTTGATGGTCCAATGCAACCTAAAGACATTTAGAAATTATGCGTAGAAGCTTACGAGATTCAATAGTTGGATTTTCTTTACTAGGAGGAATTTTAATTTTCACATTCTTTTCTTTTTGGCTAAGAGGAGTAAAATTATCTTCAAAAAAGTGGTACCTCTTTGCTGAATTCAATAACGCAAGCGGTTTATCAAAACAATCTCCAGTTACTTACAGGGGGATTTTAGTAGGCTCAGTAGAAGATATCTTTTTTACTAATGAATCAATTCAAGCAAAAATAGTTTTAAATAATCCTGAAATTATTCTTCCTAGGCCAGCTTTCGCTAAGGTAGTAACTAATTCTTTCCTTGGAGGAGATGTACAAGTTGCTTTAGAAACAATTGAAAAAACAATTCCTAAAGACATAGAAAAACCTACATCCCAAAAATGTAATTCTAAATTAATTATTTGTCAGGGAGATATTATCACAGGTAAACAACTATCAAGTCTTTCGAATGTAACAAATAAAATAAGTCAATTTTTAAAAGAATCAAATCAAGAAAACTTAATTGAGAATATCGTTAAGTCAATGGACCAATTTGATAAAACACAAGAGAATCTTGATGAACTAATTTATTTATCAAAGCAAGAAATTCTAAGAGTTCAACCATTAATAGAAGAAATCACTATTGCTGCTAATAATCTGAATAACATTTTGTCTACCATCAATGATAAAGAAACCCTTGATGATATTAAATCAACAATTAATGCTGCAAAATCTATCTCCAGTAAATTAGATGATATGAGTGATGATTTTGAAAAATTAATGAAAGATAAAGAATTAACTAAATCTTTAAGAGATTTAACTATTGGACTTTCAAAATTCCTTAACGAAATATATCCATAGGAATATTTAAAATTCATTTATAGCATTTAAGGCCATAGCGGCGATTGCTTTATCTGTAGCTTTAGGAAGTTGAACATATTTACCTTGAGCAGCCTCTGCTAATTCTTTACCAAAGCCGCTTGCAATAAACTTTCTCTCTGTATCAATTATTAAGAGTTTTATCCCGAGCATGGGATATTTTGCTGCGATATCAAGGACTTCTTGCTTTAAATCGACATTATCATTTGTTTCAACTTCACTTTGTCCTAGAGATAATCCTAATGGTACATTTCCTCTTCCATCAGTAATACCAACAACAATAACTTGACCTATATCTCCCGTTGAAAGAGCATTTTTTGCAACTTTTGCTGATTGTGTTAGTCCATGAGCTAAAGGCGATCCACCACCGCAAGGCATTGTTTCAAGCCTTCTTTTTGCAGCAGTTATAGATCTCGTTGGAGGTAAAAGAACTTCGGCCTGATTGCCCCTAAAGGGAATGAGAGCCACTTCATCTCTATTCTCGTAAGCCTCTGTTAAAAGCCTTATGACTGCGCCCTTTGCACTTTGCATTCTATTTAAAGCCATTGAGCCACTAGCATCAACCAGAAAAATAACTAATGCTCCAGCCTTTTTTTGAAGAAGCTTTGCTCTAAAATCATTTTCTTCAATAATTATTGATTTATCAGGGTTTCTTAACCTTCTAGATTTTTGATAAGGAGCCGCAGCTCTAAGAGTAGCATCCACAGCAATTCTCTTTACTTTACCTCTTGGGATAATAGGTTTTACATATCTCCCTCTACTGTCGCTTAATATCACTGATCTACTACCACTATTTCCTGCTTTTGATTTGGCTGATGAAAAAAGTAATAAGTCAGGATCAACCATACATGCCTCAGGAACTAATATGAATTCTTCAGGTATTTCAGGGGTAGATTCTTCTTCTCCATCAGAATTATCTTCCTCTTGTTCTTTTTCTTGCTCTTGATTATCGTCATTAGCATCAGGTTCAGAGTCTTCATTGTTTGATTGAGGAGGTGGTGGGGGACTCTGATCCTCGGGAGGTGGTGGTTGAATATCATCTTCTTCTGGAGGTATTTGCATTGCTCGTGGAAGAATAACTAACCTAACTGCAACTTTTAGGTCTTCAGAATTTACATTCTCATCGCCTCGAAGAGCTGCATTAGCCTTTGCTACTTTTACTGCAAATAATTCTGATCTATGCCCTTCTACGCCTCCCCTAAGAG
>JFLJ01000075.1 GCA_000634115.1 Prochlorococcus sp. scB241_528O2 | reverse complement strand
TCCCCTAAGAGCTTCATTAACTAAATAGGTTATTTGCTCTTTTGTTATCTTGACATCCTTTAACCATTGCCTTGCCAAAATTAATTGAGTGGATAAATTATCAGATTCTTCAGACCATTTTTCTGAAAATTTAATATTATTTTCTGCGTGCGATAAAACAGATTTTGTAATCTCAACTCTTTGAGCATTATCAATAGATTGATCTGCGGAAAGCACAATGGCAAAACGATCTAAAACATGATCTCTTAAAGCACCTTCTTCAGGATTATAAGTTGCTATTAAAAGTGACTTACAAGGATGAGAAAGGCTTAAACCATCTCTTTCAATATTATTTTTCTCTCTTCCTGTAGCTTCAAGAATTAAATTGACAATACCATCATCCAACAAATTTATATCGTCTACATAAAGAACACCTCTATGTGCCTCTGCTAAAATTCCTGGCTGAAAAACTTGTTCCCCAGTACTTAATGATGCAGCTACGTCAATTGATCCAACAAGCCTATCTTCAGTTATGCCAATGGGAACTTGAATAAATGGAGCTTCTCTCACTTTTTTCGGAATTTCTTTAATTTGATTCAAATAATCACTTCCAATTACCTCCTCTAACAATTTATTAGTACTAATATCCCATTCCTCTGGTTTATCTGGATCTAGGTTCCTACCAATAGGTCTTAATGAAGTATTACTATTTCTCTTAGTTAGTTTTTCCAGTATTGATTCATTATCTAATACCTCTATAGGAGGGAGTAAAGTATGCAAACCCCTAGCTAATACTGACTTACCAGTACCTCTTCCGCCGGCGATAATCACTCCTCCTAAACTTGGATCAACTGCTGCCAAAAGCAAAGATAACTTCAATAAACTATGACCTGTAATTGCCGCCAAAGGGAAAGCTCTAAAAGAATCCTTTGACTTCATTAAATCTTTTATTTCTCCTTTTTCTTGTAACTCGGGGTTCAAAATCACTTTAAAAATGCCTGATATAGAATTTATCCAATAACTTTGTTTTTTGTAGTGGAATTATCAAATCTTAATATCAAAAATGGACTATGTATA
>JFLJ01000074.1 GCA_000634115.1 Prochlorococcus sp. scB241_528O2 | reverse complement strand
TGATGACCCAAAATGGTCTATTCAATGATTTACAAAACCAAAAAATAACTGTTAGGCTGTTTTTATTTAAAAAATATGGCCAACAAAAAACTTATAAAAAGATCAATTTTTAAAGAAAAAATATCTGAGTTAAAGTCAAAAAAATTTAGTTTTGAAATTAATAGAATTGAGCTTCCAAATGGACATGAAGGTGAATATGGATACATTAAACATCCTGGCGCAGCATTAGCCGTTCCTATCACAAAAGATAATAAAGTTATCATTCTTCGAC
>JFLJ01000073.1 GCA_000634115.1 Prochlorococcus sp. scB241_528O2 | reverse complement strand
TTAGATGAAGATATAGAAGTATTAATTTTAGATCCGGACGAAATAGATAATCTTATTTCTAGTGGAGATGAAATTCTTGACGCAAAAACTGTGACAGCTTGGTTTAGAGCTAAACAATTTTTAGATAAATTATGAATAAACCTAGAATACTTTTTTGGCATAGAAAGGATTTAAGAATATTTGATAATCAAGCTTTAATCAAAGCATTTTCATTATCAAATGCTATAACTTCAACTTACATATTAGATAAAAATTACTCACACGATTTTAATGCCAATTCA
>JFLJ01000072.1 GCA_000634115.1 Prochlorococcus sp. scB241_528O2 | reverse complement strand
CCAATTCAAGAGCTTGGTTTCTAGCGAATTCGCTTCAAGAATTAGGAAATAATTGGAAAAAAATGGGTAGTAGACTCGTTATAGAAGAAGGAGATCCGGTAATAATAATTCCTCAATTAGCAAAGACAATAGATGCTAAATTTGTTTTTTGGAATAAATCAATTGAACCTTATGAGATTAATCGAGATTTACAAATAAAAAAAAATTTAAAAGAAAAAAATATTCAAGTTATTGAATCTTGGGATCACTTATTAATAGAACCTTTAAAAATATATTCAGGGATTAACAAAGCTTATTCAGTTTATGGACCTTTTTACAAAAACCTTAAATCAAAAATGAATTTATTAGGTCCATACAATCAAGATAAAGTTATTTTCCAGTTTAAAGATTTAGATAATAAACTCAAAGAAAATAAGAAAATAAATTCATCTGATTCGGTTCTAAAGAAATTTCTCAAAAACATCAAATTTAC
>JFLJ01000071.1 GCA_000634115.1 Prochlorococcus sp. scB241_528O2 | reverse complement strand
AAAAAAAAATATATTCTTATAATTCTGCAAGAGACTTACCTTCGCATAATGGTACATCTTTTTTAAGTGCATCTCTCAGATTCGGCACCATCAGCATTAGAACAGTTTGGAACTCCACATTAAATTTAAATTCAGATTTTGAAAATCAAGAAAATTACCTATCAATTGAAACTTGGCAAAAAGAACTTGTTTGGCGTGAATTTTATCAACATTGTTTATTCCATTTCCCAGAGCTAGAGAAAGGTCCATATAGAAAAAAATGGGATAAATTTCCGTGGCAAA
>JFLJ01000070.1 GCA_000634115.1 Prochlorococcus sp. scB241_528O2 | reverse complement strand
TGAAAGATCTTATATGCAATTGGCAAATGGGCGAGAAAAAATTTATGGAGACTTTGGTTGATGGAGACTTAGCTGCAAATAATGGGGGATGGCAGTGGAGTGCCAGTAGCGGCATGGATCCAAAACCACTTAGAATTTTTAATCCATATACCCAAGCAAAAAAATTTGATCCTATTTGCGAATATATAAAATATTGGATTCCTGAATTATCTAAGGTGTCAAATTCAGACCTATTAAATGGGGAGATATCTAATTTAGAAAAAAATAATTATTCAAGCCCTATTGTCAATCACAACTTACAACAAAGATTATTTAAGTCACTTTATGCTGAAATTTGAATTTCCTCTATACAATTCTTTAAAACTTTATTTAAATTTTCTGCTACATAAACTTGCTCTTCATAAG
>JFLJ01000069.1 GCA_000634115.1 Prochlorococcus sp. scB241_528O2 | reverse complement strand
TTGCTCTTCATAAGAAATTTCAGGAAACATTGGAAGGCTAAGAACTTCTGTACAAATTCTCTCTGTATTTATGAGTTTTGCTCTAGAAAAATTTTTATTTTTGTAAGCTATTTGTGCGTGAATTGGAATTGGATAATAAATAATTGAATTAATACCTTTTTCAAAAAGTTGTTGTTTTACCAAATTCCTTAAGGAATAGTATTTTTTGCAATCAGTATCAAATAAATTTGAAAAATCTTCATTTAAAAAATATTTATCGTTTCTTAATTTGATGACAAATTGATTCCAAGAATGGAAAATTGAATCAGAGCTAATTTTTGGAAAACTAATAAATGGATTTTTTTCTAAATTAGATACCTCCC
>JFLJ01000068.1 GCA_000634115.1 Prochlorococcus sp. scB241_528O2 | reverse complement strand
GTGATATCTTATTGGGCTACCATGAACAGCTAGTTCTCTAATTTTTTTGGCAATCTTCTGATCTGAAGTTGTTACTGCGCCACCATCTCCAGCAGCTCCTAAATTTTTAGTAGGGAAAAAGCTAAAACAACCAATATCACCTATACTACCAACTTTGGAATTTTCCCACATTGTGCATGTTGCCTGAGCACAATCTTCGATTACTTTTAAGTCATATTTTTTGGCCAATGATTTTATTAAAGTCATATTTACTGCATTCCCAAATAGATGAACTGGCATAATTGCCTTGGTATTAGAATTTATTTCTTGTTCTATTAGTTCAGTATTAATGAGATAAGTTTCAGGATCTATATCTACCAAAATAGGATTAGCACCAACTACACTAATAGCC
>JFLJ01000067.1 GCA_000634115.1 Prochlorococcus sp. scB241_528O2 | reverse complement strand
ACTGGCAAAAAAATTCTTGTTACAGGAATTGCCAATAATCGTTCAATAGCATGGGGTATTGCTCAACAACTTTCAAAAGCTGGCGCAGAACTTGGAATCACATATTTGCCTGATGATAAGGGAAGATTCGAATCTAAAGTTAGAGAACTAACGGAACCTTTAAACCCATCGTTATTTTTGCCTCTTGATGTTCAAAATCCAGCTCAAATTGAAGAAATCTTTAAAAATATAAAAAACAATTGGGGGCAAAT
>JFLJ01000066.1 GCA_000634115.1 Prochlorococcus sp. scB241_528O2 | reverse complement strand
TAAAGCAGCAAAACCACTTTTTAGTGATGGTGCAGGCGTTGTCTCATTAACTTATTTAGGATCAGAGAGGGCGATTCCTAACTACAACGTGATGGGAGTTGCAAAAGCAGCTTTAGAAGCTTCAGTAAGATATCTTTCTGCAGAACTTGGTCCAGAAAAACAAGTCAGAGTTAATGCAATAAGTGCTGGACCTATAAGAACACTTGCGAGTTCTGCTATAGGTGGCATTTTAGATATGATTCACAATGTTGAAGAAAAGGCTCCTTTACGCAGAACAGTCACTCAAAAGGAAGTAGGTAATACTGCTGCTTTTTTATTAAGTGATCTCTCTAGCGGTATTTCAGGCCAAACAATTTATGTTGATGCAGGTTACTGCATTAATGGAATGTAAACTAAATTTTTTGCATAAAAATGTCATCTC
>JFLJ01000065.1 GCA_000634115.1 Prochlorococcus sp. scB241_528O2 | reverse complement strand
TAGGAATCGCGTTAGGAAAAGCATTTTCAAAAGCCTTGGGAGAAAGAAAAGGAATAAGTAGATTTGGACATTTCTTTGCCCCATTAGATGAAGCATTAGTTCAAGTGACTTTAGACTGTTCCGGCAGACCACATCTATCTTATGATCTTCAATTAAAAGCTCCTAGAATTGGCAATTATGATACTGAACTAGTAAAAGAGTTTTTTATTGCCTTTGTAAATAACAGTGGTATTACTCTGCATATTAATCAAATAAGAGGGAGCAATTCACATCATATAGTTGAGGCTTGCTTTAAAGCTTTTTCAAGAGCAATGAGAATGGCTACCGAA
>JFLJ01000064.1 GCA_000634115.1 Prochlorococcus sp. scB241_528O2 | reverse complement strand
GCAAGGGTAATAATATTAAAAATTTAAATGGAACATTATTAAGAAATGGTCCAGGAATATTAGAGAGAGGTGGACAATGGGTTCATCATCCATTTGATGGTGATGGAATGATAACATCAATCAAATTCGAAAATGGTCAGCCATTCTTAACAAATAGATTTGTTAAAACTAAAGGCTATTTGGAAGAAGAAAAAATAAATAAATTTATTTATAGAGGTGTTTTTGGTACACAAAAAAATGGAGGGGTTTTAAATAATGCATTAGATCTAAAATTCAAG
>JFLJ01000063.1 GCA_000634115.1 Prochlorococcus sp. scB241_528O2 | reverse complement strand
CGTTAAATTAGGAGATGAAATGCTCGCATTATGGGAAGCAGCTGGTCCACATGCAATGGATCCTGATAGTCTTGAAACTATTGGTTTAACAACATTAAAAGGGGCACTCAAGCCTAACGAAGCATTCAGTGCCCATCCCAAAACAGACCTAAACTCAAATGCATCTTCAGAACTTTTAGTAACTTTTGGAGTTCAAACCGGGCCAAAAAGTACCATTAGATTAATGGAATTTAATAATACTGGTACAAATTCTGGAGAGCTCAGTTTCGACAGAAAAGATACCTTTAATGGCTTTGCATTCCTTCATGATTTCGCAATTACAACTAATTGGGCAATATTTTTACAGAATGCTATTGAT
>JFLJ01000062.1 GCA_000634115.1 Prochlorococcus sp. scB241_528O2 | reverse complement strand
TGTTTTTCATCATGTAAATGCATTTGAAAAAGATTCCAAAATCGTATTAGATAGTATTTTTTATGATGATTTCCCATCAGTTGGTCCAGATGAGAATTTTAGGGATATTGACTTTGATAAATATCCAGAAGGAAAACTGAAAAGATCAATTATCGATCTAAAGAAAAAAACTAGTGAACTTGAAACTTTAAGTGAACATCGTTGTGAATTTGCAACTGTGAATCCTAAAAACTTAGGATTAGAAGCAACTTTTAGTTGGATGGCAAGCACATCTCAAAAGCTAGGAAACGCTCCACTTCAAGCAATCAAAAAAATTAATTTACATACAAAGGAAGAGATTTATTGGTC
>JFLJ01000061.1 GCA_000634115.1 Prochlorococcus sp. scB241_528O2 | reverse complement strand
GATTGGGATGTTAAGGATCTTCCCCTTGGAAAAATAAGATTTAGAAAAAAAGGGAGCTCAGGTGGACATAATGGGCTTAAAAGCATAATTGAAAAATTGCAAACTCAAAACTTTAATAGAATAAGAATTGGTATTGGTTCACCTCCATTAATTAATAAAACAAATAATTTCAATACTATTTCTCATGTATTAGGGAATATTCCTTCAGAAGAAAAATTAATATTAGATAAAGTATTTAAGAGAGTAATTGAATCCCTCGAACAATTAAGTACTAAAAAAGAAGAATTTATAATAAATGAATTAAATTCTTTTAATAAAGACCAAATTTAACAAATGAGGTCCAAACCAGAAACAATCGCCCATGTAAGTGTTATAGAATATTGCTTTTCAAAAAAGCAAATTAAGGGAGTTGTGCAAGCTAGTCAATTTAAATGGACTTTTATATGGTCTTTTAATAAAGGTTTATTATTAGTGAATCCTCCTTTGGGAAGAGCATTAATTGAGGATTCCTTATTAAGATTTTTATTAAAAAAAGATTATGAACTAGAAGCAGGTAATGAATACAAGTTCACTATTTCAGCCAAGTTTTAAAATCTATATTTTGATCCAAAGTAAACTTTATTTTGTAATAGTCCTCTAAAATTATCAGAGCTGATATTGCATCAAGATTTTTATTAAGAATAAAAACCTCCTTAGGTATTAAAAACTTCAAACCGCTAATAGGAAAAAGTTCAAAATATCTTGCTTTGGCTCTATAAGTAGTATTTCTTTCTTCAAAAGTTATTATTTCTTTTTTTGAAAAATATAGTTTTTCTATAATCTGTCTACTGGTTGTACCGTTACCAATGATTATTTTTGATATGTCTTCAAGCGAAATTAGATTTCTGACATAATCTTCAATTAATTCACTTTTAACAATGATTGCTTCATAAACTTTTTTTTCACTTATTTCAGCTAAAACTAAGCCGCATTTACTTTTCCCAGGGTCAATAGTTATTACTCTTGCCATTTAAGGTACTATTTTTAAAATATTAATTTCAACAACTATAGGTTCTGCAGTTTTACTATCTCTCAAAGAGACTACTTCTAACTTAAATTTGATATTTTGATTTTCTTTAAGAAAGTCCGTGATTTTTTTTACAAAATTCCCACTAGTTTTAATTTCATTAGCTTGTGATCCTTTTGACTTAATTTCATCTCTTGTTTCTCTTAATAATGATTGAATTTTTAAGTTGATAGATTTACGATTTAACTCACTTTTCCCAAAGATAGAGCTTTTAATAACATCTCCTTTTCTTACTATAAATTTATTTTCTAATAAATCAGGAGATATAAAAACATAATTATCCCCCCTTAAGACATTTGTTGCAGATTTAATTAATAAAATCCAATCACCCCCTCTAGAAGCGATACTCTCTATTTTTGTAATATCACTAGGTCTCCACAAAAGAATATGTTTTGCATCTTTATTAGTTGGGAGAACAATTTTCCGAACAAATTTATCAGCTTCATTGTAGATTTTTCCTAAGTCTAATTTTATATTTGAACTTGAATTAACCTCAGCAATAAATAAAGTTTGACCTCTTTTAATAACAATATTACCCCTCCTAAATTCACTAATATTATTTTTTAACAAATTTAATTCCTTTTCTTTTTGGATAATTTTATTTTCAAGTTTTTTTCTTTCTTCCTGCAAAGGTATAAGAGCCTTTTTACTTTCATCTAAAGTTCTTTGCAAAAAAGGAATATCAACAAAAAGTCTTTGCCTAAATTCTTCACTAACCAAAATCAATAAACCTATTGATATTGAACTAATAAACCCTCCAGTTATTATCGTAACAATTGTGGCTGTTTTCTTTGGTCTTAATTTTAAAATACTAAATCTTGCTTTACCAATTTTTGTACCAAGCAGATCACCAAATGGTGCAATTAAACCCCCCAGTAATATTAAAAAAACTATTAAAATCCAAGCCACTTAAATCATATAATCAATACATCATAATTAATAATGAATCAATTAAATCTTTTTGCAAGAGCTATTGGGTCAAATACTGTAATTTTTTTTCTTTCAATATTGAGGAGACCAGAATCCTTTAAATCTCCTAATAATCTTGTAATCGTTACTCTTGTTGAGCCAATAGCTTCAGCGATGGCTTGATGGGAAAGCCTCAAATCTATCGTAATACCTTTTTCACTTGCGACTCCAAAATCTCTGCAAAGAACCATTAAAAAGCTTACTAAACGAGAAGACATGTCCCTATGAGTCAGAGTTTCTATCATTGTTTCTGTTTGTAGGATCCTACTTGAAAGACCCTGCAACAATAATAGTCCTACTGATGCGTCTTCCTCTATTGCTTTTAAAACAGACTTCGCTGGTGCTGTTATCATTTCAACTCTCGTAAAAGCTATGGCATGATAAAAACGATCAGATCTATGGCCTGTCAGAAGAGATAGAACCCCAAAAAGACTATTCTCTCTTAAAAGAGCAACAGTGATCTCTTCTCCGGACTCATAAACCCTTGATAACCTTACTGCTCCTCTTCTTATTAGATAAACCCTTTCTGCAGGATCCCCGGGGAAAAATATTGTTTTCGATCTCTCAACCATTTCTGTACTTGCACCATCAAGACCTTTAATTACTTCCATTAAAGTCCTATTGATTGGAAAACGTTCTCCAACAGAGTTAATTTTACTTTGGCCGGACAGTTTCGAACTAAAACGACTGAATCCTTGAGAAGAAGGTATCATAAATATTTTAACTATTAAAAAATTTAAGAAGACACCTCAAAATATCTTGTATCAACAGTAACATTTTCAAATTCTTTTTAGTTTTCTATATAGAAGTCTCTAGGTTAGATTAAAGTTTGCCAAAGTTTTTTTTAAGTAAAATTACACTATATGCAGTGTAATTAAATTCAAATTATACTGCATGTAGAAAAGAAATCTAAAATAATGGTAATTAGTTCACCTAATAGTTATTCCGAGAGTAATCTTGATGTTGTAAAAAAAAGTTCTGATAACACAATAAATTTAAAAAGGCTTACACAAAACGGGCAGATTCAAATATATCAATCTTCTTACAGAGGCAGTTATTCCTCTATTATTAGAGACTCTCTAAGAAATGCAGCTCTTGGCAGGAAAGTACTTTTAGTGCAATTTATGAAAGGAGGTGTTAAACAAGGGATTAACAATGCAGTTAAGCTTTGTGGGAATCTAACTTGGGTTAGATCATCACAATCCTTTGATCAATATGATTCTAAAGAAATTGAAAATAATAAAAATTTAAAAAAAATTATTCATGAATCTATTTATGAATTATGGAGTTTTTGCAAAAAAGAATTACTTTCTGGTAAACATGATCAAGTCATCCTTGATGAAATTTTTCTTGCAATTGAAATGAAGATTATCGATAAGGATGATTTGATTTCAACACTTGAAAACCGATTTATTTCTGGAGATGTAATCCTTACAGGTACAGGCATTCCTAAAGATTTATTATTAATGGCCAACCAAATCACTGAACTTCGCTCATAAAACAATGCTTAAAAATGATCTCTGGATAAATCAAAAAGCCTCTGAGGGAATGATAAATCCCTTCCAATCAAATTTGGTGCGGCATCTTGAACCTGATAATAAACAAAAACCGGTTTTGAGTTACGGATGTTCCTCTTATGGCTATGATTTAAGACTTTCATCAAAAGAATTCCTAATTTTCAGACATATTCCTGGGACAGTGATGAATCCTAAAAAGTTTAATCCTGATAATTTAGAAAAAACTGTTCTTCACCATGATAATGATGGAGACTTTTTCATTCTTCCTGCTCACTCCTATGGTTTAGGAGTAGCTTTAGAAAAGATGAAAGTACCAGAAAATATAACTGTAATATGTATAGGTAAAAGTACATATGCCCGACTAGGAATTATTGTTAATACAACCCCCGCAGAGGCAGGATGGGCAGGCCACCTAACTTTAGAGTTTAGTAATAGTTCAGGTGCAGATTGCAGAATTTATGCTAATGAGGGTATCTGTCAATTACTCTTTTTTGAAGGTGATCCATGCTCTACAACTTATGAAGATAGAAGAGGTAAATATCAAAATCAACCAGAAAAAGTAACTCTTGCAAAGATCTAAAATGAGTAAAGTTGAACTAATATCATTAACTCCTGATGCAGAAAAAACAATGGCTTACATTGCAAGAGTAAGTAATCCAAGCAACCAGAAAAATGAGGATTATTCAAAGTTACTAAGTTATTGCATTAAAAATGAACATTGGAGTGTATTTGAACAGTCATTCATGACATTGCAAATAGAAACCAATAGAGGAATTGCAGCTCAAATTTTAAGGCATAGATCATTTACTTTCCAAGAATTTTCACAGAGATATGCAGATAGTTCTCAATTAGGAAATATCCCACTACCAGAGTTAAGAAGACAAGATTTTAAAAATAGACAAAATTCTATCCCTGACCTCCCTGATGATTTAAAAAAAAGATTCAATCAAAAAATTGCTTCTCATTTTAAAGCTGCCTCAGAATTATATGAAGACTTACTGGCTGAAGGAATAGCTAAAGAATGTGCCAGATTTGTTTTGCCATTAGCAACACCAACGAGAATCTATATGTCTGGATCATGCAGATCATGGATACATTACATACATTTAAGATCAGCTCATGGTACTCAAAAAGAGCACAAGTCTATTGCTCAAAATTGCAAGTCTATTTTTAAAGAATGTTTTCCAATTGTATCAAAATCTCTAAATTGGTAAAAATTATCCATGACTACGAGGGGTAACCTCATGATTTTTATTTTCCTTGATATATGAAAATTCAGGGTTAACAAATTCTTCATTTGATGTAATTTCACTTTCAAGTTGATCAATAGAATCTTTTATTTTTATTTCTTCTTGTTTACCAATAAAAGTAGATATTAAATTACCTTTTCTATCAAAGAGATTAACTTGAGGGATTCCATTGACCTCAAATTTTCGAATGTAATTATCCCATTTCTGATTATCAACATTTAAAAAAACAAAATTAATATCTTTTTCGTATTCCTCCTTTAAAGCAGATACTTTGGGAGCCATTTCTTTGCAAACTTCACACCACTCAGCATAAAATTCAAGGAAAGTAGGTTTGTTATTATTAAAAGCTATTTCAGGATCAACAGATAATTCTCCAAAACTCTTAAGAAGGTAAGTTGATTGAAAAAAGAGGTTTCTAAATAAAATCAAAAAAACAATAACAACAGCAACAAGCAAAACGAGTATTGCTTGCAGGTTGGAATTTAAGAGTGGTTCGCTTCTCTCAGATTGCACTATAAATACCTAACGACTTAAAACATTTTAAATAAGTTAATCAAATAAAGAGAATTTTAATCCTTTACCATTTAATCAACTGATAAAATAAGAACCAAATAATATGAAAAATATCTTTAATTCCTGAAATCTTATTATGCAATCAATCTTTGGAACTGACGGAATAAGAGGAAAATTTAATGAAGAGATAACTTATTCATTAGCATATAAAGTTGGATATGCTCTTGGTTTGTATTTAGAAAAGAATAATCCAATATTAATTGGAAGAGATACTAGGATTAGTGGAGATATTCTACTTCAGGCAATAGCACAAGGCATAAATGCAAGTGGAAAAAAATTTATTAATCTTGGAATCTGCCCTACCCCGGCTATCCCTTTTTTAATCAACCAAGAGAATATGAGTAGCGGGATTATGATATCTGCTAGTCATAATCCGCCTGCATATAATGGCATAAAAATCTTTGATCATAATGGTCAAAAAATTTCCAAAAGCTTTGAAAATAAAATTCAAAAATTAATTCAGGAGTCAAATGAAAACAGATCACTCATTACAAATGAGATATCTATTCAAACAAATAAAGAGCTTATTAATGTTTATATAGAAAGCCTGATCAAATCAATGGATGGCGAAAATTTAAATGGTATGAAAATAATATTAGACACATGCTATGGATCAGCAACAACCTGCGCAAAAAAAATTTTTCAGAATCTTGGAGCAGATGTAAAAGTTATTAATAACTCTAAAAATGGTTTAAAAATTAATATGAACTGTGGTTCTACTAACCTCGAACCAATAAAAAAAGCATTAAAAGAAAATCCTGCAGATATGGGATTTAGTTTCGATGGAGATGCAGATAGAGTAATTGGGTTAGATTCTAAAGGCAATGTATTAGATGGAGATCATATTCTTTTTCTTTGGGGTAGGGAACTTATGGAACAAAATATTCTTACAAAGAATTTACTCATATCAACTCAAATGGCAAATTTAGGTTTTGAAAAAGCCTGGAATAAAATTGGTGGGATTTTATACAGAACTGATGTAGGAGATAAATACGTTCATGACGCAATTAAGAAAAAAAGAGCTGTTTTAGGAGGTGAGCAGTCAGGTCATATACTTTCAAAAATTAATAACTTTTCTGGAGATGGAATATTGACTGCAATTCAAATTTCTAAATACTGTAAAAAGAAAAATATTACTCTAAATGATTGGTTAAAAACTAGTTTTGACCCATTTCCTCAGAAACTAACCAATATCAATTTAGATTTTAATATTAATAAAATAAATCAAAAAGCTAGAAATTTAATTTATCAAACTATAGAAAGTTACCAGTCACAGAACTCAGATAATTTTAGAATTTATATAAGGCCTAGCGGCACAGAACCCGTCATGAGAGTTCTTGTTGAGGCCAAAAATAAGACGAAAGTTAATTCTTTATCGAGCGAAATAACGAAAAAACTGTCTTTGGAAATTAATAAAATAATAAATTAATTATGAATCAGATTTTTATATAAACCTTATCAAAAATATCAAGCTGATTTACAATCGCATACTTCTCCCTATTAGTTTGAACTTTATTTGGATTAAAACTTTCAAAATAATTAAAATTATTTTTATCTATTGTTTTAAAATTAAAATTACTTGATATTGTGCAATCCATATAATCGAATAAATCCTTGACATCAGTTTTTATAAAAATTAAGGATCCTTTGTGTAATAAATTTGAGAGAATATGAATAAATTCTGGCTGAATTACGCGCCTTTTATAATGTCTTTTCTTGAACCATGGATCAGGAAAGTTAAAAGAAATACTTCTTACATTTTTGAGAATAAACTTACTTTGGACATCATTCAAAATATTATTAGCATTACCAAATGCAAAATATAAATTTTTAATTTCTCTTTCTCGCACTTTTAATTTAGCAGTTTTAACTAATTTCTCGCGTATTTCAATTCCTAAATAATTCCAACTGGTATTAACTAAAGCTAAATCAAATAGAAACTCACCAGCAGCACAACCTATATCCAAATGCAGATTCAATTTAGGATCACCAAACATTTCCTTCAAAGAAGGGATTCTCTCAATTTCGTTAAAATTTTTACTAAGTGGATTAACATGCTGTCTCATAAAATTATAAATTTATTTTTCGGAAATATTACAAAGATGCATAATATTCATAACTATGACAATAGTAAGTTAACAAGTAACAGTTTGATGTTTAATTATTATGTATGTAAAAAGAAAAAGTTTTGAACGTTTTTAATCAACTTTCTATTTGGCTATCTTTTCAACTTTCAATAATTTTCCTCATTGGTATTCCTGTTACTTTATTCTTTTGGTCAATTAAGAAAAGAAATCAAGCTGTTAATAAACTGATATCAATTTATTGGAAAATATCCCTTTTATTTTTTATAAGCCTATTACTTTTAATAGGTAAATATAATTATGCTCTTCTGATAACAAATATTTCAACATTATTAATGACAATTTCAGTTTGGTTTTGGAACGATATAAATGATGAATTAAAAGAATATGACTTTACTTACCCACTTACCACAACGACAAAAGTATGGAGATGGTCTCTTACTTTTATATCTCTCAATTTCTTAATCCAAAGTTTGCAAAACTTTAACTGCTTTTCTTCTATTAATTCTGCTGCATGTGAGATATGGCTTCAGCCTTCTTCTGATTTCTATATTATTATCAAAAATTTATTTAATTTTTTCTTTGGAGCTAACTTTACTCAGCCAATAGCAAAATTTTTAGGATTATTTTCATTATTAATCTATACTTTAGGCTTGATTCAATGGTTAATAATTAAATTACCTAAAAATGGAAGAAACTCTTCCTTCTCCGAAAATGGCAGATATTGATTTATTAAATAATTTAGAAAAAATAAGTTCCTTAATACCTAATAGGGTACTGAAAGTAGAGGGTTACATTTTAAAAGAGAATCATAAAGAAAAGTTAGAAATAATTATTTTTAAAGGTTTCAGTAGCTCTACAACTCATCCAATTGAAATAGATTTAGAAAAAAAAGTTATTGAATTTAGATATATACTTACAAACTTTAAACTTTTTAAAGCACCCTTAAATGAAACCAAAGATAACTTTATAATAGAAAATCAAAACTCAGATTTCTTTTTGAATCAAAAGAACTGGATTTAAGAAAATTCAAGATTAATAATATTTGAACATCTTTTGCATAATTTTGTATTTTGGATTCCAATAAAAGTTTCTTGTTGATAATGCCAGCATCTATCACATTTTTGACCATCAGCCTTATTAATTTGGATCTTTCCAAGTTCATTATCATCAATAATTAGAGAATTCTCAGCCAAATCAGATACCACTTGGAAATTTGAAACTATAAGCCAATCCCTAAATAAATCTACATCTTCATTCCCAAATCTTTCTAGCCAAGTCAGAGAATCTTTTACAACATTATCTTCAGGTAAATAATTAACTTCTGTTTCTAAAGCTGCTCCAATTATTTGTTTGTTTCTACATCCCTCTATAGCTTTGTTAATTTCAACTCTCAAATTTCTCAAATTTGTGATGTGTTCATTAAGAGTTTCATTTTTCCATGACTGTGAAAAAATTGGCCATCCTCTTTGAAATACTGATTTTTCTTTAGTTGAATATGGAATATTTTGCCAAATATCTTCAGCCATATGACAAAGTACTGGAGAAATAAGAACAGCTAAATTTTCTACAACTCTAGACATGACAAACTGACATGATCTTCTTCTAAACTGCGATTTAGAACTTACATATAACCTATCCTTCGCAATATCCAAATAGAAATTTGATAGATCTACAACGCAAAAACTTTGTAAAATTTGAAAGAATTTTGAAAATTCAAAATTTTCATAAGCATTTGATATTTGATCTGTAACCTCAACTAGTCTACCTAACATCCATTGATCTAAGAGAGGCAATTGATCAATTTCAAAACTATCAATGTTAGGGTCATAATCATGAATATTCCCTAGAAGATATCTAGCAGTATTACGAACTTTTCTGTAAACGTCTGATAGTTGCTTAAGTATATTTGAACCAATTGGTACATCTACTGAATAATCTACAGAGCTTACCCATAGCCTTAAAACATCAGCGCCATAAGCAGGTTCAATTTTTTTATTATTACCACCATTAATAATGGTATTTGGATCAACAACGTTACCTAAAGATTTGCTCATTTTTCTTCCGTTTTCATCAAGTGCAAAACCATGAGTTAAAACTTTCTTATATGGAGGTTTATTATTAACTGCAACAGATGTGAGTAAAGAAGACTGGAACCAACCTCTATGTTGATCTGAGCCCTCTAAATAAAGGTCCGCTGGATATTTTAATTCACTTCTTTGTTCACACACTGCGGCCCAGCTAGATCCAGAATCAAACCAAACATCCATTGTATCTGTTCCTTTTTTCCATAGATCAGAATCTTTTACATATTTTTCTGGCAATAGATCCTTAACATCCCAATC
>JFLJ01000060.1 GCA_000634115.1 Prochlorococcus sp. scB241_528O2 | reverse complement strand
AGATCCTTAACATCCCAATCCCACCAAATATCTGCTCCATGTTCACTAAAAAGTTCTTGTATATGATTAATTATCTCGCTGGTTAGGAGAATTTCATTACCATTTTTTTTATAAAAAACTGGAATTGGAACCCCCCAAGACCTTTGTCTGGAAATACACCAATCCCCTCTACCAACAACCATAGAATAAATTCTTTTCTTTCCAGTTGCTGGCATCCATTCAACATCTTCAATTGCCTTTAATGCAGATGATCTAAAACCATTTACAGATGCAAACCATTGTTCAGTTGCTCTAAAAATAGTTGGTTTTTTGGTTCTCCAATCATAAGGGTATCTGTGCTTATAATTTTCTTTTAATAGAAGCAAATTATTGCCCTTTAAATATTCAATAATTAAATCATTTGCGTCTTTTAGGACATTTGATCCTTTGAATTGACCAGAATATTCATTTAGGTTACCTTTTTCATCAACAACACATGTTGTAGGTAAATCATATTTTTGCCCCACATTAAAATCATCTATCCCATGACCGGGTGCAGTATGAACAATTCCAGTGCCTGATTCTGTAGTGATGTAATCCCCCCCAATCACAATTCTGCAATTTTTATTTTTGGTAGGGTGTTGATATTCAATATCTTCCAAGGAAGCTCCTTTAACCTCAAAAAGAGTCTTTAGATCTTTATTAAATTTGTTACTAATTTCAGAAGATAATTCTTTTGCAAAAAGGTATATTCGTTTCTCTTCATCAATAGCAAAAACGTATTTTATTTTTGGATTTACTGCAACTGCTTCATTTGCAGGTATGGTCCAGGGTGTGGTGGTCCAAATAGTTATGAAAGAATTACTTAGAAAAAAATCCTTTTCAATATTGGGATTTTCTTGACACAATTGCAAAAGAATATTTTCAGATAATTTAGTGATTTTTAAGGAAACATAAATACTTTTAGAATAATGCTCATCAGGATATTCTAATTCTGCTTCTGCGAGTGCAGTCCTCGAACTTGGACTCCAATGTACAGGTTTAAGACCTCTATATATGTATCCATTTAAAAACATTTTCCCAAATACTCCAATCTGAGCAGATTCATAACTTTTCTTAAGAGTTAAGTAAGGGTTATCCCAATCTCCCCATATGCCCCACCTTTTAAAACCCTCCATTTGATTTTTTATTTGTAGGTATGCATAGTCTGTTGCTTTTTTTCTTAAATTTAAGGTATCTAGATTCTTTCTTTCATCAGATTTCAAATTCTGAAGTACTTTTAATTCAATAGGTAATCCATGGCAGTCCCAACCAGGTACATAATGTACCTTAAATCCTTTCAATGTTTTGTATTTATTTATTATGTCTTTTAAAACCTTATTAAGCGCATGACCCATATGAAGCGCTCCATTTGCATAAGGTGGGCCATCATGTAATGTAAATGTTTTGCCAGAGTTGTTTGAACCTAATTCAAAATCAATATTATTATTAGCCCAAAAATCCTGAATCTCAGGTTCTCTTACAACTGAGTTAGCACGCATTGAGAAGTCAGTTTTAAGTAAATTTAAAGTCTCTTTATAGGAAAAGTCTGATTTCTGTTCTTTGTTATTTTGAGATTTCATACGACAATATTGTTGATCAATGGAATTGTTTAAATAAATCTAATTTATTATATTCTTTCTTAATTGACCTGTAGTTTTTTTGGGATGTTTCAAATAAATAATTGATTTAGTTTCAAGCTTTTATATTATCATTTTTTTCATTTTTATCATTTCTGACCCACTTTTTTGAGATTGTTTTTTGATTATTGCTATCAAATGTAAAAAAATTCAAAGGTTTTCTAAAATTACTAACTCCAAGATTGATAGCCTCTAATATTTTCGAAAGATTTTGTTTGAATTCCATAAAAGTAGTTAATTTTTTCTTTTCTTTATCTGTCAATTGATTCCATCTAGATAAGAAAAGCTCTACAAGATATAAAACGAGAAGTATTGTTAATAGTAGGAGAATTACAAAAGATGACGTATCTATGGCTTTATTTTTAATGATTAATATGAAACCTAGTAATAAGTTTAAAAAAGCTTTTATTAAGTCTTTTGGTCTGCCTAGCTCAAGATAAAATATAGGTACGAATAAAAATATAGTCCCAACTACGATATAAAAAAATCCTAAATAAACTATCAAGTTATTCATTACTTAAACATTTAATTAAATTATAAGAATTTAATATTAATTTATAAACTTTGTATCAGAATTCCCTTAAATGCGGTCGGGGAGACTTGAACTCCCACACCCGAAGATACGAGTACCTAAAACTCGCGCGTCTACCAATTCCGCCACGACCGCACACATTAAATAATAATTGAAAGTGGTTTATTTTAAAAATATTTTTAACTTATGATGATTAATTTGACATATAAGAATTAAATTGAAAATCTCTTTAAATTTCTTTTTTGATTTGAGCATACAATCATCTAAAAATATCAGTTATATTATTTAAAGAATATAAGAAACTATTTCAAACTTAACCAATAAAAATACAACAAGAATTACTAATTCTTCAAGGACATTTAATTGGCAAAAGGAGATTAAAAATTACGTTGATCCGCCAAGTTTTTGGAATCCAACATTAGGTCTTTTCTTTGGTGGTTATTTTCTTGCTTTTCTTAGCATCTGGCAATGGTATAGAGGTGAATGGCCTCTACCTTTACTTGTGGCCACTGCTTTTCTTGCTTTGCATATTGAGGGTACAGTTATTCATGATGCATGCCACAAAGCTGCTCACCCTGTACCTTGGATAAATCAAGCGATGGGTCATGGCTCAGCAATTCTTTTAGGATTTAGTTTCCCAGTTTTTACAAGGGTACATCTACAACATCATATTCACGTAAATCATCCAAAAAATGATCCGGATCATATTGTCAGTACTTTTGGCCCTATTTGGCTAATTGCTCCAAGATTTTTCTACCATGAAGTATTTTTTTTCCAAAGAAAGCTCTGGCGAAAATATGAATTACTACAATGGGGAATTGAAAGATCTATCTTTATAACAATAATCTTGGCAGGAATAAAATTTGACTTTATGAATCTCATCTACAATCTATGGTTCGGACCAGCATTAATGGTGGGAGTTACTTTAGGAATATTTTTTGATTATCTGCCTCATAGACCTTTTCGATCGAGAAATAAATGGATAAATTCTCGAGTTTATCCAAGCAAATTTATGAATTTATTAATAATGGGTCAAAATTACCATCTCATTCATCATCTTTGGCCGTCGATTCCTTGGTTTGAATACAAAATAGCCTATGAAAAAACTAAGCCATTATTAGATATGAAAGGTTCCCCTCAAAGAGTTGGGATATTTGAAAGTAAAGAAGACATTTTTAACTTTATTTATGATTTATTAATAGGTGTAAGAACTCATAGAAAAAAGAGGGGAAAGATTAGAAAAATCATAAATTTATATCCAGGTTATAAAATAAAAAAATATTTATTAAAGTTAGTAAATAAAACATTTATAGAAACCAACTAACTTATTCATTCATAATTTTTGGTACTTTAAAGTATTTATCTTCTTTAGATGGACCCAATTCTAATAGCTCTTCAGTGCAACTAGACTTTTTCTTTTCGTCTTTTCTAAATACATTTATAACCTCTATCGCTCTTGTGGTACAAGGTACATCATCTGTATCGATTTTTTCAAGGTGTTTTATATATTCTAATATTTTTTCTAATTGTTCTGCGTGATTATTAACTTCATCCTCGTTAAGCTCCAATCTCGCCAAATGCGCAACTTTTTTTACTTCCTCTTTAGTTATTTTTGTCATAGCTTAAATATTTTGCTTTATTAAATACTAGTTTATATAGAACATTTTGATTCATATATCCTTTGAATTTCAAATAATTATAGAAACTAAATAATAACATCCTTCTAAAATCAATCTTAATTAATAGACTAAATTATCTTTCTCAGCTAAAAATAATATTAGATAAAAATTGAAAAATAGAAGAACACTTATTTCCAAAAAATTTTTTTTATCGACACTCTAAACTTGTTGCCCCTGATTTAATAGGCTGTTATCTTATTAAAAAAAATAATGAGAAAGATCAAGTTAAGGGAATAATTGTTGAAACTGAAGCTTATTCACAGGAAGAAGAGGCCTGTCATGGCTACCGCAAAATAACTGAATCAAATAAATCATTATTCGGCAAACCTGGAACATTTTATATTTACAAATCCTATGGGATTCATCATTGTTTAAACATAGTTACTGATAAAGAAAATTTTGCGAGTGGTGTATTAATCAGGTCAGTTTTTATCCCTAAAAAGAATGAAAGATTAGCTTCTGGACCTGGTCTAGTTACTAAGATATTCGGAATAGATATATCATTTAACTCACTTGAAGTTCTTAATAATAATTCTTTATGGATTTCTCAAAGAGACTCAATTCTAGAAAAAAAAGATCTTATTCAAACTACGAGAATTGGCATATCCAAGGCAAAAAATATAAAATGGCGATGGTATCTCAAAAATAGTAGGAGTGTAAGTAAAAGATTAAAAGGTGACAGAACACCTAAATTAAATAATCATTTATCTTTGTAAGCATAATGCAAATTTGGCCTCATAAACATATCCACACACTAGCTAATTTTTCAATTCAAGATTACAAATCAGTATTTGAATTGGCTAATAGATTTGATGGACTAAAGAATGCAGGAACGAAAAAGATCCCTGCTTTACAAGGGACTTTGGTAACATCTTTGTTTTTTGAAGCTAGTACAAGAACAAAAAATAGCTTTGAACTTGCAGCAAAAAGGCTATCTGCGGATGTACAAACTTTTGCCCCATCATCTAGTTCTTTAACGAAAGGAGAAACAATAATTGATACAGCAATAACTTATTCTGTCATGGGTGCAGATACATTAGTTATTAGACATTCATCGAGTTACATAACTTTTGAGATCGCTAAAAAACTTGATGCAATAAACTCCAAGACTTCGGTTCTTAATGCAGGAGATGGATTACATAGTCACCCTAGCCAAGGATTGCTAGACATCTACACATTAATAAAATTCTTTTCCAAAAAATCACTAAGTCCAGAGATTTTAAATTCCAAAAAAATTCTTATAATTGGAGACGTCAATCACTCAAGGGTTGCAAGATCAAATCTTTGGGCTTTAAGTGCATTCGGTGCAGACATAATCTTATGTGGTCCTAAAACATTAATACCTGATGAATTTATTAATTTTTTAAAAACCCCTGGGCCAAATCAAATAGAAGATCCTGTTAAATCAAGAGGGTCGATAACAATTTCTAGATCATTGCAAGAATCAATAAAATCTGCAGATGCAATTATTGTTTTAAGACTCCAAAAAGAGAGAATGATGAAGAATTTACTAAGCAGCATTGATTCATATAGTTTGGACTATGGCTTAACCCCAGAGAAATTATCTTTAAATAATAAAGAAATTCCAGTTCTTCATCCTGGACCTATTAATAGAGGTATTGAAATCAGTAGTAAAGTAGTGGATGAATATCCTCATTGCTTAATCAATAATCAAGTTGCAAATGGTATCCCCATAAGAATGGCTTTACTTTATCTTTTACAGAAATACAACAAATAAATTCATAGTAACTTAAGACTTTCAGTAAAGAAGCCATAAAATAATCCCAATCTTAAAGAATCTAGTAAAAGTACTAAAAATTTCTTTTTCCTTTCAGATCGAAAATTTCTTCTAAAAACTATCAAAATTTCAATAAAAACAACCGATAAGAAAGCAGCAACAGGATCCATTAGTTCCAAAACGGCACTAACCATGCCGAGTGAACTTCCTAAAAAATAACCAATTAAAAGAATAATTAAAGATATTGAATATCTTCTCCATGGATTATTAGCCCAAATACTTAATGTTTGAATATTTTCTACAATCTTGCGTTGAAAATTTGTCTTTTGAGGTCTAAAAACCATTTTGATTTCAACTAAGCCGCTTCAGAATCTGATTTAATTCTAGTGTTTCCCTCTACTAATTCAAGTAAAGCCTCTAACTGAGCCAGTATTCCTCTTAGTTCGCCTGGCTCAGGGAAGAGACCATCGTCTTTTATACCCATATGCATTTCTCTGAGTTCTTGCCTTAAGTAACGTAAGTGACAAGTGACCTGCTCTCTCTTAGTTTTTGACATGATTTAATCTTGAAAATCGTACTCTAAGAAATATTATTTTTATTAAAGAGAGTTTGCATATTTATGATTGAGAATGAAAATAAATTACTCAATAATACTTTAAAAAAATAATGCCTTTTTAAAATTTTTATATTCTTGAAAATATGTAAGTAATAGTTAGATCAATTTTAAATAATTCCTTGAGGCTCTATTATTAGAATATACTGGCTTAAATTCAACATGGAATTTATTTCTGAAAATAAAATAAGTGAGGAACTGGTAAATTCTTTTAATGAAAAAATGACCCTTGAGCTTGCAACAAGGCTAGAAGAAGATAACTATAAGACTCCATTTGATGGTTTAAAAGACTGGCACTTACTGAGGGCTCTTGCAATCAATAGACCTGAATTAACATCTGATTATATCCATCTCCTTGACCAGGAACCCTTCGATGAAAACTAATAATACGGACACCAAAATAAAGGTTCTTTTATTAATAACAGGGAGTATTGCAGCTGTAAGAATTCCATTATTAGTTAGCCAATTATCAAAAGAAAATTATGAAATAAGATGTGTTCTATCTAAAAATGCAGAAAAATTAATAAAACCGCTTTCTCTTTCTGTATTAAGCAGAAACCGTTGCATTTTAGAAAATGATCAATGGTCAAATATTCAATCAAATCCTCTTCATATAGAACTATGTAATTGGGCTGACATTTTAATCATTGCCCCTTTAACAGCCACAACATTATCAAAATGGATTACTGGCAATGCAGATGGATTGATTCCAAGCATTTTAATGGCAAATATTAAGCCAATTATTGTTGCGCCAGCAATGAATACACAAATGTGGCTAAATAAAGCTGTCAAAAAAAATTATGAGGATTTACAGAATTACGAAAATGTTTTAGCTTTGCACCCAAGTGAAGGTCTGTTAGCTTGTGATGCTGTTGGAATAGGGAAGATACCTCCTAATGATCTAATTCAATTAGCGGTTGAATTTATAATTTCACACAATAAAAATGCTTATCGCAAAGATTTACTTAACAAAGAAATTTTAATAACTGGAGGTTGCACATCAGAAAAAATTGATTCTGCAAGACATATTACTAACAAAAGTTCTGGAGCTATGGGCTTACTTCTTTCTCAAGTAGCAAGGTTCAGAGGGGCACAAGTAAAATATGTTCATGGTCCTCTGAAAATCGATAAAGATCTTACTGATGGAATTAAAAGATATGAAATTGAGAGCAGTATTGATTTAATAAAGGCAATTAGGACAGAAGTTCCAAATTGTGATTATTTTTTCATGAATGCAGCAGTATCTGACTTCAAGTTAAATCCTGATAATTCAGATAAAATTCCCAAAAATAAAATTCATGATCATTTAAATAAAAATTTTGAGCTAGTCCCAGATATTTTAAAAACAATTAGTGAATCAAAAAAAGATAATCAAGTTTTTGTGGGATTTTGTGCTTTTACAGGATCTATAGAAGAAGCAAGAATTAAAATTAAAGAAAAGATTTTTCAAAAAGGTTGTGATTATCTTTTCGCAAATCCAATTGATCTCCCAGGACAGGGATTTGGATTCTCGGCACAAAATGAAGGTTGGCTATTCGATACAAATAATATGGAACACCATATAAAAAAAACATCAAAAATTGATTTAGCAAATAAATTAATAACAAAAATTATTTCAGTAAAAAAATAAAAAAAAATTTTAATTTGTATTTTTTTGTAATCTTAATCATTAAAAATAATGTGATAGCTTACAATAATTCCAGTTTTTAAAAATCAAAAAAGCTACGGGTTATTTCGAGGATTTACAAGTGTTAACTTTTATGGTCCTTTCCCTAGTAATATCCGTACTGAACTATTTAGGTGACCATTAATCATTCGTCACAGAACTTTACTGCAACTTTAATTATGAGAATTCGTTCTTTCCTAGCTTTTGTTATTTCAATTTGTATAACTTTTGCTTTCGTACCTGTTAAAACATTTGCTTTTTCTGAAAGAGGAAATGCACAATTCACTGATATTGTTAATACAGGTAAAGCTAATGATTGTCCTGCATTAGACACATCTCTTGTTGGTTCAATATCCCTAGGTAATGGAGATACCCTTAAAGGAATATGCATGCATCCAACTGAAATATATGTAAAAGTGCCTGGGACGAAAAGAAAAGCTGCAGAATTTGTTGCTACAAAAATTATTAGTCCCAGAAATAACACTACAGTGACTGAAGTTTATGGAGATGTAAATTCAGGAACTTTCACCGAAAAAGGTGGAATTGATTTTCAACTTATTACTGTCTTAACTCCTGGTGGATTAGAGGTGCCATTCGCATTTTCGGCAAAAGATCTTACAGCTAATTTACCCTCATCTATTGAGCCTGGAACAGAATTTAGTGGCTCAACATTTACACCTAACTACAGAACTGGTGATTTTTTAGATCCTAAAGCAAGAGCTAAAAATACTGGAGTTGAATATGCTCAAGGTTTAGTTGCATTAGGAGGCGATGATGAAGAACTTGCCAAAGAAAATATTAAAGTTGATGTAAACGGTACAGGAGTTATTACTCTCTCAATAAGTAATGTAGATTCTGATACAGAAGAATTTGCAGGTACTTTTGAAGCTATCCAACCTTCAGATACAGATATGGGTTCAAAGGATCCACTTGACGTAAAAATAATAGGTGAGCTATACGGAAGAAAGGCATAAATCCTAGTTAAGAAAAAAAAGGGGGGTTAACCCCTTTTTTTTTTTCAAAATTTTTATTTTATAAATTTTAAAAATGGAATTACAACAAAAAACAGACCTTAATGGACTAATACCGCCATATGGAGGTGAACTAAAAAATTTAATTATCAAAGATAAAAACCTTAAAAATGATCTTATCTCTGAAGTTAATTATGAGTTTGAATGCAGTGAGAGAAATGCATGCGATGTCGAACTTTTGATGGTTGGAGCTTTTTCTCCATTAGAGGGTTTTATGGATGAAAAAAACTACAAATCGGTAATTAAAACTAATAGAGATACAAGCGGTTTGCTTTTTGGCTTACCGATTGTATTTGATTTGAATAATGAAGAAGTGAAGGCTGGAGACAAAATATTGCTTACCTATAAAAAACAAAAAATAGCAATTTTAGAAGTTAGTTCAATATGGGAGCCTGATAAATCATTAGAAGCTGAACTTTGTTACGGCACTAATTCTTTAGATCATCCTGCTGTCAAGATGATATTTAATGAGAGAGGACGATTTTATATTGGAGGGAAAGTTTACGGTTTAGACCTACCAATTCGAGAATTTCCCTGCAAAACTCCTGAAGAAGTTAGATCTACACTGCCAGCAAATTATGATGTAGTAGCATTTCAATGCAGAAATCCAATTCATAGAGCACATTATGAATTATTTACTAATGCATTACTTTCAGACAATGTCTCTCAAAATTCAGTTGTTTTAGTACATCCAACTTGTGGGCCAACGCAGCAAGATGATATTCCTGGTAAAGTTCGATATTTGACATATAAAGAATTGGAAGAAGAAATATCTGATGAAAGAATCAAATGGGCATTTTTACCTTATTCAATGCATATGGCAGGGCCAAGAGAGGCTCTTCAACATATGATAATTAGAAGAAATTATGGCTGCACACATTTTATTATTGGTAGAGATATGGCTGGTTGTAAGTCGTCATCAACTGGCGAAGATTTTTATGGTCCCTATGACGCTCAGAATTTTGCTAATAAATGTGCAGGCGAGTTAATGATGCAAACTGTTCCGTCAAAAAATTTAGTTTATACAAAGGAAAAAGGATATATTACGGCTGAAGAAGCCAAGAAATTTAATTATCAAATCATGAAGCTTAGTGGTACAGAATTTAGAAAGAAATTGAGGAATGGCGAACCTATTCCCGAGTGGTTTGCATTCAAAAGTGTAGTAGATGTTCTAAGAAGCTCTTAATATTGATTTATTATTAGTATTATAGATTTATTAAAGATTTTTTATCGTGAACAAACGTTGGAGAAACGTAGGACTTTATGTTCTAGCTGTAATTACAGTCATTTTTATTGGTACTTCTGTTTTTGATAATCCTAGTACAAATAATGCTACAAAAACCCTAAGGTACAGTGATTTTATAGAGGCAGTTCAAGATAAAGAAATAAGTCGAGTCTTAATATCACCGGACAATGCGACTGCCCAAGTTGTAGAAAATGATGGAAGCAGGTCAGAGGTAAATTTAGCTCCTGACAAAGATTTATTAAAAATCCTAACTGAAAATAATGTCGACATAGCTGTAACTCCCACAAAATTAGCTAATCCTTGGCAACAGGCTGTGAGTAGCTTAATTTTCCCAGTACTCTTAATTGGAGGACTATTTTTTCTTTTCAGAAGATCTCAAAGTGGCAATGCAAGTGGAGGTAATCCTGCCATGAGTTTTGGTAAGAGTAAAGCCAGACTTCAAATGGAACCATCAACACAGGTTACTTTCACAGATGTAGCCGGTGTTGAAGGGGCAAAATTAGAATTGACTGAAGTAGTAGATTTTCTTAAGAGCCCAGATAGATTTACGGCAGTCGGAGCCAAAATTCCAAAAGGTGTTCTTCTTGTTGGTCCTCCTGGAACGGGAAAAACTTTACTAGCTAAAGCAGTTGCTGGAGAAGCAGGTGTACCATTTTTCTCTATATCAGGTTCAGAATTTGTTGAGATGTTTGTAGGAGTAGGTGCTAGCAGAGTTCGAGATCTTTTTGAACAAGCCAAAAAGAACGCTCCTTGTATCGTATTCATTGACGAAATCGATGCAGTTGGGAGACAAAGAGGTGCTGGTATGGGTGGAGGAAATGATGAAAGAGAGCAAACATTAAACCAACTCCTCACTGAAATGGACGGTTTCGAAGGTAACTCAGGAATAATTATAGTTGCTGCCACTAATAGACCTGATGTCTTAGATTCAGCTTTGATGCGTCCTGGAAGATTCGATAGGCAGGTAACCGTAGATAGACCAGATTATGCTGGAAGATTACAAATACTAAATGTTCATGCTAAAGATAAAACCCTTTCAAAAGATGTTGATCTTGATAAAGTTGCTAGAAGAACACCAGGATTTACAGGTGCCGATTTAGCTAATCTTCTAAACGAAGCAGCAATACTAGCAGCCAGAAAGGATTTAGATAAAGTAAGCAACGATGAAGTAGGAGATGCTATTGAAAGAGTTATGGCTGGACCTGAAAAGAAAGATAGAGTTATCAGTGATAAGAAAAAAGAATTAGTTGCTTATCACGAGGCAGGTCATGCAATTGTAGGAGCTTTAATGCCTGATTATGATCCTGTAGCAAAAGTTTCAATAATTCCTAGAGGTCAAGCTGGAGGCCTAACCTTCTTTACTCCAAGTGAAGAAAGAATGGAATCTGGTCTTTACTCTCGTTCTTACCTTCAAAATCAAATGGCTGTAGCTCTGGGGGGAAGGGTTGCTGAAGAGATAGTCTATGGAGAAGAAGAAGTTACAACTGGTGCTTCAAATGATTTACAGCAAGTTGCTAATGTAGCAAGACAAATGATCACTAAATTTGGCATGAGCGACAAAATAGGTCCAGTTGCCTTAGGACAATCTCAAGGTGGAATGTTTCTTGGAAGAGATATGAGCTCTACAAGAGACTTTTCTGAAGACACTGCAGCAACAATTGATGAAGAGGTTTCAGAGCTTGTTGATATGGCCTACAAGAGAGCTACAAAAGTTTTATCAGATAATAGAACTATACTTGATGAAATGGCTCAAATGCTCATCGAAAGAGAAACTATAGATACAGAAGATATTCAAGATTTACTTAATAGGTCAGAAGTTAAAGTTGCAAACTATATCTAATTCCGGAAATTTAGATTTTTGAATGAATAAGAAAGAAGATTCTTTTTCAAAGAGACTGAAAAAAGAATCTTTTTTTTTACTTATAAAACCTGAAAATAATATTTACTCAAATCCCTCCATAAGAAATTCTTTTTTTGAAGAATTAGAAAGCTTAGTAAAATTAGGATTAAAAAATATTGAAATAAGTTGGTCTGAAAATGAAAATTGGTTAGATTTTGTATCCGATATCAAAATCAAATATCCAGGTATTAACTTAGGCTCTGCTTCCATAGTTAATAAGCAATCAATAGAAGATTCTTTAAAAATTGGATTAAATTTTTCGATGATGAAATTTTGGGATAGAGATCTTTTTAATTATGCGAAGTCAAAAAATTATTTATTAATTCCTGGGATTAAAAATTTAAAAGATCTTAAGGAAGCGATAAATTTAAATTGCAAGATTATCAAAATTTATCCAATAAGAAATAAAGATAATTCGATAGACATACTAAATTATAGAAATATTGATTTCATTGCTGCTGGAGGACTATCAATCAATGATTTAAAAACTTATAAATATTTAGGATACAAAGCAATCGTAATTGGAGATAAAGGTATCAAAAATCAGAAATTTGATCCAAAAATATTTGAATGGCTCAAAAATAATTAAATCAAGTATAAATATAATTTACATAAAATAACTACTAATTATTATTTAGGCCACATTGAGCATGATTCAGAAGCAAATGATCAGCAAGTACTAAAGCCACCATAGCATCAACCATGGGAACTGCTCTTGGTAGAACGCATGGATCATGTCTACCTTTTGCTTTCATCAATACTTCGTTCCCATCAGCGTTTACTGTTTTCTGTTCTTTCCCGATGGTTGCTGTAGGTTTAAAAGCAATTTTCATCTCAATATTTTCGCCATTACTTATTCCTCCCTGTATACCTCCTGAATTATTCGATATTGTTCTTAACTTACTAATGTCCTCAGACTTAATAAATGAATCATTGTGTTCGCTACCTTTTAAATAAGTTCCTGAGAAACCAGAACCTATTTCAAACCCTTTGGTAGCAGGTAAAGACATCAAAGCCTTCGCCAAATCAGCTTCTAATTTATCAAAAACAGGCATTCCTAGACCAGAAGGAACATTTCTTACCAAACATTCAATAACACCTCCACAAGAGTCTCCTTGACGCTTTAATTCCTGGATTCTCTTGATCATTTCAGCTGATACCTTATCATCAGGACATCTAACAATATTAGATTCTATTTTAGTGAAAGAAATCTTTTCTCTACTTATATCAGAATCAATATCATGTATACGCTTTACCCAAGATAGTATTTCAGTGTTACAAAAATTTTTTAATAATTGTTTTGCTACTGCACCGGCCGCCACTCTACCTATTGTTTCTCTTGCAGAGGCTCTTCCTCCACCAGACCCAGCCTGAATTCCATATTTAATATGATAAGTACCATCTGCATGTGATGGTCTAAATATTTGCTCCATATTATTGTAATCTCCTGGTCTTTGATCTTTGTTTCTAACCATCATTGCAATTGGTGTGCCAAGTGTAACTCCATCCTTTAGTCCACTTAGTATTTCAATTTTGTCTTCTTCATTTCGTGGAGTTGTAATATCGCTTTGTCCAGGTCTGCGTCTATCCAATTCATTTTGTATCAACTTAGTATCTATTTTTAACTTTGGTGGACATCCATCAAGGATAACTCCTACTGCACCGCCGTGAGATTCCCCAAAAGTACTAACACGAAAAATTTTTCCAAAACTACTACTCATAGAAATATCAAATGTTTTATCTATATATAATCATTATATAAACCCAATTGAAAATTAAACAAAAAAAACCCCCAAAAAGGGGGCTTGTGATTTAAGAACTTTAAGCTTAACCGATAGCTGGAGCTGAAAGAGCTACTGTTGTAGACTCAGCTGCTGCTAGATCAAGTGGGAAGTTATGAGCATTACGCTCGTGCATTACTTCCATACCTAGGTTTGCTCTGTTAAGAACGTCACCCCATGTAGGAACAATCTTACCGTTTGCATCAACAACTGACTGGTTGAAGTTGAAACCGTTAAGGTTGAATGCCATTGTGCAGATACCCATTGAAGTTAACCATACACAAACAACTGGGAATACAGCTAGGAAGAAGTGAAGACTTCTACTGTTGTTGAAACTTGCATATTGGAAGATTAAACGACCGAAGTAGCCATGAGCTGCAACGATGTTATATGTTTCTTCTTCTTGTCCGAACTTGTAACCATAGTTCTGAGATTCTGTCTCAGTTGTTTCTCTAATTAAAGATGAAGTAACAAGTGAACCATGCATAGCTGAGAATAGAGATCCTCCAAACATTCCAGCAACACCAGCCATATGGAATGGGTGCATAAGAATATTGTGCTCTGCTTGGAAAACGAACATGAAGTTGAATGTTCCTGAAATTCCTAAAGGCATTCCGTCAGAGAATGAACCTTGACCGAATGGGTATACAAGAAATACTGCGAAAGCTGCTGAAACTGGTGCAGAGTATGCAACACAGATCCAAGGACGCATACCTAAACGGTATGAAAGCTCCCACTGTCTTCCCATGTATGCTGAGATACCGATTAGGAAGTGGAAAATTACAAGCTGGTAAGGACCACCGTTGTATAACCACTCATCTACAGTAGCTGCTTCCCAAATTGGGTAGAAGTGTAGACCAATAGCGTTAGATGAAGGAACAACTGCACCTGAGATGATGTTGTTTCCATATAGGAATGAACCAGCAACTGGCTCTCTAATTCCGTCAATGTCTACTGGTGGTGCTGCGATGAATGCAACGATGAAGCAAGCCGCTGCTGCAAGTAGGCATGGAATCATTAAGACGCCGAACCAACCAACATAAATTCTGTTGTTAGTTGATGTTACCCACTCACAAAACTGTGGCCAGCCTTTTAACAGCGATGAACGCTGCTGCTGAATAGTTGTCATGAGTTCGTAAAATATGTCTCTAACTAAATTGAGACGTGTAAATAAAAGCGAAATAGAAATTCCGCTGAAAAGATTTTAGACCAAAATTGCTAAAAATGTGTAAATTATTTTTCTGTAAGTAAACTTATTTTTTGCAACGTAGAAGAAAAGAACCTCCATGTCTTAATATTTTCTTTGTTATTGAGGAATTAACTTGGTAATAATAGAATGGCTTCTCAATGGGAAAAGATCTAAAGAGATAGTTGCCCTAAAAGAAGCCAAGCATAGAAGACTGCAATTAGAGGCTTTTGGGGCTGTTATTTATTGGAGCGAAAGAATTTAGATTTACAAAAATTTAAAAGTAGCAAGAAGGGGTAAAAGTCAGAAATATTAAATAAACTTATCTATGAAATAAATAATCCTTATTATATGTCGGCAATTTATTGTCCTCATTTCTTAATTTACAGGCTGTCAAATGCTTGAACCCATTCATTTTTGGAATAAATTACTTCTTTTTTTGTATAGCTCATGGCAATTTTTTTTTCTTTGTAAGCAACTTCGCCAATAAAAACAGGCCAAATTAACTCGTCTCCATCATATTTATGGATAATCCCTTTGCTATCAATAAATAATGGATCTCCTTTTTTAATGATTTTCCAATCTTGATTTATTCTTTTAGGGTGAATTATGCCATCAATATCTCCATTTTCATCTCTTGGATAATCTATACTCCTTTGATGAACGTGAACAATCAACTCCTTTGGTAGTTCTATTAAATTGTTTTTTAATTTATATATCTCTTCTCTCAAGGAAGTCATTATTATTAAAAATCTTTTTATAATTTCTGGGTCATAAAAATTTTGAGCGACAGATCCTATTTCAATAACTAAACCACATGGCCAAGCTTCTACAAGAAAACCTTTTTGGGCTTCATCTTTTTCGTGTAAATAAATAGGCAACCCAAATTTATTCTGTAGTAATGCAGCTAAACAAAAATCTTTTAATCTTCTCCCATACATAACAATACTTGTTCCCATATTTGCTGTTGTTGTATGCAAATCTATGGCAATTTGACATGGGTCTGATCCATTAACTCCAAATTGATCTACTAAAACATTGGCTCTAGTAATTTCATAAATACTTTTATTTTGTTGATGATAATTCTTACTTTCGTTAAATGATCTATTTAAATCTGCATCTATATATCTACAGCCTTTTTCATATGCAATAGGATTGCCTATGATGTATTCATACTCAATGCCCTGCTTAACACTATTTTCCTCACTATTAAATTGCTTAACAGCCCAAATAGGATTAATTTCATTCCCATGAGTACCTGAAACAATAAGTATTCTTTGAACAGTCATTTTTCTTTAAAAATAAATCTCTATGCAAAATAAATACCTAATTAAGGCTTCCAAGAAATTCTTGTTTTGGTTTTGGACACAATTAATGAATGGATTCGCACCATCGGATATACAAGGTAATTATAGGAGGCCTTCAGGAATAACAATTAATAATGAATACGATATTAATAATGAAATTGAACCAATTTATTTATTAGTAGGAAATTCTTGTCCATGGTGTCAAAGAACTCTACTCGTCCATAAAATAAAAAATTTATCGAAAAAAGTTAAAGTTGTTTTTTTAAAAGCAGATATTGAACATGGCGAATGGATCTTCGATACAAATTTCAGAGGATTTATGAGGCTTTCGAATATTTACAAAAAAGCTAATAAAAAAAAATTTTTCAGAGCAACATTACCTCTTTTAATTAATTTTGAAAAAGATAAAGTAAAAATTCTATCTAATGAAAGTTCTCAAATAATAAGATTACTTAACTCAATTGAAAATGAATCAAAAAATCAGGCATTAGATATCAAAGACTGTAATCAAAAATTTTTAGATCTAATTCACAACAACATAAATGATGGAGTATATAAGTGCGGCTTCGCCAGAAATCAGTCATCCTATGAAAAGGCTAGTAAAAATCTTTTCAAAGCTTTAAATGAGGTTGAAAATACAATCAACCGGAATAAAGGGGATTGGATATTTGGTGAAGAATTAACTTACGCTGATATTTATCTTTTTCCAACACTTGTGAGATGGGAATTAATTTATAGCAAACTTTTTAAGTGTACTGAAAAAGAGATATCAGATTTCAGGAAAATAATTGAATGGAGATTAAAATTTTTTAAATTATTTAATGTTGATGAGACTTGCTACGAAAATGAATGGAAAAAAGATTACTATAAAGCTTTATTCCCTCTTAACCCAAATCAAATAATCCCAGTATTACCATCACTAAAGGAAATTATGAGTTTAGAATCTTAAAAAATTTCAAAAAAAATTTCGATTTTCAAAACATGATGTTGTAATGAACACTTATTTTTTCATAGATAATGCAAATTGATTAGAAATTAACTATCTTATAAATGTCTACTAAAGTATGAAAAGCTGCAAATGAAATCCATTGACGAACACATTCAGAAAGATCAATCGGAAATCGAATCTGCCAAAGCAGAGGGCAATCTTCCAAAGGTCAGACATCTAACTGAAGAATTAAAAGAACTCGAAGATTATAAGGATCATCATCCAGAGGATAAACATGATCCAAATGCATTGGAATTATTCTGCGATGCCAACCCAGATGAACCAGAATGTCTAGTTTACGACGATTAATCTTTTTTAGATAGAAACAACAAAAAAAGGGCTCTAATAAGCCCTTTTTTGTGTGGAAATTTTATTAATAATCTCTATTAAAGTCGGAAGGACTACCTGTCAGCGAACATACAACCGATTCCTCATTTTTCATTTCCTTCACTTCTACAATTGGTCTTCCCATTTTCTTAAGAACCTCAATATCTTGAATGGTTTGACACCTAGCTATTATTTTTCCTTGTTGATCAAAGCAACTGTAGAAATTCATATTTTTGATTGAAGAATTATCTTATTTATGGCTAATTATCATTAATAAATCAAGTATATAATTTTACTAAATCAATCTCTAATCTGATTTAGATCCTTTTCCAGACTTCAGAAAGCAGTGAAGATAAACCTTTTTTTAAAGATGAAGAAATAACTAAAACTTGTTTTTTAGATAAATTTTCTAACTTTTTTGTGATTATTTTCAGATAATCATCATCTACAAGTTCGATCTTATTTAGTACTATTATCCTCTCTTTATCTAAAAGACCTTTCCCATATTTTTTTAATTCCTGCTCAATTATCTCAAAATCATTAATAGGATTTTCTGCTATTGAATCAATTAGATGGATAAGTATCTTAGTTCTTTGTATATGCCTTAAAAAATCATGACCTAATCCTACTCCGTCAGCTGCGCCTGATATTAATCCAGGTATATCAGCAAAAAGACAACCATTACCATCTGACTTCCTCACCACACCTAAGTTAGGTATTAAAGTCGTGAAAGGATAGTTTGCGATTTTTGGACGGGCAGATGATAGAACAGAAATTAAAGTACTTTTCCCTGCATTTGGGAGGCCTATAATCCCAACCTCTGCAAGGAGTTTTAATTCTAACTGAACCTCCCATGTTTCACCTTCTTTCCCTTCAGTAAAAGATTCTGGGGCTCTATTTTGATTACTTAAATAGTAAGCATTACCATGTCCACCTCTTCCTCCAATGGCAATAGTTAAACTCTGTTTATTTTTGGTTAAATCTCCTAAAATAATGCCAGTTTTCAAGTCCCTTATTTCAGTGCCGCAAGGTACTTTAAGGATTGTATCTTCGCCTGAAGCACCAGATCTTTTATTAGGTCCCCCTTTGAATCCGTCTTCAGCGATTATTTCTCTTTTGAATTTAAAATCTAACAATGTTTGAAGATTATTATCAGCTATAAGTATTATTGAACCCCCTCTACCTCCATTGCCCCCCGAAGGCCCTCCAGCAGGAACGAATTTTTCTCTTCTAAATGAAACTATTCCATTTCCACCTTTTCCAGCTTTAAGAATAATCTTTGCTTGATCAATAAATTGCACTTAATAGACTTATTTAATGGTTTTCTAAGTATTTTAAATTTTATTTTATCCACGCAATACTGCAACCAGGTCCACCCTCGTTTATGGCAGCATCTTCAATCTTATCAACATAATTTAAACCTGATAACCATTTTCTCAATCCTTTTTTTAATTTTCCAGTTCCAATTCCATGAACAATCCATAGTGGGCCATGCATTTTTCTAATTTTCTCCTCAATAATTATTTCTGCTTCATGAACTCTTAGTCCTCTTACATCAATTGTATTTTTACTCGTTCTAATTTTAGAAAAAGAAAAATCTTCTCTTGAAGACTTGATCTCAATTTTAGATTTTTTTAAATTAGGCTTTTCCCCATTAATACCTTCAAAGTCATTTACAGATAATGTGCTTCTGAATGAGCCACATTTAACTTCGAAAAAACCATCTTTCTTATCTAAATCTACAATTTTTCCCGTACTGTTTAGACTTTTAATTTTTACAATATCGCCCACCTTAGGATTCCATGATATTGACTTTTCAACTTTTTTTTGGGTTAAATGTTCTGTCTCAATTTCTTTTAATCTTTTTCCAATAATTCTAGTATCTTCTCCATTAACATTTTGATCTCTTAATTTTTTAATCAAACCTATTACCTCTTTTTTAGCAGATACAATATGTTTTGATAATTTATACCTTTCAATTTCTTGAATTTTTTCAGCATTTATTTTTTGAAATTCATAATTTCTCTTTAGTTCATCATGTAATATTTCAGTTCTAGCAATAAGTTCTGCAGCCGCTTCTGCAGAATTTTGTTGTTTAATCCTCTCTTCCTCTAGTCCTTTTATAATACTGTTAATATTATCAACTTCTTTTGGCTTTAGATAATTTGCAGCTTCATTAAGTATGCTTTCATCGAGACCAATTCTCTTCGAGATTGATAAAGCATTACTTCTCCCGGGGATGCCCCAGTTAAGAGTATATTTTGGCTGTAAAGAATCCTCATCAAAGGCAACTGAAACGTTCTCGAATCTGGAATCATTATATTTCAATGCCTTGATATCTCCATAATGTGTAGTGGCTAAAGTAATGTCAGATTTATTTGCAAATTCTTTTAGCAAAGCCATAGAGAGAGCACTACCTTCAAGAGGATCTGTACCAGATCCAATCTCGTCTAACAAAACAACTGATAATCCTCTCTTATTATCAAGCGATTCTAAGATCCGTTTTATGCGGAATATATGCCCACTAAAAGTAGATAAATTTTCCTCTAATGATTGATTATCACCTATATCAACATATATATTCGGACAAAAAGGGATAATTGGATTATTAGTTGAAGGTATCAATAATCCTGCTCTAGCCATTAATAACGACAAACCCAAACCTTTTAAAGCGGCTGTTTTACCTCCAGTATTTGGACCTGTAATAGATACAACCTTAATATTTCTATTTATATGAAAATCTACAGCCACTGGGGGAGGGGCTCCTTTTTTCTTGTTTTCCCAAATCAATAACGGATGAGAAAAACCAATTAAGCAAATGATAGGATTTTTCTCAAAAATAGGAGTTTTGCCCCCAATCCATTTCGAATATCTTGAACGGGTTAAAGCATTTTCTAATCTTAATAAAATAGATGCCATCTCAATGAGATTTTCTGAATTATCACTAATAACTTGAGACCATTTCTGAAGCAATTTAAATTCTTCTGCTGTGACCCTTGCCTCTAAAGACGCAATATTATTCCCTTTAGTTACTACACTATCAGGCTCAAAATATACCGTATTTCCTGAAGATGAAGAGTCATGAATTATGCCTTTAAATTTATCTATATAATTAATCTTTAATGCTAAAACTGGTCTACCATATCGATCCCCAATTATAGTATCTTGCAAATAAGCTAAATTCTTTTGAATAAATTTATCAACTAATATTTTCCTTTCTTGTTTCTTAGACAATAATTCTTTTCTAAGAATAGATAATTGATTACTAGCATTATCTGAAATCCTTCCATTAGATTCGATACCATTTTTTAAAAGAGTTTCAATATTATTATTGTCAATTAAATTTTTTGTAAATGATGAAATAGAAGGCCTTTTTTCAAAATCTATTAAAATTTTTTTTAAATTTCTTGCCGCAGCAATTGTTTTCGATATTTCTAACAAGTCAGAAGATAAAATTACACCCCCCTTCGCACAAATTTCGATATTTCTAGTTATGTCAAAAACACCAGAAAAACTAATTGATTTATCTAAATTATTTTCTAGCTCGGTTATTTCAACGGTTTCATTCAAAAGTCTTTTAGAAAGTTCGTATTCTGATGGGATTTCAGAACTTAAAATTGCTCTTTTACCCATTTCTGTAGAGGCAAATGAGGATAAATGCGTTTTTAATGAATCCCACTCTAAAAGGCTTATAGATTCATCTTCTAAAGTGATCTCTGAATATAATTTTTTAGAATGACTTTTCTCTTGCATACAAAAAAAGAATCAAACATTTGATTTAATCCCTTCAGGAGGAACATAAAGCATCTCGAGCCAATTTCCTTCGGTGTCTTTCATATAAAAAGATGCTGTTCCATCTCTATGTTCATGTAAAGGACCAACTTTTACACCAGAATCTTTTAAATCATTTTGAATATTTACTACTTCTTTTTTAGTTTCAAAATGAAAAGCTAAGTGGGGGCCTGCAGCTTTATAGCTAGGGCCTAACAACGCAAGTCCATCTTTACCTTTGCCAGCTTCCAAATAAGACCAATCTTTATCATCCCAAACCAAATTCATCCCCAATTTAATATAAAAAGATTTGGCCCTTTCGAGATTCTCTACTCTAAGTGCGATGTGACCAATCCTATTTACACCTTTTGAAAACTTCAAAACAAAGCCATTGATTTAGTATTAATCTAAGAATAAACCAAATTTTTACTAATAATGAGTTTTTAAGTATCCTGCAACCATTGAGATGCATCACAAGCATGATAAGTGAGTATTAATTTTGCTCCTGCTCTTTTAAAACTAAGTAAAGTTTCAAGAACAATATCTTTTTCATTAATCCAATTCTTGATAGCAGCAGACTTTACCATCGAATACTCCCCACTAACGTTATATGCAGCTATGGGCTTATTTGAAAAAGTACTTAGTCTATAAATAATATCCAAATATGAAATTCCAGGTTTTACCATCAAAATATCAGCTCCTTCATACTGATCCAATGCAGTTTCAATTAAAGCCTCTTTTGAATTGGCAGGGTCCATTTGATATGTAGACTTATTATCTGGAATTATTTTTTGACTATTTTTTCTTGGAGCTGAATCTAAAGCAGTTCTAAATGGACCATAATAAGCAGATGAATATTTGGCTGTATAACTAATAATACCTACATCACTAAATCCTTGACTATCAAGAGCAGTTCTAATAGCTCCAACTCTCCCATCCATCATGTCACTAGGACCAATAAAATCTGCTCCAGCTCTAGCTTGTGTTAAAGCTTGTTTTTTTAAAATTTCGATTGTTTCATCATTCAATATTTTTCCATTTACATCAACTAATCCATCATGTCCATCACATGAGTAAGGGTCCAAGGCAACATCTGTCATTATTGCCATTTCTGGAATCTCTTTTTTTAATATCCGAATAGCTTTAGGTATTAAACCCTCTTCATTAAAACACTCTGCCCCATCTTCAGTTTTTAAGTTATCGTTTATTTTCGGAAAAAGAACAATACACCTTATTCCTAAATTCCATGCCCTGGTAACCTCCTTTATTAATCCATTCATATCCCATCTAAAAGTTCCAGGCATTGCCGAAATTTCTTCCTTAAAATCTTTTTCATGAATAAATAATGGATATATAAAGTCTGAAGGATTTAGATAGTTTTCCCTTACCATCTCTCTAATTGCCTCAGTCCTTCTTAATCTTCTTGGTCGAATAATAGAATTCATTTGAATATTGTTTAAATTGAAAAATATTTATCTAATACGATAATCGTTTACCTCGCATATAAATCAATCAGAGATTAATTTTGTTCAGGAAAATTAACTTAATTAATCTGCATAGAGATTGGAAAAGTTACAATAATATCCTGAAGAAACTTAATTTTTACAAATTTACAACATAAAGAGATAATATCTTTTAGTTAATGCATTTATTTAAAAGGAGAGAATCTTTGAAAATCATTAATGGATTTCATCTAAACAATATTAGAGGCGATATTCTTGGGGGAATAACCGCTGCAGTAGTAGCTTTGCCACTTGCTCTTGCTTTTGGTAACGCTGCATTAGGCCCTGGTGGGGCGATTTATGGACTATATGGAGCAGTTGTAGTTGGTTTTTTAGCAGCTTTATTTGGTGGAACACCTGCTCAAGTTAGTGGGCCTACCGGTCCTATGAGTGTCACTGTTGCTGGTGTAGTAGCAGGTTTGGCGGCTGTAGGAGTTCCAAGAGATCTATCTGCAGGACAAATTTTACCTTTGGTAATGGCAGCAGTAGTAATTGGGGGTGTACTGCAAATATTATTCGGAATTCTCAAACTAGGAAAATATATCACTCTAGTCCCATATTCTGTAGTATCAGGATTCATGTCTGGTATTGGAGTCATAATCATTGCACTTCAAATTGGGCCATTACTTGGAATAAGTACAAGAGGAGGGGTAGTCGACTCTTTAACTACTGTTTTTTCGAATTTCCAACCTAATGGTGCTGCCATTGGAGTAGCAATAATGACTTTAGGGATAGTATTTTTAACACCTAGAACAATAACTCAGTGGGTTCCTTCTCCACTTTTAGCCTTATTAATAGTAACTCCAATATCAATGTTTTTTGGTGGAACAATAGACAGAATTGGAGAAATTCCTAGAGGAGTTCCATCTTTAGATTTTCCTAGTTTTAATCAGTATTTTCCTATTATTTTCAAGGCAGGACTAGTATTAGCAGTACTTGGGGCAATTGATTCTTTACTTACATCCTTAGTAGCAGACAATATTTCTCAAACAAAGCATAATTCTGATAGAGAGTTAATTGGACAGGGAATAGGAAATGCTGTAGCAGGTCTTTTTTCAGGCTTACCTGGTGCAGGCGCAACAATGAGAACTGTGATAAATGTAAAATCTGGCGGATCTACTCCTTTATCTGGAATGGTTCACTCAATAGTTTTGTTAATAGTTTTAGTTGGTGCAGGACCATTAGCAGAAAAAATACCTACAGCTCTTTTAGCAGGAATTCTTATCAAGGTTGGATTGGATATTATTGACTGGGGATTCTTGCGCAGGGCCCATAAACTATCTCTGAAGACTTCAGTTGTTATGTATGGTGTACTCCTAATGACTGTTTTTTGGGATTTAATATGGGCAGTATTAGTTGGAGTATTTATTGCAAACATGCTGACTATTGATTCCATTACTGAAACTCAACTAGAAGGTATGGAAGAGGATAATCCTTCATTAACAGGTAATAATCAAGGTCAAAATACATTACCCGCGGATGAAAAAGCGCTACTTGATAGATGTTCTGGAGAAGTAATGCTATTTAGACTCAAAGGGCCACTTAGTTTTGGTGCAGCAAAAGGTATCTCTGACAGAATGAATCTTGTAAGAAATTACAAAATTCTAATATTGGATATTACTGATGTTCCCAGACTTGGCGTAACAGCAACCCTTGCTATAGAGGATATGATGCAAGAAGCTAAAAACAACTCTAGAAAAGCATTTGTAGCTGGGGCTAATGAAAAGGTTAGAGAAAGGCTATCAAAGTTTGGAGTTGATGGAATCATTGAAACAAGAAAAGAAGCTTTAGAAACTGCTTTGAATGAATTAAATTAGTAATATATGGAAGTAAATCCAATCATACAAAATGTATTAGCACCACCAGTACTTTTCTTTTTAATTGGAGCTATTGCTGTATTTTTTAAATCTGATTTAGAAATACCTGCTCCTTTGCCGAAACTATTTTCTTTATATCTACTTTTAGCAATTGGATTTAGAGGCGGAATTGAAATCCAGAAAAGTGGTTTTACAGACCAGGTTTTACCTACGCTAAGTGCTGCAATATGCATGTCACTAATCATTCCTTTAATTGGATTTGTAATATTGAGGTATAAGTTTAATGTTTTCAATTCAGCCGCAATTGCCGCTGCTTACGGTTCTATAAGTGCGGTCACGTTTATATCCGCAGAAAGTTTTTTAGACAGTCAAAACATAGACTTTGATGGATTTATGGTTGGAGCTTTAGCTTTAATGGAGTCTCCAGCAATTATCGTTGGCTTATTACTTGTAAAATTTGCAGCCACAAAAAATAGACCTAACTCAAGAAAAATGCAACTTCGTGCAATTCTTCATGAGTCTATTTTAAATGGATCAGTTTATTTATTACTTTCTAGTCTAATAGCAGGATTTCTTATCTCCTCAACTAATACTGCAGGTATTGAAAAAATGGAGCCTTTTACTAAAGATTTATTTTACGGTGCGGAATGCTTTTTTCTATTAGATATGGGAATAGTTGCAGCTCAAAGATTGCCTAGTCTAAAAAAAGCTGGTTCTTTTCTAATAAGTTTTGCAATTTTTATGCCTTTATTTAATGCAGTAATAGGTGTTTTCGTTGCAAGATTTTTATCTTTAGGACCTGGAAATGCACTCCTATTTGTGGTTTTATGTGCTAGTGCATCATATTTGGCAGTTCCTGCTGCTATGAGGATGACAGTACCAGAAGCAAAATCTAGTTATTATATTTCAACAACACTGGGTCTAACTTTCCCATTCAATATTGTTCTTGGTATTCCTATATATATGAGTTTAGTAAATAAAATTATCCCACTTGCCCCTTTATAAAAATGAAAAGATTAGACTTAATATTTAGTGAAAGAGAACTAGATGCAATCATTAAAACATTAGAAAAAGCTAATGTTCCTGGATATACAGTCATGAAACATGCCACAGGAAGAGGTCCGGAAAGAGTAGTTACTGAAGATATGGAATTTACAGGCTTAGGATCAAATGCTCATGTAATTGTTTTTTGTGAACAAAAATTAATTGATCAAATGAGGGAGAATATAAAGGAAGAGTTAAGTTACTATGGCGGAGTCGCTTATATTTCAGAAGCAACTCCTCTTTAAGTAGATATTAGTAATATCTATTTTCTTAAGAGTGAATCCAATCTACTCTTATATTTTTTCTACTATTTAAATATCTATCAATTGACATTGCAGCGATGCATCCGTCAGAAGCCGCTACAACGGCTTGCTTAAATGGTGTATTCCTTATATCTCCAATAGCCCATACTCCATCAGAGTTTGTAGACATAAAGTCGTCCACAATAACGCCTCCGTCTTCTTTTAAAGCAATCTGATCGCCTAAAAAATCAGTAATTGGCTTTGAACCACTCATATAGACGAAAACTCCATCTAAATTCAAATTAATAGGATTTTCTTCTTGTTTATTTTTTACAATGACGCCATTCACGCCCATATCATCACCCAAGATTTCCAACAATCTTGTTCTACTCCAATGTTTTATGTTTGAATTATCCATCAATTCCATAGCTTCTTCATTATCTGATTTAGGATCACTTGAGGTAATCCAATGCACTGTTGAAGCAAATTTAGTTAGAACAGTTGCTTCTTCAATCGCCTCCTTGTTCACTCCAACAACAGCAACTTCTCTATTTTTATAAAAAGCTCCATCACACGTAGCACAATAACTTACTCCTTTGCCAAGAAAATCAGCTTCTCCCTTAAATGATGCAGGCCTGCCCATAGCTCCACTTGCAAGAACAAGTGCTTTAGCCTTAAAAGTGCCCTCAGGGGTATAAACCATTTTCCATTCTCCACTAACATCTATCCCAAACACTTGTGCTCTTCTATAGTCCGTACCATATTGCACAGCTTGTTCTCTCATTAGAGTAAGTAATTTATCTCCACTTATATCAACAGGAACACCTGGATAATTCGCTATCTGATGAGTTATTGCTAAGGCGCCAACAGATGGATTTTTATCTAAAATAACTGTCTTTAAGTTTGAACGAGATGTATAAAGTGCGCAAGTGCATCCAGCGGGACCTCCTCCGATAATAACTACATCTGACTCAATGATTTCCAATGTAATAAAACTCCTTTTATTAGTTAATTAGATGAGTTTTGGTTAGAAGATTTCTTGAATGTTAATACCTAACCTGTATATAGATATAAGTTAAAAGAAAAAAAAGAAAAAAGCATAATATAGAAACAAACTTACATAGGAAACGTAAAAAATCTAATTATCAAACTGATCAGTTACGTGAATTGTTCTTTATTGATCTATTATTAGAACATATTGAGTAAATTAATTGCTAAATAAACATTATATTTTTCATGACCAACTCCGACTACCTTTTAAAAGCTGCTATTAAAAAAGTAACAGAAAAATTAAATGAGATAATGGTCGGAAAAATTGAAGAAGCAACAAACATTGCACAGGATGCTCCAGAAATACTCAAAAAAGAATTTGATAGCTTGAAAGAATCTATAATTGAAGAAGCCTCAAGGATGAAAAAAGCAGAGAATATTCATGAAAATGAAACCAAAAGTACTCATCAAAATTCCGAAATAAAAAAAGCTTTAAATGAAATTGAAGTTATTAATAAGCAAATTGAAATATTTAATAAAAAAATAAATAATCAAATTAAATGAGTTATCACATTCTTTATGATTATATAAAAAAATTGAAGAGGGGCTTCCTTATTTGGATAACCCTGATATCGCTTTTAATAAATTTGTGGATTGATAATATAAGATTTAAAATTTTCCATACTAAAAGTAATAAAAAAATTAAGGTCCAAATTAAACGGGCTAGGTGGTTTACTAATCAATTAATTAATCTTGGTTCTGCATTTATTAAAATTGGACAATTATTATCTGCTAGACCTGATTTAATTCCTAACACATGGATTCAGGAATTATCTAAATTACAGGATCAAGTTCCCAATTTTTCATTTGAGCAAGTTGAAGAAACTATCAGAAAAGAATTAGGATCGAAATTTCATGAAATAAATCAAATAATCTGCGATCCCGTTGGATCTGCATCACTAGCTCAGGTTCATAGGGCGACTTTAAAAGATGGTAAAAAAGTGGTTTTTAAAGTTCAAAGGCCCAATTTAAAAGAATTATTTATTATCGATTTAGGAATAATGCAGCAAATAGCAGGATTGTTGCAGAGAAATAAGAATTGGAGTCGTGGTAAAAACTGGGTTGAGATTGCTAAAGAGTGCAGAAAAGTTCTTATGAAAGAACTTGATTTTAATTGTGAAGCACAATATGCAGCAAGATTTAGACAGCAATTTCTTGATGACGAGAATATTGCAGTTCCTGAAGTAATTTGGGATATGAGTAGTGAGAAAGTGCTTTGTTTAAGTTACTTAGAAGGCACAAAAATAAGCGATTTAGAAAAATTACAATCCCAAGAAATTGATTTACCAAAAATTGCAGAAATTGGTGCCATCAGCTATCTAAAACAACTAGTGAATTACGGATTTTTTCATGCAGATCCTCATCCAGGGAATCTAGCAGTTTCAAATACTGGTAAATTAATTTTTTATGATTTTGGAATGATGGGCAATATCTCAAATAACCTTCAAACTAGGCTAGGAGAAATGGTTAAGGCTGCTGCTTTAAAAGACGCCTCATCACTTGTAAGTCAACTACAACGAGCTGGTCTAATCTCAAAAGATATTGATATTGGCCCAGTCAGGAGATTAGTCAGATTAATGCTGAAAGAAGCCTTAACTCCACCATTCAGTCCAAATATAATTGCAAAATTATCTGGAGATTTATATGAACTTGTTTATGAAACACCATTTCAACTGCCAGTAGATTTAATATTTGTAATGAGAGCTTTGTCAACTTTTGAAGGAGTTGGCAGAATGCTTGATCCAAGGTTTAATCTTGTATCAGTAACCAAGCCTTATTTAATAGAACTTATGACTTCTAATAATCAAACTCCTAACGATTTAATTAACCAATTTGGAAGGCAAGTAGGTGAGCTAGGATCCAAAGCTGTAGGAATTCCCAAAAGAATAGATGAAAGTTTAGAAAGATTAGAACAAGGCGATTTACAATTACAAATAAGAATGGGAGAGTCTGATAGACAATTTAAAAAAATGTTTACTGCTCAAAAAACATTAGGCCATTCAATTCTTATAGGAAGCTTATCCATTACATCTGCTTTACTTGTAGCTAATAATCAAAATAATTTTGCATTATTACCATTATTTTTTGCATTGCCCATAAGTATTGATTGGATCAAATGTCAATTAAGCATGAGCAAAGGATCACGTTTAGAAAAACTTAAGCGCTAGAAAAACTATATATTTTTGGGACCTAAACCTAAAGCTCCAGCGAATCTAGCTTGATTTCCCAATTCCTCTTCAATTTTTAAAAGCCTATTATATTTTGCAATTCTTTCACTTCTACTCAAAGAGCCGGTCTTGATCTGACCAGACCTTGTTGCCACGGATAAATCAGCAATTGTTGTGTCTTCAGTCTCACCACTTCTATGGCTTATAACACTTTTAAAACCAGAGGTTTTAGCTAAATCAATAGCTTCCAAAGTTTCAGTTAATGTTCCAATTTGATTCACCTTTATTAAAATTGAATTAGCTGATTTTTCCACAATACCTTTCCTTAATCTTTCTGTATTAGTAACGAATAAATCATCACCTACAAGCTGAACTTTATGTCCTATTTCTTTATTTAATTCCGACCAACCCTCCCAATCATCTTCCGCTAAACCATCTTCTATTGAAACTATTGGATAATTAGAAACTAAGCTTGAAAGATAAGAAATCATTTCAGAACTATTTAAACTTTTCCCTTCATATTTATAAATGCCATTTTTATAAAATTCAGTACTAGCAACATCTAACGCTAAAGAAACTTGCTTACCAGGAATAAATCCAGCTTTTTGAATAGCTTCTAACAGTAAGTCTCCTGCTTCTTCACTCGATGATAAATTTGGTGCGAATCCACCCTCATCGCCTACAGCAGTGGATAGACCTTTTTTATCCAGTAATGATTTTAATGAGTGAAAAATTTCAGTACCCATTCTAAGTGATTCACTAAAATTTTGCACTCCATGTGGGACAAGCATAAATTCCTGAAAATCAAGACTATTTGGTGCATGGGCACCACCATTTATTACATTCATTAATGGGACTGGAAGAAGATTAGATAATGGGTCTCCAAGGTACCTATATAGAGGAATGTCTAAAGCATTTGCTGAAGCTCTGGCAGTTGCAAGACTTACTGCAAGGATTGAATTTGCTCCAAGGTTGGACTTATTAGGAGTTCCATCAATTTCGATCATTAGGTTATCTACCGCGGTTTGATCTAAAGCTGAAAAACCACATAAAGCCGGCGATATTGTTTCATGAATTTTATTAACAGCATTTAAAACCCCTTTGCCCATATATTTTGAACCACCATCTCTTAATTCATGTGCCTCATGCGCGCCAGTACTGGCTCCGCTAGGAACAATTGCTCTACCACTTGAACCACATTCCAAAAATACTTCTGCTTCTACAGTCGGATTACCTCTTGAATCAAGCACTTGCCTAGCTTCAATAGTATCAATAAGAAAATCAATAGTTTCTTTCACAATTTAATTATTACTATTTAAATCCTATTAATAGCTGAACTATTTGGCTAATATCTGAAATATATGTGTTAAAAATATCATTTTTTGAATTCAGAACAACTTAGATATAAATTAAGAATTTTATTAATTACCAACTAGGCAGGATACCTTTCATAAAGATATTTTTAAATTTCATTTTACAAATTGACAATTTTTGGATGATTATTAATGGAAATTCTATTTAGAATATTAAATAATGTTCAACTATAGTTTTTATAGTTTATGAGAGAAACCCTTACATCAAGTCCTGAACTTTTTAGCGATATAAGTTGGAATCTTCTTCTATTAGGGGAAGAAACCGCAAAAAAATGGGATCATAGCGAATTTAATATTGAACACATAATTCATACATTGTTTTCATCCAGTGAATTCTTTGCTTTCATTGAAAGATTATCAATAGACCAAGATACAGTCTTAGATATAACAGAAGATTTTTTAGAAGAGACACCAATCAATGAATCAGATATTTTCACTATTGGAGAAGATTTAGAAATTTTATTAGATAATGCAAATCAAATTAAACTTCAATGGGGATCGAAATTAATCGAAATACCACATTTAATAATTGCTATTGGAAGAGATTTAAGAATTGGTAATTATGTTTTTCAAGAGAGTAATCTTTCAATTGAAAAATTAGAGGAAGAATTAAAGTTTTTCCCAAATATTAATCAATCGAAAGATTCTTTTGATTTTAAGAATGTAATTGAGATCAATAATCAATCTGAATTTGAATCAAACAAAAAGACTTTAATCAAAGATGAAAAAATAGAAAAAGCTATTGTTCCATTGCCTAAAAGTGAACTTAAAATAGCCACCAAAAAACAAGTTGAGAAAGATGAAAATGCTCTTTCACTTTATGGAAAAGATTTAACAGAATCAGCTAAAAAATGTTTACTAGATCCTGTCATAGGAAGAGAAAATGAGATCAATAATTTAATGAGAGTACTATGCAGAAGAAACAAAAATAATCCCATCCTTATCGGCAATCCTGGAGTGGGTAAAACCTCAATTGCAAAATTACTTGCGCAATTAATCGTAGAAAAAAAAGTTCCTGATTCTTTAAAAGATTTTAAAATTATTTCGCTTGACTTAGGTGCATTAGTTTCTGGGACAAAATTTAGAGGCCAACTAGAGGAACGCCTAAGTTTAATACTTCAGGAATTAAGCGATCCCAACCAAGGCATGATTTTATTTATTGATGAAATCCACTCAATATTGAGTTCTGACAGATCTACTGCCGATATTAGTAATATCTTAAAACCTTTACTAGCTGAAGGAGAACTTCGATGTATCGGTACAACAACACCTGAAAAATTTCGCGAAACCATTGAAAAAGATCAGGCATTAAACAATTGCTTTCAAAAGATAGCTGTTAATGAACCTTCAGTAGAATTGAGCGCAAAAATACTTCAAGGCATCAAAAAGAAATATGAATTACATCATGGAATAAGAATTTCTGAAGAAGCTGTGAATTATTCTGCAAAATTAGCCGATAGATACATCAGTGATAAATGTCTTCCTGATAAAGCAATAGATTTAATTGATGAAGCAGCTGCACAGTTAAAAATAGAGTCTAATAATAAGCCTCAAATAATTATTCAACAAGAAAACAAGCTTAATACTATTAATGAAAAACTGAATAATTTGCAAGGAGAAAATATCGAAGCTCACGAAAAACTATTGAATATGAGGCAACAATCAGAGGAAAAATTAAACGTTCTGTTCGACAATTGGAATTATATGCTCGAAGAAATGGAGCAATTATCTTTTTTAATAAAAGAAGAAGATAAGCTAACCAAAAAAATTAAAGATAAATCAAATAGTGAGATTGCGAATGATCTGGATTTTTTAGAAAAGCTTGAAAAAGATTTAAGTGAAATTGAAATTGAAATACAAAAAGTTGAAGAAAACTTTAATAAAATAAAGAAAAATAGAAATTTTTCTTTTAAATATCAAGTTGAGCCTGATGATATTGCTGATGTGATTTCAAAAATCACAGGTATTCCAATTTCTAAAGTAGTTTCAAATGAACGTAATAAATTAGTCAATCTAGAAAACGAATTAAGTGAAAAAGTTATTGGACAAGAAAAAGCTATAGAAGCTGTTTCTTCTGCAATTAGAAGGGCTAGAGTTGGAATGAAAAGTCCAAAAAGACCTATTGGGTCTTTTTTATTTATGGGTCCTACAGGTGTTGGAAAAACAGAATTAGCAAAATCTCTTGCATCAGCTTTATTTGATGAAGAAGAGGCACTTTTAAGGTTAGACATGAGTGAATATATGGAGAAAAATGCAGTAGCAAGACTTTTGGGAGCCCCTCCAGGTTATGTTGGTTATGAAGAGGGAGGACAATTAACTGAAGCTGTAAGACGCAAACCCTATTCAGTAATACTTCTTGATGAGATAGAAAAAGCACACACAGAAGTTTTTAATATCCTTTTACAAGTCTTAGATGAAGGAAGATTAACGGACTCTCAAGGAAGAACAGTGGATTTCAAAAATACCGTAATCATTATGACAAGTAACCTCGCTGGGAAAGCTATCCTAGATTATTCACAAAAGATTTCTAAAAGTGAGGAAAAGTTAGAAAAAGATCAACAAACTCTAAAAAATTCTATTAGTAATACATTGTCTTCAATTTTTAGACCAGAATTTTTAAATAGGATTGATGAAGTAGTAAAGTTTGATCCATTATCTATTGATGAACTTCAAAAAATAATTATTCTACAAACAGAAGATTTAAAAAATCTACTTCTTGAACAAAAAATAAAAATCACAATAGACAAAAAAGTTATCAATAAAATTGCAAACGATTCATTTGAGCCTGAATTTGGTGCTAGGCCACTTAGCAGAGAACTTAGAAGACAGATTGAAAATCCCTTAGCTGCAAAACTCTTACAGGATAACTTTAAAAACAAAAAAAATATCACAATTAAACTTAATCCAGCTAAAAAGGATGAGATTGTTTTCAGACCTAGCTGAGGAGTAAATCGATAAGCTAAAATAAATTAAAGCGTAAAGATTAATTCCAAAAAATCTTGTGACAAGTCCTCCTACTAATCAAGAACCTCTTAAAAAAGATTCCCCTCAAATTGAAGAGCCTAAAAAAAAGAAAAATTTTTTAAGATCTACCTACGATGAGCTTAAACTTGTCGTATGGCCAAACAAACAACAACTTTTTAGCGAATCGGTTGCGGTTATAATTATGGTATCTTTTTCTGCGGCAGCCATAGCATCTGTCAGTAGATTCTATGGATGGGCAGCCTCGCAAATTTTTGGTTGAAGATTCCCTAAATATCCATTTTCAATAAATCTTAATTACGTTTCCAGAAAAAAATGAGTAATGAATTGACTACAAACCTTGCTTCTTCAAAAGCAAACACTAGCATCGCACGATGGTATGCAGTCCAAGTGGCATCAAGCTGTGAGAAAAAAGTAAAAGCGACTCTTGAGCAGAGATCAGTAACTTTAGGAGTTAATAATCGAATCATTGAAATTGAAATTCCCCAAACTCCTGGAATTAAATTAAAAAAAGATGGAAGTAGACAAACTACTGAAGAAAAAGTTTTCCCAGGTTATGTCCTGGTAAGAATGATTTTGGATGAAGATACAATGATGGCTGTAAAAAGTACTCCTAATGTAATTAACTTTGTTGGAGCTGAAGACGGTAGAGGTAGCGGGAGATCACGTGGTCATATCAAACCTCGACCATTATCCAGACAAGAAGTTAATAGGATATTTAAGCGCGCATCAGAGAAAAAAGCTGTTATCAAGTTAGATATTGAAGAAAAAGATAGAATCATAGTAACTAGTGGGCCATTTAAGGATTTCCAGGGAGAAGTTATAGAAGTTTCTGGGGAAAGAAATAAATTAAAAGCATTACTTTCAATATTTGGGCGCGAGACTCCTGTAGAATTAGAATTCTCGCAAATCAATAAACAAAATTAATTTCTAATAGTTATTGTTTATCGAGTAAAATAATGATTTTCTACCCCAGCTTAAATTTTCTAATCTAATGGCAAAAAAAATTGTTGCAGTTATTAAGCTTGCTCTACAAGCAGGCAAAGCCAATCCTGCACCGCCTGTAGGGCCAGCTTTAGGACAACATGGTGTCAATATCATGGCATTTTGTAAAGAATACAATGCAAAGACACAAGATAAAGCAGGTTTTGTAATTCCAGTTGAAATTTCTGTTTTTGAAGATAGAAGCTTTACTTTTATTACGAAAACACCACCTGCTTCTGTACTAATAACTAAAGCAGCTGGAATAGAGAAAGGATCCGGTGAATCTGCAAAAGGTTCCGTTGGCAATATAAGTAAAGCTCAATTAGAAGAAATAGCCAAAACTAAGCTTCCTGATCTAAACTGTTCTAGTGTCGAATCTGCAATGAAAGTAATTGAGGGTACTGCTCGTAATATGGGCGTCTCTATTACTGATTAAATTCAAAACAAAATTAATCACCATTTAGGGGAGGTTAGTTAATAACCGTTTGTACCCAAAATTACTATGAAAAAACTATCAAAAAGAATGGCGGCTTTATCTACAAAGATAGAAGATCGCATTTATGCCCCACTTGAAGCTCTTAGTATTATCAAGGAAAATGCAAATGCTAAATTTGATGAAACTATTGAAGCACATATACGTTTAGGTATTGATCCAAAATATACTGATCAACAATTAAGGACCACAGTCGCGTTACCACATGGTACCGGTCAAAGCATAAAAATTGCAGTAATCACTAGCGGAGAGAATGTATCTAAAGCCAAGTCTGCAGGTGCAGATTTATTTGGAGAAGAAGATCTTGTGGAAAGCATTAACAAGGGAAATATGGAATTTGATCTACTTATTGCTACTCCAGATATGATGCCAAAGGTTGCAAAATTAGGACGAGTTTTAGGACCTAGAGGTTTAATGCCTAATCCAAAAGCAGGGACAGTAACAAATGACATTGCGAATGCAATAAAAGAATTCAAAGCTGGAAAGCTCGAATTCAGAGCAGATAAAGCAGGTATAGTTCACGTACGTTTTGGAAAGGCTAGTTTTACCAAAGAGGCATTATTTGACAACTTAAAAACCTTACAAGAATCAATTGATAAGAACAAACCAAGTGGAGCAAAAGGAAAGTATTGGAAAAGTTTTTATGTAACTTCAACTATGGGACCCTCAATCCAAGTAGACATAACTGCTGTACAAGATTATCAGCCTGAAAGTTAACCCTTTGTAGTATAATTTAAAGTGCAATAATACGGCCAAAGAAAGTAGGTTAATTTAGTTATTCTAAATTTTTAACTCCTACCGAGGATTCGTCTTAATTATTTCTTTTTGGATCTAATAAAAGCGGCCTCTTTTAAAAGGACTTTGCCGCATTTCCTGCTCTCCCTAAATTACGATCCAAAAAACAACAATGGGCCGAACACTAGAGAATAAGCAACAAATCGTTAGTGAGATTAAATCTCTATTAAACGACTCGGAAATGGCTGTAGTTCTTGACTATAAAGGTTTAACTATCAAAGAAATGTCAGATTTGCGATCTAGATTGCAAACAACAAATGGCATTTGCAAAGTTACTAAAAATTCATTAATGCGTAAAGCTATTGATGGAGATAGTAATTGGAACGATCTTGAATCTTTACTCACTGGAACAAATGCTTTTGTCTTAATTAAAGAAGATGTTGGTGGTGCTGTAAAAGCGATCCAATCTTTTCAAAAAGATACAAAGAAATCCGAAACCAAAGGAGCTTTATTCGAAGGCAGACTTCTTAGCAATTCTGAAATAAAAGAAATTGCAAGTCTTCCATCTAAAGAAGTATTGATGGCAAAAATTGCTGGCGCTCTAAATGGCGTAGCAACAAAAATTGCGATCTCTATCAATGAAGTACCTTCTGGACTTGCTAGATCACTTAAACAACATTCTGAAAAATCAGAATCTTAAATTAAAACCCTAATTAACTTTTAAGAAAATGTCCGCAAAAACTGAAGAAATTCTTGAATCATTAAAATCTCTATCACTTTTAGAAGCATCTGAGCTTGTAAAGCAAATTGAAGAGGCTTTTGGTGTATCTGCTGCAGCTTCTGCAGGTGTAGTAATGGCAGCCCCAGGAGCAGCTGGCGGTGATGGAGATGGTGGCGCTGCCGAAGAAAAAACTGAATTTGATGTAGTTCTCGAAAGCTTTGATGCAGCTGCAAAAATCAAAGTCCTTAAGGTTGTAAGAAATGCAACTGGTCTTGGTCTTGGCGATGCAAAAGCACTTGTTGAATCAGCACCAAAGACTGTAAAAGAAGGAATTGCTAAAGCAGATGCTGAATCTTTAAAGAAAGAGATTGAAGAAGCTGGCGGTAAAGCTACACTTAAGTAAGAGTAGATTTTTTTCAAGCCGATAACCTTAATATCGGCTTCAAAAATTATGAATAGTGATATTATTGCAATTGAAGCTGCAACTGATGGAGCCTGCAGTGGTAATCCAGGTCCAGGTGGTTGGGGTGGTCTAATAATTTTTGAAGACAACAGTGAATTAGAAATAGGTGGTTCCGAGCAAAATACCACTAATAATAGAATGGAACTCACTGCGGCTATAAAAACTCTTGAGAAATTAAAAAACTATAAATTAAAAGATAACTTTAAATTAAGAACTGATAGTAAATATGTCATAGAAGGGTATACAAAATGGATTATTAATTGGAAGAGAAATGGATGGAAAACAAGCTCAGGAAAATCAGTTCAAAATCTTGATTTATGGCAAAAAATTGATCAATTAAGAATTAATGGCCTTGTAATGGAATATGTTAAAGGTCATAGCGGCGACAAACAAAATGATAGGGTTGATAAAATAGCGACCAACTATAGCAAAGGTATATCTTTAGTAAGTTACTCAAAAGAGTCCGAATCTTCAGTCGACTTTTTTGAAAAAAATGCACCTTCAGAAATTCAGGAATTATTTTCAAGAAATGAATTACTTCAAAAATTTGCCGACAAACAGTACTTATTAAGTTCATTAGAACTGAGTGACTTATTGGGTGAAGAAAACAACTTTAAGATCAAACAATATTTACTTTTTGAATGGCGTAATTGGAGAATGATTCCTAAAGATAAAAAATATTGGATAATAGAAAAAAACGAATCCTAATTTTTTATGAATGAACAGAAGGGTGTATTCAACAATCTTTATAAAAACTTGATAACCCCTATACTAAAAAAAGACTCTGGAATAGATGCAGAATATTTAACTAATTTATCTCTTAGCCTTCTATCATTCAGTTCAAGAAATCATAATTGGCCTGTAGTTTCATCAATCCTAAAAAATCTAAATGAAGAATTTTCTATTGTTGATAAAAGGTTAACTCAGAATATATGTGGAATAAATTTTAGTAATCCAATTGGTTTAGCTGCGGGTTTTGACAAAAATGGAAATGCTGCAAATATATGGAAAGATTTTGGGTTTGGATTTGCTGAACTTGGCACAGTAACTAAATATGCTCAAAATGGTAACCCCAAACCAAGGTTATTTAGATTAGCAGAAGAAGAGGCAGCATTAAATAGGATGGGTTTCAATAACAATGGTGCTGAAAATCTAGTTAAGAACTTTCTTGAACAAGGTATTGAGTTTAAAAAAAACAGGAAGAATATTTGTTTAGGCATCAATTTTGGCAAATCTAAAATTACTGGTTTATCTCAAGCAAAAGATGATTATTTAACTTCTTTAAAATTATTAATTCCATATTGTGATTATGCAGCTATAAACGTAAGTTCTCCAAATACTGAAGGATTAAGAAAGTTGCAAGATCCGATTCTTTTAAAAGAACTTCTTAAAGACATTAAAAACTTAAATAACTGTCCACCATTATTTGTAAAAATTGCACCAGATTTAAGCCTTAAAGATATTGAAGATATTTGTCAATTAATAATCGAGGAAAACATCGATGGAATAATTGCTACTAACACCAGCATTGATAGGTTAGGTCTTGAAAATAGAAAGATCAGGCAAACCGGACTATTACTTTCTAAAGAGAATGGAGGATTAAGTGGGAGGCCTCTACAAAAAAAAGCAAATCAAATAATAAAACATATACATAATATTGATAAAAAGATTATTTTAATTGGCGTTGGTGGAATCGATAGTCCTCAATCAGCTTGGGAAAGAATTTGTTCTGGAGCATCATTAATTCAACTTTATACAGGATGGATATATAAGGGTCCACAATTAGTCCCCGATATACTTGCAGGAATTTTAAAGCAACTCAATAACCATCAATTATCTAATATAAATGAGGCCATTGGATCAGATTTGAAATGGGTTGAATGAAATTAGAAAATGAATAAGTAACAATGAATAAATCGGAACATAATGATAGCTCAAGAGAAGCCATGCAAATATCAAAATTAAAGCATGGAGGGAATGTATATGCATATGCAAAAAAATTAAATTTATTACCCTCTGAAATCATTGACGCAAGTGCCTCATTAGTACCCTTTGATCCCCCTCAAATACTAATAGATTCATTAAATGCGGAAATTAAGAATCTTGGATTTAGATATTACCCTGAAAGAAACTTAAGTGATTTGAAAGAAATAATTAGTAACTTTCATGGGATAAATCCAGACAATATATTGCCTGGAAATGGAGCTTCTGAGCTAATAACCTGGGCAGGTTATGAAGCATCCAAATTTGGAAAAAGTTGTATTCCTTCACCATGCTTTATTGATTATGAAAGATCTTTAAATTGTTGGAATAGTAATTTTATACATTGCGAATTACCAAAAAACTGGAATAATATTTTTCCTCAATCATTTCCACTTCATTCTCAAGGTGATGTTATTTGGATAACAAATCCTCATAACCCCACCGGCCAATTGTGGGAGAAAAATTCATTAGAGGAAATAATAAAAAAATATAAATTAGTTATCTGTGATGAGGCTTTCTTATCGATAACACCTAATGGAGAAAAAGAATCTTTAATACAATTAACCAAAAAATATGATAATTTATTAGTCTTGAGAAGCTTAACCAAAATCTTTAATATTCCTGGTCTTAGATTAGGTTACGTTATTGGCTCATCGAAAAAACTTAAACAATGGGAAATTAAGAGAGATCCTTGGCCATTAAATTCCTTTGCCATTAAAGCGGGAATTGACCTATTAAGTAATAAGGAATTGTATGAACAATGGACAAGCCAGATTCACAGCTGGATAAATATTGAAAGACAAAGAGTATATGAAAAACTATCAAAAATTGAAACCCTTAAAGTTCATAACTCTTCAACCAACTTTTTTTTAATAGAAAGTAAAACATCCTTGTCGCCAAATATAAAATACTTAGAAAATAAGGGAATATTGCTAAGAGAATGTACTTCATTTAGATTTCTTGACGAAAAGTGGGCAAGAATAAGTTTGCAGAGTAGGAAAAATAACACTCTTTTATGTCAAGAAATTCAAAATTCCTTCAAAAAATAATTAATAAATTTTTTAATCTCAATTTTAGATTTAATTTTATTATTTTTTTGCATATTCTTATTCATAAGATCTAATATTTCATAGTAAGTTTTTCCGTTTTTTAATTTTATTTTAAAAATTCTTTCAAGAGTTTCTTCAAAAAGTACTTTAGAAATTGTATTTTGATTTATTAAAATTGAGCCTCCAATTTCAGCAAGAATCATTGCATTTTTCTCTTGGTGATTATTTTTAGAATAAGGATATGGAATTAAAATTGAAGGTTTTTCAGTCTCTATTAGTTCATTTATTGTTCCTGCACCAGATCTAGATATTACAAGATCACAGTTTTGAATTAAAGCTGCGATTTCATTAGTAAATTTCTTTTGAACATAATTTTTGGAATTTTTTAAATGAAAGGATTCATTATTACATTCGCCAATAATATGGACTATCCGAAACTGTTTTTTCATTAAAAATTCTAGAGATTCGTAAAGAATTTGATTTATAGCTTTTGCTCCTTGACTACCTCCCATAACAATCAAAAGAGGTCCTTTTCCTTGTGGAACCCACTCTGGCAATAGATTAGATTTATAGAATTGCTCTCTTAAAGGGGTACCAGTGAAAATAGTTTTACAATTTTTTAAATAAGAATTTGTTTTCTTAAATCCTAAAAGAACATAGTTACATAAAAAACCGAAATATTTGGTGACCATTCCTGGAATTAAATTTGATTCATGAATAATGACAGGTATCTTTAGAATTTTTGAAGCGATAATAGTAGGTGCTGATATATAACCTCCAGTCGTAAAAACTAAGTTAATTTTTTTTTCTTTTAAGATCCTAATTATTTGGAAAGTTGACATTAAAATTTCAAAATATTGATAGAACAAAAAAATGTTTTTTCTTGGTGTCTTTATATTTAAAGTCCTCAAATTATATTTTTTGGGAATAAAATTAGCATCAAGTCTTTGATTCACCCCCAACCAATGAATATTCCATGCATCCTCTACCTCTTGAGAAACTGCTAAAGCTGGAAAGATATGCCCTCCTGTTCCACTAGCCGCAACTAATAAATTATTTTTTTTAGACATAAAAGCTTAAATTAGTAGAATGAAAATAACAAATGAAAAATATGTTTAATTTAAAATTATTCAAAAATATAGGTCTTCCTCTCTACATATTTGTTTATCTCATTATTCCCTATTCAGCAATAACGGAAACTTTAAAAGTTGATTTTGTAAGAAATCTAGAAAACTCTTTAAATGGAAGAAATTTAGAGTTTATTAGAAAAAATTTTATAAATGATGAAATCCAAAATATAACAAAACAATTTTCAAAGATTATTAATGATTTCCCTGAAAGCAAATGGAAGATTAAAAGATTGAAATCTAATATTCCAAATGAATATATTTTACGAATAAAAGTTTCTGGAGAAAAAATAGTTAATGGAGAAATATATATGCTCGATTCCAATTTTGATTATTTATTTTCAATCAATGATGGGAAAATAGATGCAGGAATTATCAAAAATTTATTCACAACTATAAGAAATGATGATAAGAAGATAGATATTAGTTTTAAAATTCCTGATAAAGTTCTTACTGGTTCAAAATATGATATCGATATCATTCTAAATAAGCCTCTTGAAGAAGTGATTATTGCTGGAGCTATAAAACCGCATCAAGTAAATTCATTGTTTGAACAAGAAATATTATTGGAGCCATTAGCATCTGGGGGGATTTTTAAAATGACAAGAGCTCCTTCTAAACCAGGAATACAAATTTGGACAGGAATCATAGCGCACCCAAAGGGAATGATTACTTTCACAAAGAGTATTAATATTGTTGATAAGATATAGCCTAAGCTTCGTTTAAAGCAGCTACACCAGGTAATGTTTTACCCTCTAAAAGTTCCAAACTAGCACCACCTCCAGTAGATATATGAGACATTTTCTCGGCTAATCCTGCTTTCTCCACTGCTGCAACTGAATCTCCACCACCAATTATTGTACAAACTTCAGAAAAAGCACTTAAGTCCGCAAGAGTCGTAGCTATTGCATTTGTGCCTTCTGCAAATTTATCAAATTCGAAAACTCCCATTGGACCATTCCAAATTATTGTCTTACATTCTGCAAGAGCATTCTGAAAAACTTTTATGGAATCTGGACCAATATCGAGGCCCATCCAATCCCCACTAATTGAGTCAATTTGAGATATTTTACTTTCTGCTTCAGGAGAAAATTCATTAGCTAGAACAACATCAGTTGGTAATAATAATTCGACTCCTTTTGCTTTTGCTTTTGCTTCTAAATCTTTGGCAAGCTCAAGTTTATCTTCTTCTACAAGGCTCTTCCCAACATCTAGACCTCTTGCTTTATAAAAAGTAAAAATCATACCGCCACCAATCATAATTTTGTCGCACTTATCTAGTAAAGAATCAAGTACTCCTATTTTGCTACTAACTTTTGATCCTCCAACAATTGCTGCCAATGGTCGTTTTGGGGAATCTATTGCTCCTTGTAAGTATTTCAATTCTTTTTCTAAAAGGAATCCAGCTACTGATGGATTTAAATAATTTGTAACTCCCTGAGTTGAAGCATGAGCTCTATGAGCAGCACCAAAAGCATCATTTACATACATATCTGCATGTGATGCTAAATTTTTAGCAAAATCCAAGTCATTCTTTTCCTCTTCACCAAAAAAACGAACATTCTCTAGTAAGAGAACATCTCCATTATTTAAGCTATTTGATTCTGCAATAGATTCATCGCCAATACAACTGTTTGTTAGACCAACATTTTTCCCCAACAATTCACTTAATCTTGCCGCTACGGGAGTTAATCTCATTTTTTCATTTACCTGACCCTTTGGTCTCCCAAAATGGGCAGCTAAGATAACCTTTGCAGAATGATTAATAAGATATTCAATAGTTGGGATCGCTGCTCTAATACGCGTATCATCAGTTATTTGACCATCATCATTTAATGGAACATTAAAATCTACTCTGACAAGTACTTTTTTTCCTTCTAAATGTGTCTTGTCAAGACTGGAAAGAGATAATTTTGACATTAAACAAGCCTAATTTTTAATTTTAAGACCCTAACGTTTATTTGGGCTTATTGGGTTAAAAAGTAGTAACTGTTACCTATGCCTTAATAAATTTTAAGAATTAACAATTATAAAAATTTTTTAGTTATTGAATTTATACTAAAATTTAGAAGTAAATACTTTTGAAACTCTCAAAAATTAAAAGGAATACAAAATTTTATTTGATTTATTGAAGTGGACATACCCAAAATCCAATGGTATCCAGGCCATATCGCAAAAGCAGAAAAAAAATTATCTGAAGTTATCAATAAAGTAGATTTAGTTATAGAAGTTAGAGATGCACGAATTCCTTTGTCAACTGGACATCCACACTTAAACAAATGGATAAACAATAAAAAACATATTCTTGTTATTAACAGATCAGATATGATCTCTCCTAATACCATTACTAGTTGGAATAAATGGTTTAATGCAAAAGATCAATATCCGCATTGGTGTGATGCTAAAAGAGGAATAGGTATTAAAGAAATTTGTAAGTCCGCCAAAGAATCTAGGTCTTCAATTGACGATAGAAGACTTTCTAGAGGAATGAGAATTAGACCACTTAGAGCTCTTACACTTGGTTTTCCAAACGTAGGTAAGTCAGCATTAATTAATAGAATTGCAAAAAGAAGAGTTGTTGATAGTGCGAGGAAAGCAGGCGTGACTCGTAATTTAAGATGGATAAAATTAGAAAGTGGCATAGATCTACTAGATGCTCCAGGTGTTATACCTCCAAATTTGGAAGATCAAAAATCGGCACTTAATCTTGCATTATGTGACGATATTGGAGAAGCTGCTTATGAAATAGAAAGTGTCGCAATTGGATTTATCGAAATTATATCCACTCTAAATAAAGATAAGAATGCGAATATCTCAGTAAAACAAATATCTAATAGATATGGAGTTGATATTACAAAAGGCTTTGAGAGTCCTTCTGATTGGATCGATGAAGCAGCTTCAAAACATACATCAGGCGATAAGAGGAGAATGTCTCATAAATTATTGGAAGATTATAGAAATCAAATGCTTGGCAAAATTGCTTTAGAAGTCCCACAATGGAATTAAATAATAAAAATTCTTTCGGCATTGGAGAAGGTGAACTTATAGAAATCACTTATGATCTACCTCTACCTATGAGACTAGACAGATGGTTGGTAAGTAAAAGGCCAGAACAAAGTAGAGCAAGAATTCAAAATTTTATAAATTCAGGTTTAGTACTTGTAAACTATAAGATTGCTAAAGCAAAGACCCCATTGAAAAATGGCGACAATGTTCAAATCTGGATGCCCCCTCCAGAACCTCTTATATATTTGAAACCTGAAAAAATGGATTTAAAAATCCTTTTTGAAGACGAGCATATCATAGTAATCAATAAGCAATCAGGACTAATTGTTCATCCAGCCCCAGGACACAAATCAGGAACTTTAGTCAATGGATTACTTTATCACTGTAATGATCTACCTGGAATTAATGGGAAACTAAGACCTGGTATTGTTCACAGATTAGATAAAGATACCTCTGGATGTATGGTGGTAGCAAAAAGCCAAGAAGCATTAGTAAATCTTCAGAAACAAATAAAAGAAAAAATAGCTTCACGCGAATATATTGCAGTAATTCATGGAGCACCCAATTCTGAAGAAGGCCAAATAGTGGGACACATTGGCAGAGATAGACTAAATAGATTGAAATATAAAGTAGTTGAAGAAACTTCAGGAAGGTATGCCTGTACCTATTGGAAATTAAAAGAAAGATTGGGAAATTACTCAGTAATGAGTTTCAAATTAGATACAGGGCGAACGCATCAAATAAGAGTACATTGCGCTCACATTAATCATCCAATTGTGGGTGATCCGTTATATGGAAGATGTAAAAAACTGCCATGTAAATTAGAGGGCCAAGCGTTACACGCTATTAAGCTTGGGCTTATACATCCAATAAATGGTAAAGAAATGATATTTGAAGCAGAATTACCATTAGATTTTCAAAAATTACTAAATGTTCTTAAAGTTAAATAAGATTTAAAGAAGAATTTAGAAGAGATTTTGTGTACTTGTTTTTAGTTTTAGTGAATATTGTAGAACTTTCTCCTTCATCAACTATCTTTCCGTGATTCATAACTAGCAACCTATCACAAAATCTTTTAGCAATACCTAAATCATGCGTTATAAAGATAATCGTTAAATTCATTTTTTCTTGTAATACTCTTAGTAATTCAAGAATTTCTATTTTTACTGAAGCATCTAACATATTTACGCTCTCATCACAAATTAAGATTTTTGGTTTCAACAATAGCGCTCTGGCTAATGAAATTCTTTGCAATTGACCGCCCGATAATTGACTAGGATAAGAATTAAAAAAATCATTATTTAAGGGAAGATTTAACTTTCTAAACATTAATTTTATTTCCTTTTCAATTGTTCTTTTATCTGAAATTTTTTGAATAAAAAATATATCTTCCAAAAGATTTTTAATTGTCATTTTCGGATTTAAACTTGAAAAAGGATCTTGAAAAATAATTTGCATATTATTGTTTTTTTTATAAGATTTATTTTTTTTTGATGCATAATTTTTATCATAAATTTTTATTTCACCTCCTCTTACTTTGAGAAGTCCAATTAAAGCCCTGCATAATGTACTTTTACCGCTGCCTGAAGAACCAACTATTCCGAGAGTCTCATTCTTATATAATTTGAAACTAACTTCATTTAAAGCCTTATTCCATTTATTTATAAAAATTGAAGAATTTAATTTATACCAATGTCTTAAGTTATTGACCTCTAGAACGACCTCATCTCGAACATTATTTTTAGTATTTGGTTCTAAAACTATTTTTGAAGCATTTACTAACTTTATCCCGATATCTGATTTAGGTGATTGAAAAATATCTAATATATTTCCTTTTTCAACAATCGATCCTTTTTCAATTATTGCAACTTTTTTACACCACTTTGCTGCAAGGTTAATATCGTGACTAATTAAAATTAAAGTAGTATCAAATTCATTACATAACTGAATTATTTCTTTCATAATATCAAAACTTGTTTTTGTATCTAAGCTTGTTGTAGGTTCATCAGCTATTAATAATTTAGGTTTTAAAGCAAGAGCCATTGCTATAGAAACTCTCTGTCTCATTCCACCGCTAAATTGATGTGGAAAAGAATCAAGTCTGCTTTCTTCAATTCCTACTTTTTGAAAAATTTCTTTTACTAATTTTTTAATCATTACAGATGATTTGGTTTGATCATGAGTTTTAAATAATTCATATAAATGATCCTCAACTCTCATTAATGGATTAAGTTTTTTTATGGAATCTTGATAGATAAACCCAAAGTTTTTTCTTCTAAATAATTGTGCTTCTTTGTTATTTATTTTTCTAGGATCTACACTAGAAATCGATAAATACCCTTTAGAAGTTGCATTTTTAGGCAATATATTTACTAATGTTTTTGCAAAAGTAGTCTTTCCACATCCAGAGGGTCCTATTATGGCCAAATGATCCCCTCTATTTATTTCAAGATTAAAATTTTTGATAATAGGTTGCTGTTTTAAACCATATCTAACAGTAAGATTTTTAACTACAAGAATTTTTTCTTTATTTATTTCCATTACTTTGTAGCAAATTTTTCTAGACATAAATAAAATACATCTAAAGCAATATAAAATGTCTGAGGCAGCTGCAAATTCAAAAGAAAAAAACGAAATTGAAGTTTCCAAAACTATTTTGCCTGAAAATAAAAAATATGAAAGTAAATCTTTGAATTATCAAATAAAAGTTCCCGATTGGCTTATTAAAGATATTAATAATTATGAAAAATCAAATAAAGAAAATGATGATAATCAAAACCTTATTGTAAAGGCTTTTAAACTTGCTTATAAAGCTCATGATGGACAATTCCGCGCGAGTGGAGAGCCATACATTATCCACCCAGTTGCTGTTGCAAATCTCCTCAAAGAAATAGGTGCTAGTTCATCGGTTATTGCTGCAGGACTTTTACATGATGTTGTTGAAGATACAGGCATTGATTTATCCGAAATAGAAACAAATTTTGGATTAGAAGTAAAAATACTTGTAGAAGGTGTTACAAAATTAGGAGGGATTCACTTTAATAACAGGACTGAAGCACAAGCTGAAAATCTTAGGAAAATGTTTTTGGCTATGGCCAGCGATATCAGAGTTGTTTTAGTAAAACTTGCAGATCGACTTCATAACATGAGAACAATTGAATGGCTAAATGATGAGAGAAAACAAAGAATAGCGAGAGAAACAAGAGAGATTTATGCACCTTTAGCTAATCGACTAGGAATAAACAGATTTAAATGGGAATTAGAAGATTTAGCTTTTAAATTCCTAGAGCCTAAAGAATATCAAGATCTTAAAGATCAAATCGCTGTTAAAAGAAGTGATAGAGAAAAAAGATTAAAAGTAACTTTGAATCTTATCAAGGAAAAATTAGTCTCAGCAGGTTTGAAAAACTTTGAAATAACTGGAAGGCCAAAACATCTTTATGGTATCTGGAGCAAAATGGAAAGACAACAAAAGCATTTTCACGAGATTTATGATGTTGCTGCCCTAAGAATTATCGTGGACAATTCAGATAGTTGTTACCGAGCTTTAGCAGTTGTTCATGATACTTTCAAACCAATTCCAGGTAGATTTAAAGACTATATAGGATTACCAAAACCTAATGGATATCAGTCTTTACACACGTCTGTAATTGGAAGACATAGACCTATTGAAGTTCAAATTAGAACTACTTCTATGCATCAAATTGCTGAATATGGTATTGCAGCTCATTGGCAATACAAAGAGGGTGGTTCTCCTGCGAAAAGTAATGCCGAGAGATTTAATTGGCTAAGACAGTTAGTCGAATGGCAACAAGAAGGTAATGAAAGGGATCATAATGATTATTTAGCTTCAATTAAAGAAGATTTATTTGATGAAGAAGTATTTGTAATCACTCCAAAAGGAGATGTTGTTGGTTTAAGAAAAGGATCTACAGCGATAGATTTCGCCTACAGAATTCATTCTGAAGTTGGAAATCACTGTAATGGTATAAGAATTAATGAAAAGCTTTCTCCATTATCTACAGCACTTCAAAATGGTGACTTCATAGAAATTTTGACAAATAATAATGCCAATCCAAGCTTGGATTGGCTGAACTTTGTAGTTACGCCAACTGCTAAAAATAGAATCCGCCAATGGTATAAGAAAAGCCATCGTGATGAAACGATTAAAAGAGGTAGAGATTTACTCGAAAAAGAAGTAGGTCGAAACGGTTTTGAAACATTACTTTCTAGTGATGCCATGAAAAAAGTTGCAAATCGATGCAATTTAAAAACTACGGAAGACCTTTTGGCATCACTTGGTTTTGGTGGCTTAACTTTACATCAGGTATTAAACAGACTAAGAGAAGAAATAAAATTACAGACAGAAGATGTAAAAAATGAGTCTGACTCTGAAATAGCAAAATCTCTTAAAAGTAGTAATAATTTATCCACAAATAAACCTGATGCAGCGACTATATCACCTATTTCTGGGATAGAAGGTCTTGATTATAGAATTGGTAAATGCTGTTCCCCACTCCCAGGCGAAGATATAGTGGGCACTGTATCTCTTGGTAATCATGGAATAACCATTCATAGGGTAGATTGCGAAAATGTAACACCAATTCCAATAGAGAGAAGATTACCTGTTGGATGGAATCAAGATAATAGAACTCGCGATAATAAGTTTCCAATTCAACTGCGCATAGAAGTAATTGATAGGGTTGGAGTGCTTAAAGATATTCTTATGCGGCTATCTGATAAAGGTATCAACGTTAGCGATGCCAATGTTAAAACTGCTTATGGTAAACCAGCTATTATCAATCTCTGCGTAGGGCTAGAAAGTTATAATCAACTTCACAAAACAATTGACCAAATTAAATCAATGGCGGATGTTTTAGATATTGCCAGAGTTGGACAAAGTTAATTTAAAAATCAGATAAATCTATCTTTTATTTTTTATCTTGTAAATAAAAAAAACAATACTTCCTGCAATCAAACCTAATAAAAACCCAACACAAGATGAACCCAAGAGTAATCTTAGTGAAAAAATACTACCTTGTTTCCATAAGTCATCAATAACCAAATTTTTTTCAATAATGTTATTAGGAGAATTATTTAAAAAAATCGAACCGACTTTATAGTTAAAATAATAAAGGGGAATATAAGTAAAGGGGTTGCTTATCCAAGTACCAATTACAGCTAAAACAATATTTCCCTTAATTAGTTTTGCGAAAAATACCCCTATTAAAGTCTGAAACCCAAAAAAAGGAAAGCAGCCACTAAATACCCCTATGGCTAAACCTTTAGCATTAAAGAAAGGGCTTCCATTCTGATTCCTAAATAATGATAGAATTTTCTTATAGGTCATATCTCTTTTAGATCTCATTCAGAAAGAAAAGTTCAAAATTAAATTCTTGATAATCTTACTTAATTATCTATAACAAAGCGAGAGATGGATTCAATAGTTACTACAGAAGATACTATAGCCGCAATTGCTTCAGCTATAAGTATAGGGAAAGGAGGAGTTGCGATAATAAAAGTATCAGGGAAAGACTCAATAAATTCTTGCAAAAGGATTGTTAAAACTAAATCTAAATATGCATGGGAATCACATAGAATTTTTCACGGTTTTATTCAGGAAAATAAACAAAATAAATTTATAGATGAGGTTTTAATTTTAGTGATGAAATCACCTAATAGCTTCACTGGAGAGGATGTTGTTGAACTGCATTGCCATGGAGGTATTATCTTAGTAAATAAAGTTCTAAAAATATTATTATCTAGTAATCCAAGAGTAAGACTTGCAAATCCCGGAGAATTTAGTCAAAGAGCATTTCTTAATGGGAAAATAGACCTTACGCAAGCAGAGTCAATTAATCAATTAATTAACGCAAGTAATATCAGATCAGCAGAGTTAGCTTTTAGCGGGGTTCAAGGAGAAATAAAGAAAAAAATTGATGATATAAAAAATGACCTTATAAATGAACTTTGCGAGATAGAAGCGAGAGTTGATTTTGAAGAAGACTTCACAGATTTTGATTACAACAAATCTCTAAAAAACATTAAAAAAGTAAAAGAAAAAATAGAATTACTAATAGAAAATGGAAAAAGAAATTCATATATTCATAATGGAATATCAATTGCGCTTATAGGCAAAACAAATGTTGGTAAAAGCTCTTTATTAAATTTGCTTGCAAAAAAAGAGAAGGCAATCGTCACTAATATTCCTGGAACAACGAGAGATGTTATTGAAGTGAATTTAACTATTAATGAAATTCCAATGAAAATAATTGATACTGCTGGCATAAGAGAAACTCATGAACAAATTGAAAGTATTGGAATTCAAAAAAGTTTTAGGAAAATTAAAGAGTCAGATTTTATAATTTATATTTATAGTCTTGAAGAAGGATTTAACGAAGAAGACGAAAAAATAATAAAAGCAATACCTAAAGAAAAATTAATTACTATTTTGGGAAATAAAAAAGATTTAATTGATTCTAAAAATATTTCAAATGAGTTAAAAAACACAATTCTTATGAGCATTAAAAATAGTGTTGGTGAGAGATTATTAATCGACACAATCATAAAAAAATGCGGATTAAAACAAGTAGAAAATATCAATATATTTTTAAATGAAAGACATCTAACTAATTTGTCTGCTTGCCTGTCTAATTTAAATGATACTGATCAAATAATTAAAAATAGATTACCATTTGATTTGTTATCGATAGAATTACGAGATGGAATTCAAAACTTATCTAAAATAACCGGTCAAGAATTAACAGAGGAACTTCTAGATAATATTTTTTCTAAGTTTTGTATTGGTAAATAAATTTGAGTTAAATTATATAGTGATATATAGTTGACTCTCTAACTTGAGTTTAATTTTTATTAATTAATTATTTTTAGTTTAGTGAATTTAAATAACCCAATAATAAGTAAGGTCATTGATAATTGGATCGATGAGGATATAGGAAGAGGAGATCTAACAAGTTCATCTATTACAGAAGAAAATGGTAATGCGTATTGGATTGCAAAAGAAGAGGGTATATTTTGTGGGGTTGAAATTATAAAAGAAATCTTTAAAAAAATTGATTTAAAAATTAGTTCAAAATTTAATATCTCTGATGGAGATAAATTTGTTAAAGGTCAAAAACTCTTGGAAATATATGGACCTTCAAAAAGTTTGCTTGCTAGTGAAAGGGTCAGCCTAAATTTAGCAATGCATTTATCTGGAATATCCACACATACAAAGAATCTTGTAAATAAGTTAGAAGGCACAAATATTAAATTAGCAGATACTAGAAAAACTACTCCTGGCTTAAGAATATTTGAAAAATATGCATTCAAATGCGGAGGCGGAGTGAATCATAGGATGGGACTATACGATGCAGCTATGATAAAAGAAAATCATATAGCATGGACAGATAATCTTAAAAATGCAGTAAAAAAAATTCGACTAAATTCCCCTTTTACAACTCATATCATAATTGAAGCTGAGAATATCGAACAGGCAAAAGAAGCAGTATTAGCAGGAGCAGATAGTGTCTTATTAGATGAACTTAGCCCTGAAACAATCAAAAAAAGCGTTCAAGAATTAAGAGATTTATCTATTAATAGCTTAAAAAAAGAAGTCAATAAAAATTTGATAATAGAAGTTTCTGGAATTAACCCCAAAGAAATTAGTAAATATCTAATAAAAGGTATTGATTTAATTTCAACAAGTTCTTCAATTACAAAAAGTAATTGGATTGATTTAAGTATGCGTTATATTGATTAATTATATAGATAAATAATTGAATAATTAATGCTAATCATTTTTAAAGAATTAACAAAAAACTTTGAACAATCTCTTTTAGATAGTCTTGAAAATAATAATAAAGAAGGAGAATTCGAAAATCTTAGAAAAAATTTAATTACACATTCATCAAAAGAAGAATTTGGTGATTATCAATGTAATGTTTGTCTAAGTTTATCTAAAATATATAAAAAGAAACCAAGAGAGATCTCTAATGATTTTATTAAAATATTAAATAAAAATAAAAGCATATCAAAATTATGCAAGAGTCTAGAAATAGCAGGACCTGGTTTTATAAATATAAAATTAAAAGATGAAGTTCTAATAAATCAAATCAAATCAAATATTCAATGCCAAAGGGGTGGACTACCTCTAATTAAAAAAGATTTAGATAGTGGCTTATCTTATAAAGTTATTGTAGATTTTTCTAGTCCTAATATTGCTAAAGAAATGCATGTGGGGCATTTAAGATCAACAATAATAGGAGACTCAATATCCAGAATTTTCGAGTTAAGAGGTTATGAAGTATTAAGACTAAATCATGTTGGTGATTGGGGAACACAATTTGGAATGCTTATTACTCAGCTCAAAGATTTATATTCAAATAATTTAGAAGAAATAGGAAAGATCAAGATCAGCGATTTAGTTGAATTTTATAAAGCATCAAAAAAAAGATTTGATAATGAATCTGAATTCCAAAAAAGATCTAGAGAGGAAGTAGTAAAGTTACAAAGTGGAGAAAGTAAATCGATTCAAGCCTGGAAATTATTATGTGATGAATCTAGAAAGGAATTTGATGAAATCTATAAAAATTTAAAAATAAAAATAAAAGAAAGAGGTGAATCTTTTTATAATCCTTTCTTAAAGTCAGTTATTGAGGATTTGAATTTTAAAAAAATACTCATAGAAGATCAAGGTGCAAAATGTGTATTTTTAGATGGCATGACTAATAAAGAGGGCAAACCTTTACCACTAATTATTCAAAAAAAAGATGGCGGTTTTAATTATGCCACTACAGATCTTGCTGCTATAAGATATCGATTTAATAAATCTCCTAATGGGGACGCAGCGTCAAGAATCATTTATGTAACTGATCATGGACAAGCTAATCATTTTGCAGGAGTTTTTCAAGTTGCAAAAAAAGCAAAATGGATCCCAGATAACTGTCAAGTAGACCATGTACCCTTTGGGTTAGTTCAGGGAATTGATGGCAAAAAACTAAAGACAAGAGAAGGTGCAACAATACGTCTTAAAGACTTATTAAAAGAAGCAGTTAGAAGAGCAAAAGAAGATTTATTAAAAAGATTAGAAAACGAAAATCGTGTTGAGACCGAAGAATTTATTGAAAATACTTCAAGAATAATTGGATTAGGAGCTGTTAAGTATGCGGATTTAAGTCAAAATAGGATTACTAATTATCAATTTAGTTTTGATAAAATGCTTGCCTTAAATGGAAATACTGCTCCTTATTTGTTATATACATATGTAAGAATTTCAGGAATTAAAAGAAAAAACGATTTTGTTGATAACTCGCAAGATTCAAAATATATAAATTATGAACACCAATCTGAGTGGAAACTTATCAAAAAATTACTTAAGTTTGATGAAGTTATAATCTCTATTGAAAAAGACTTAATGCCAAATCGACTTTGCAATTATCTTTTTGAGTTATGTCAGACTTTTAATAGGTTCTACGATCAAGTTCCGATCCTCAAAGAAGAAAAAAATAAAAAAATTTCTAGACTTAATTTATGTAATCTAACTGCAAAAACACTAAAATTAAGCTTAGATCTTCTAGGAATTGAAACTTTAGAAAGAATGTAATGAATGATTTTGATCCATTAAATAATCTTTTCCCGAAACCAAGAGAAGAAATAATAAACATGCATTCATACTCTGCACCTTTAGAAAATAGAAGAAATTTATTACGCTTAGACTTCAATGAAAATACTTTAGGTCCCAGTCCTAAAGTTCTAGAGGCATTACAAGCAATAAACTTAGATGAGATTTCAATTTATCCAGAATATAATTTATTGAAAAAATTTTTATGTGATCAATACCTTGATTCAAGAAAATTCGATAATGATGAAATAGGAATTTTCAATGGTGCAGATGCTGCAATAAATGCTATTTTCAATTGCTTTGGAGAAAAAGATGAAATATTTCTAACAACAAATCCAACTTTTGGTTACTATTCTCCATGTGCAGAAATGCGAGGAATGAAAAAAATAACTTGTTCTTACGTAGGAGAAAATTTTCTATTCCCTATCGAAGAATTTAGGGAGAAAATTATAAAGTATAATCCAAATTTAATATTTATTTGTAATCCAAACAATCCAACAGGAACTGTTTTAAGCGCTCAAGAAATAATTAACCTATCTAATATAAGTAAAGAGTCATTGATTGTTGTTGATGAACTATATGAAAAATTTAATGGAGATAGTCTTCTTAAATCGATAGATTTTGAAAAAACTAAAAATATAGTGATAATACAATCTCTATCAAAAACAGCTGGGTTAGCTGGTTTAAGAATAGGTTTTACTTTTGGGAATAAAAGTTTAATTCAGTATATTAATAAAGTTACAGGACCATATGATGTAAATAGCTTCGCTATAACTGCAGCATTAGCCGCACTTAATGACAAATCATATGTAGATAATTATGTTTTGGAAGTAAAAAAAGCAAAGGAATGGATTTTTAAAAAATTTAAATCAACAAGAATCAGAACTCACTTCAGTGGAGGTAATTATTTCTTAATTTGGCCCAACAAAAAACCTAATACCTTAATACAGCAGATGAGAGAAAAAGGTATTTTAATTAGAAGTATGGAAAACAAACAAGATATTGGAAATTCTATAAGGGTTAGTATTGGTAACAAAGAACAAATGAGGTTTTTCTGGAATATTTACAAAGAATTAGATTTTATCAATTAATCATTGAAGATATAAATTGTATTTTGATCAATTCTTTTCGGTTTTATTTCAAAATCTTTTCCTACATATTTGACCTGAAAATCTTTCATATTTTCTAAAAACAAATCAGCATTTGAAAAATCACAATCTTTATTATTTTTTTTGCCACGTGCAAAGTGCACAGGGATAACTAAATTAGGTTTTAAGATCTTTACGATTCTTGAGGCCTCTTTCCCATCGTAAGATTTTTTACCTCCTCCAATTGAAATAAATAAAATATCTGGACGAGACAAAATAATTTCGCTATTCATATCAATATCACCAGCAGCTCCTCCCATATGAACAATTTTTAGATTATTTTGCTCCCAACTCCAAACAGTTGCCATTCCAAATCTTCTTCCATCTACTCTGTCATGTGGGACAGCAATTCCATTTAATAAAATATCCTCAAACTGATATATTCCAGGATCTACAAACATTAATTGATCATTAGGATTATAACCTTCATCTAGAAGCCTAGAACTAGCTAAGATAAAATCTGCTTTAACTTTTTTTGGCTCCTTTAAATTACTTGCACAACCTATTGCTTTAAAAGGATTTATGAGGATCGATTTTTCTGCACTATTAATTAAAAAACTGCTATGGCCCAAACTTTTGATGAACAAATTCCTTGAAAATACTGATGTAGGAAGAAAAAAGCTAAATAATATAAGAAAGAAAATGTTTTTAATTTTAGAAATCATAATATTAATTTTTTAATATTTTACTTTTGTTCGGCCATTTTTAGAAAATTACTAATTAATTTATGACCAAATTCTGTCAAGACGCTTTCAGGATGGAACTGTACCCCATGTAAATTTTTATATTCTTTGTGAGAGATGGCCATAATAGTTGAGTCTTCTAAGGTAGCAGTTATCTCAAAACAAGATGGTAATGAACTTGATTCAACTATAAGACTATGGTATCTAGTTGCCACAAATGGAGTATCGATATCTTTAAACAATCCTGTTTTATTATGAAAAATTTTAGATGTCTTACCATGCATAAGTTCTTTTCCAACTACTACCTTGCCTCCAAAAGCTTGAGCCAAAGCCTGATGCCCTAAACAAACTCCTAATGTTGGAATATCCTTAGATAATTTTTTTAGTATTGGTAGACAAATTCCAGATTGATCTGGATTCCCTGGTCCTGGTGATAATAAGATGCCACTAGGTTTTAATTTAATAATTTCTTCTAAAGTAATTTCATCATTTCTTTTAACAATTAATTCTTTAGCGATTTCATGCTCTATAGAAAGTTCTCCCAAATATTGAACAAGGTTGTAAGTAAAACTATCGTAATTATCAATAACTAGAAACATATTTATATAAATTTAAAATAACAACTTTATTTTAGGAACAAAGATATATAAGGCAATAATAACAGAATTCATGGAAGCTAATAATACAGCTCCTGCAGAAGTATCTTTTGAAATCTTAGCCAAACTATTAAATTCTTTTTTTACTAGTAAATCAACTATTGATTCTATTGATGTGTTTAATATTTCCAATATTAAAACAGACATAATTGTAGCAATCAAAATAAAATAATTACTTATACTGATATTGAGCAAAAAAGCTGTAATTAAACTTGTTAATGCAAAAACAAGTTGAATTTTAAAATTTCTAGAAGTTTTAAATACGTAATAAATTCCATTAAAAGCATGCTTAAAGCTTTTTAATACATTTTTAGAAGTTTTGTATGATTCTTTTCTATTTTCTGAATAGTTTATTTTTTTTTGCATAGATTTTTAATCTAATCGAGAAATTAAATATTCCTGAAAATTTAACATATTATCTAATTCAAGATCACTATTGTGTTCCCATCCTAAAAGATGCAAAAATCCATGACTAGCTAACCAGAGCATCTCTCTATAAATTGAATGTTTATACTCATAAGATTGTTCAAGTGCCATCTCTAATGATATAAATATATCTCCCAACTCTATGTGATCTAAATTATTTAAAAATTCATTAGAAACGATAGGAAAAGATAAAACATCAGTTGGTCCATTTTTTTGCATCCACTTCTGGTTCATATAGGCAATTTCTTGCTTACTTATTATTTGTAAGCCTAAGGAAAAAGATTTTTTCTTAAACATAGACTTTGGTAATTTATGAAAATCTTTTTCTAAAATTCTATTTATCCAAGATAAAAAAACTTTCTCCCAAAAAATGGAATCAAAAATTAGCTGACTTTTAGTATCTTCAAACTTTTTAAAAAATTCAGGAAAATCATTACATTTAAAAACCAAATCTAAATTTATTTCAGAAATAAACTTTTCTTTCATACATTCTTATACAGGAATATTAGGCTTTCCTATTATGGCCACAAGTATTAATATCCCTATTAAAACTAAAAAGGTTATTGAAAAATGTGAAATACTTTTTGAACCTTTCCTTACCATATTTCTCATAGCAAGCTTTATAAAGCTTGGAGGTGCAACTTTCTTTTCTAAATTTTCTTTTTTATTTTCCATTAGTTATTCAACAGATTCATTGGAAGGAATATTCATGCGTAATAATTCATGAATAAATGGTTCTAGGCCACCATCAAGAACACTATCTAAGTCATTAGTCTCCTGCATAGTCCTAAGATCTTTTACCAATTGATAGGGATGAAAAACATAATTTCTTATTTGATTGCCCCATGCAGCTTCAACAATATCACCTTTAATATCCGCAACTTCAGCAGCTCGTTGTTCTTTTGCAATAACTAATAATTTAGATTTAAGAAGTAACATAGCTTTTTCTTTATTTTGTAATTGAGATCTTTCTTGAGTACATCTTACTGAAATCCCTGAAGGCAAATGAACAATTCTTACTGCTGTTTCTACTTTATTAACATTTTGTCCTCCCGCCCCTCCTGATCTGCTAGTTGTGATTTCTAAATCTTTTTCAGGTATATCAAGTGAAATATTTTCATCTAATTTTGGCATAACCTCTACCCCAGCAAAGCTGGTTTGTCTTTTACCATTAGCATTGAAAGGAGAAATTCTTACTAATCTATGAGTTCCTTTTTCATGTTGAAGATAACCGTAGGCATATTTTCCATCAATTTCAAACGTTACACTTTTAATACCTGCTTCTTCTCCTTGAGATAATTCATTGATGATAAGGCTCATTTGATTGTTATCGGCCCATCTTGAATACATTCTCAATAATATCTCTACCCAATCCTGTGCATCTGTTCCACCCGCACCTGAATTAATAGAAACTACTGCTCCTTCCTTATCGTATTCACCACATAACAATCTTTCAAATTCCCATTTATCTAAATTCTCTCTTAATTTCTTTAAGCCTTGCTGGGATTCCAAAATCATTTCTTCTTCAGGTTCTAAAGAATAAAGCTCGAGAGATGCTTTAGCATCGGAAATAAACGTTTTCCATTTATCTAACAATTCGATTTGTTCTTTGACATCATCAAGAATTAACATTTGTTTTTTGGCTTCTTCTTGATTCTCCCAAAATGCAGGCTGAGCAGAAATTTGCTCTAACTCTCTCTTTTTCGCTTTTAATCTTGGAACGTCAAAGACAATCCTGAGCATTACCCAGGCGCTTTGTTAGTTCCGAAAGATCTTTTTTGAACTCTGTAATATCTATCAAAATAAAATTTAATCGTTATTTATAATCTAACAAGCACTTTTGTTTAATAGTATAAACTAAGTATTATTTTAAAAAAATGTCCAAAGTTGAAATTTATACTTGGCAATATTGTCCATTCTGTATTCGAGCAAAATCTCTACTCAAGAAAAAAAATATAAATTTTACAGAATACAAAATAGATGGCGATGAAGATGCAAGAGCATTGATGACTGAAAGAGCTGATGGTAGAAGAACATTACCACAAATATTTATAGATAATGAAGGTATCGGAGGCTGCGATGATCTATACATACTTGAAAATGAAAATAAACTAGACGCATTATTAAACTAGATCTTATGAAATTTCTATTCGTCATAGATCCAATAAAAAATATAAATCCCTTAAAAGATTCATCTGCTGCTTTAATGCAAGCATCATCAAAAAAAAATATTGAAATATGGAGTTGTACTCCTCAAGACCTTGAAGCTAGAGGTGATGAAGTATGGGCATCTTCCGTAAAAGTTGAGGTAAATCCATGGATTTCTTTTAAAGAGAATGATTGCATACCTCTCGCAGACTTTAATTGCATTTGGATGAGAAAAGATCCTCCTGTTAATGAGGCTTATTTATATGCAACCCATCTCTTAGAAGTTGCCGAAAGAAAAGGAGTAAAAGTAATTAACAAACCTTCATCTTTAAGGGCATGGAATGAAAAGTTAGGGGCTTTGAGATACAGCCACTTAATGGCACCAACAATAGTTGCGAGTAAGGTAAAAGATCTGATTAATTTTGCAAATATAAATAATGAAGTAGTCATAAAACCTCTCGGAGGGAAAGGTGGTCAAGGTGTTATCAGGATAAATAAAAATTCCCCAGGCATTAAATCAATTATTGAATTAATAACTTCTCAAGAAGAATTGCCCGTTATGATGCAAAAATTTATTCCTGAAGTCATAGAGGGTGATAAAAGAATAATTATTGTAAATGGTGAAGCAATTGGATCTATAAATAGGATTCCTCAAGGAGGCGATTTCAGGAGTAATTTAGCGATGGGAGGGAAGGCTGAACCAACATTATTAACTGAAAAAGAAAAAAGTATATGCTCAGAGTTATCTCAACACTTCAAAGATGAAGGTTTATTTTTTGTGGGTATTGATGTAATAAATGGAATGCTTAGCGAGATTAATGTAACCAGTCCAACAGGTTTAAGAGAAATAGAAAATTTATCTAATAAGAATGTTTCAGAGGAAGTTATTGAAAAATTAGTAGAAATTATCTAGGATTCTTAGCGAAAAATATTTGTTTTACTATAGATTCAAATTTTAATTTAATCTCATCTATTTCTTTCTCTAAAACAGAACCTGAAACTATACCTGAACCGGCAGTAAATTCAATATTTTCTTCAATATATCTTGCGCCTCTTATTACTACAAGAAATGAAGCATTTCCTGATGAATCAACCCATCCCATTGGAGAAGCATAATTTCCTCTAGGAAAAGACTCAAGAGTATTTATCCAATCCAATGCTTCCTTTTTTGGATATCCACAAACAGCTGGAGATGGATGCAATTTTTCAAGCAGTTCAAAAGGACATATTTTTTCAACTTTAGATAAAATAAGTGTTTGCAAATGAGAAATATCTCCAAATGAATTTACCTTGATATCACTTTTTTTAAAGTTTGTTATTTTTGAAACTTCTAAACATTTAATTAAATACTTTATTACATAATTATGTTCCTTTAAGTCTTTAGAACTTCTAAGAAGTTTATTAAGATTTGAATTAGTTGAGATAGTTCCAGCAAGAGCCTCCAAAGTTAAATTAGGTTTAGTAAAAGAAAATAATTTTTCTGGAGATGCACCAAACAAAATATCTTTACTATTCCTTTTCCAAACGTATCTGCATGTATTTGGTTGACTCTTTTTTAATCTTTTTAAAATTTCTAATAAATCTAATTTATTTTTAAGTTTTATTTTAATCCTATTCGCTAAAACTATCTTGTCGAGAATGCCTTTATCTACTAATTGAATTCCTCTATTTACTATTTGTTTCAAATTTATATTAGAAATTTCTAAGGAGTTTAAGAAATCATCAATAATTGGAAAATCAAAACTATTTTTTACGCTAGACAATTTTTTTAATTCTGAGCAACAATTAATAACTTGATTTCTAATTGCCCATATTTCTTCAATTAATGTTCTTAATGATGACTTACCTTCAACATGACCATTAATTCTTAACCAGCAATTATTATCGCTTTTGATAATTAATATTTTTGGTAAGATAGCTTCCAAACTAGGAACATCTGAAAATGAATTCTTATTATTCAAATTTTCAGAAAAAGAAAATAAATAAATTATTTTTGAAAGTGAGGAAATATGTGATTCATTTGTTAAGTTAATTAAATTTTTAAAATTCTCAGAATTAAACTCTTTTGCTACCTCAAATCTTTTTGGACCATCCAAATTAACATATTTACATTTCTCGCAAGCAATGTATGAAATACCGTCACATTCCTCCCAAAATGAAGAAAACTGATATTTATTTATAAACAATTCATATATTTGAAATAAATCAAAACAAGGAATCTCAAGACAAATACTAACTAATCCAGAATTTTCGACTTTCTTATCGAAAGTGGAAAATACATCTTTTAAGAAATCTGTAAATTTTAAATCATTTTTCATTACTTATTGAAAATAACTAAAAATCATGCAATAAAGTAAAAAATGTAACTCAATTTATAAACTAGATTTAATAATGATTGAATTTTGTGTGTTAATTAAAAATGGATAAAAATAAAAAACAATTATGGAAACAAGCAATAAAATGGCCTCTTTATTCTGTCGCAATACTGCCTGTTTTTATTACAGGGGCTTATCTACTAAATCAATATGAAAAAGTAAAAATATATAATTTAATTGCATTTACGTTAGCTGCAATTTTGATATTACTTTGGGAAAATCTAACTAATGATTTATTCGACGCAGAAACAGGGATCGATGAATTTAAATTCCATTCAATTGTAAATCTTATAAACAATAAGAAAATAATTTCATTTATTGCATATTCATCTTTAGTTATTGGTTTATTAATAATTTCAATTATTTCATTATCAATAAGTGTCAACATTTTTATTTTGGTTGCAGCTTGCTGCTTCTTAGGATATTTATATCAAGGACCTCCTTTTAGATTTGGCTATCAAGGGTTAGGTGAACCATTATGCTGGCTTGCATTCGGACCTTTTGCCTACTCTGCAGCCTTAATTGCATTAAATCCTTCTAATATTTATTTCGAAGATATTCCATGGAAAGTTTCTTTATTACTTGGTTCAGGACCTTCTTTAGCAACAACTCTAGTATTATTTTGTTCGCATTTTCATCAAATTATTGAAGATAAAAAGCATGGAAAAAATTCACCTTTAGTTCGCTTAGGAGCAAAAAAGGGTTCTCAATGTGTACCTTGGATAATTTTTATAATATATACTTTTCAACTTTTCACTATATTTTCTGGATTTCTTCCAGTTTTTTGTATCCTTTATTTGATTAGTTTTCCTCAAGCAATAAGACTTATAAATTTATTACACTCTTCATATAACAAACCTTCAATAATAAAAAATTGCAAATTCATTGCAATAAAATTTCAAACTCTTAATGGAGTTGGCTTAATAACAGGATTAATTTTTAATTACTTGATTAATAAATGAACTTAAAATTTAAAAAAAAATCTTATTGCTTTAATTTATCCACAAAATTAGAAAATTCTAAAACCACTTTTCTTACAAAATCGGGTTGGATAATTAAATTAAAAAATAATGAAAAAAAAATTGGATTTGGAGAGGTTTCACCTCTGCTAAAAGAAGACTTAAAAAAATGTGAAGAACAATTAAATATGATTCCTGAGTATGTAGGAGTATTAAATTTATCTGAGCAAATAAATATATTTCACCCATGCATTCAATCTGCAATAAATTCAGCTTTAGCAGAAATAAATGGAAAAATCATTTTTCAAGAAAACTATTTTTTTGATGAAATTGATAAAACAGCCATACTTTTAAATCCTAATAATGTAATTTCAGATTTAAATGAAATTAAAAAATGTCAATCTAATATGGGAAAAACAATAACGATAAAATGGAAAGTAGCTTTAAAAAATAATAATGAGGAAGAAGCAATTTTAGAAGAAATTTTAAGCCAAATAGATAATAATATTAGGTTGAGGATAGATGCTAATGGTTCTTGGGGCAGGGAGATTGCTGAAAGATGGGCTGATATTTTGAAAGATAATAAGAATATAGATTGGTTAGAACAACCTCTTTCTATTGATGATATTGATGGACTAAAAGAACTCAACAAAAAAATTCCAATAGCTTTAGACGAATCACTTTTAAAATTTCCAACTTTGATTGATGATTGGAAGGGTTGGCAAATTCGAAGACCTTCTCAAGAAAAGAATCCAGATAAGCTTTTAAAAGACCTAGAAAATAAACAATCTTTAATATCTATAAGTACTTCATTTGAAACTGGAATAGGAAGGAGATGGCTTTATCATTTAGCATCTCTACAGTTACAAGGACCAACACCAAAAGTTCCTGGTTTAGCAATGAACAAGTTCCCTAACTCTTTCCTATTTTTAAATGAACCACAAAAGATATGGGATCAACTATGAAAAGTAGAATTCATATTATTGAAGTTGAAAATAATGAAACTCAATCTATAGAGAAAATTATTCGGAAAATTAAAGAGAATAAAATAATTTATATAAAAAACAAATTTTATACAAACGAAGAATTACTACATCCGATAAATGAAAATGGACCAGCAATTATCCTAAATAGTAGTGGGAGCAGTGGTAAACCTAGAAAATGTATTCACCATTTAGATAATCTGATATTATCTGCCGCTACTTCAGGACAATGGTTAAAAGAGCAAGGATTTGAATTGCAAAACTGCTTAATTTTTAACACTTTACCCCTTAACCATATAAGTGGATTAATGCCAATTTTTAGAAGTCAAACTTGGGGATGTGATTGTATTAATATTTCTCCGAATTTAATAAAAAACACTCGAGAACTTTTAATTTTTACAATTAAATCTAAAAAAAACAAAAAATACTTGATTACTTCATTAGTACCTACCCAATTAAAAAGACTTTTAGCTAAAAAAGATGGTATTAATTGGCTAAAAATTTTTGATTTAATTTGGGTAGGTGGAGCTTCAATTACCCGCGAAACTGCAGAAAAATGTATACAAGAACAAATAAAATTAGCACCTTGTTACGGCTCAACTGAAACAGCAGCAATGGTTACAAGTTTAAAACCAAAAGAATTCTTAATGGGTTTTGAAAATGTTGGAGAAATACTACCTGATACAAAAATAAGAATTAACGAAAAAGGATTAATCGAGATCAAATCAGCCAGAATTGGAATCGAAATAATAGACTCTTCAAAAACTAAAAATTTCAAAAATAAAAATGGATGGTGGCAAACCGGTGATTTAGGTGAAATTCATCAAATCAATAATTCTTTGTATTTAAAGTTTATTGGAAGAATTGATAACGCTTTTAATTCAGGCGGAGAAACCGTTTTCCCAGAAGTAATTGAATCTCGATTAAATGATTTCATAATGAAAGAAAATATCCCAATTAACAAATTAAAAATTTTAAAAGTACCAGACAAATTATGGGGAAATAAAATTAAAATAATTGTTGAATTTAAAGAACTTACAAATCATAAAAATATGCAAAATTCATTAAATTTATTAAAAAACTTTTCTCAAAGTTGGCCTAAACATGAAAAACCCGAAAAGTGGATGATTAAAAACAAAAATACAAGTACAGAAAAGATAAACTATAAATTTAAAAAATAATAAAGAATAATTAGCACTCTTTTAAATTTGTGCTTAAATTTGAAGCCTCTATCCATCTTTCTAGCATATCGGGAATTTCAATTTTATTTCTTGAATCAGCATCTAAAGAACAATGTATTATTTTCCCTTCTGCGACTTTATTCCCATTTTTTATAAAAGAGCTATTTACTTGGAACAAATGAGAATTAATTTTATTGGGGGAAATTTTTACTTTTAATAAATCTCCAATTTTAATAGGCGCCAGGAAATTCGCTTCGCAATTTACTATGGGAAAAATAATTTGACTTTTACGCACTGAAAAATCTGGGAAAATATCTTGATAAGGAATCCCATAAATTTCAATACTCTCTTCCCAAGCTTCGTGAGACCATTTTAATAAGTTATGAAAATGAATTACACCTGCAGAATCACAATCACCAAATCTTACTTTCTTCTTCAATATTAACCAATCAGAGGATTTCATTTGAAGAACTTATCTATCAACAGATCCCATAATGACATCTATTGAACCAAGGATTGCCATAATATCGGCGATTTTTGCGCCTTTAAGAATATGAGGTAATATTTGCAGATTATTTAAATCAGCTGCTCTGATTTTAAATCTCCATGGGGTAACTTCATTATTTCCTTGAATAAATACACCTATTTCTCCTTTCCCAGACTCTAATCTTGTATACAATTCTCCATTAGGAATTTTAAAAGTTGGAGCAACCTTCTTAGCTACATATTGATAGTCAATACCAAATATTTCACTTTTCTTATCTTCAGTCGCCATTCTTTGAGCTTCTAAATTTTCTGTTGGACCTCCTGGAATCATTTTGCAAGCTTGACGAATGATGCTGAGTGATTGTCTCATCTCTTCAACTCTTACTCTATATCTCGCATAACAATCTCCTTCTTTTTCTGAAGCAATCTGCCAATCAAAATCGTCATAACATTCATAACTATCGACTTTCCTTAAATCCCAGGAAACTCCAGAAGCTCTAAGCATTGGCCCAGACAAAGACCAATTAATTGCCTGATCTCTTTGAATTGTTCCAAGACCTTCAATTCTTTTTTTAAAAATTGGATTATTGGTGATTAATTTTTCATATTCATCTATCTTAGGACCGAACCAATCGCAAAAGTCTATGCATTTTTCTAACC
>JFLJ01000059.1 GCA_000634115.1 Prochlorococcus sp. scB241_528O2 | reverse complement strand
GTCTATGCATTTTTCTAACCATCCGTATGGAAGATCACATGCGACACCACCTATCCTAAAGAAATTATTATTTATTAACCTTTGTCCAGTAGCAGCTTCCCACAGATCATAAATCATTTCTCTTTCTCTAAAAATATAGAAAAATGGAGTTTGAGCTCCTACGTCTGCTAAAAAGGGACCAAGCCATAAAAGATGATTAGCAATACGATTAAGTTCCAACATAAGAACTCTGATGTAACTAGCTCTTCTAGGAACTGGAATATTAGCTAATCTTTCAGGAGCATTTACTACAATAGCTTCATAAAACATTCCTGCTGCATAATCCATTCTGCTTACATAAGGAACGTACATAACATTTGTCCTATTTTCAGCTATCTTTTCCATTCCTCTATGCAAATATCCAATTACCGGCTCACAATCAATGACATTTTCACCATCAAGAGTTACAACTAGCCTTAAAACCCCATGCATTGAGGGATGATGAGGGCCAAAATTGACCACCATTGGTTCTGTTCTAGTCTCTAGCTGAGCCATTCGAAATTTAACTTCTAAATAAATCTTAGTCGAAAGTTATGCAAACTGACCTATCTGATTCATCTTTTTTCAATCATAAATCAGTTATGACAGATGAGATTATGGCCTCATTAGAGCATTACCCATTAATACATAACAACCAACTTAAAGGAATAGACGCAACTTTAGGCGGAGGCGGGCACTCTTATCATTTATTAAGAAAATATTCGGATCTAAATATAATTGGTCTTGATCAAGATCCATTTGCAAGAAAATCAGCATCAAAAAAACTTAATGAATTTAAAAATAGGATTGATATAAGGGCTTCAAATTTTGCGGATTTTGAACCAAAAGAAAAAGTTTCTTTTGTGATTGCAGATCTTGGAGTAAATAGTAACCAAATTGATGACCCTAAAAGAGGATTTAGTTTCCAAAAAGATGGTCCACTTGATATGCGCATGAATCCTTTTCTTGAGGTTAATGCAGAGAAATTAATTGAGACTTTAAATGAAAAAGATCTAGCTAACCTAATTTATAAATATGGAGATGAGAGATTATCAAGAAAAATTGCTAGGAAAATAAAAATGGATTTAAAAATAAAAGGGAAATATTCTGGGACACAAGAGTTAGCTTATTCTATTGCAGGCTGCTTCTCACCAAAACAAAGATATAAAAAAATACACCCAGCAACTAGAACATTCCAAGCACTAAGAATTGCCGTTAATAAAGAAATTGAAGTATTAGAAAAGTTTTTGCGAATTGTCCCTGATTGGCTATTGCCAGGGGGTATTATTTCTATTATTAGTTTTCATTCCCTAGAGGATAGGTTAGTTAAAAGTTCTTTTAAGAATGATCAAAGATTAAAAAACCTGACAAAAAAGCCAATAACTCCCTCCGAACAAGAAGTAGAAATAAATAAAAGAGCTAGAAGTGGGAAATTAAGAGTTGCTCAATTAAATTAGTAAGTCAATAATTCCTAACGTAATGATTGAATTGTATTAGTCAGTATTTGAATGGCTTGTTTTATATCGTTTGAACTAGTGCTTAATCCAATACTTAACCTTATTGAAGATTCTGCTTCTTGAAAAGATCTACCTAAGGCGAGTAAAACGTGAGAAGGTTCACCATTACTGCATGCCGATCCACTAGAACAAATTATTTTAGATTTTAAAAGTTTATGAAACTTTGCTCCGTTTAAATCCAATACAGTCAAATTTAAATTGTGAGGTAACCTTTTTTTTATGGAGCCATTAATTAATAAACCAGAATTCTTTTCTAGCAACCCCTCTAAAAGGTTATTTCTATACACAAGTAATTTCTCAGCATTCTTTTTTTGATTAAGAATGGCTATCTCTATTGCCTTAGCAAAGCCTACTACTAGAGGGAGAGGTAATGTACCAGATCTGAGACCATATTCCTGCCCTCCTCCAACAATTAAAGGTTCCAGATTAATTTCTTCATCAATCAAAAGAAGTCCTATCCCTTTGGGACCATAAATTTTATGAGAACTTATTGTTATCATATTTACATTTGATAAAAGATCGTTTAACTCGACATAACCTAAACATTGTGCAAAATCTGAGTGAAAAGTTATTCCTCTCGAATTACATATCTTTGAGATATTCTCTATGGGCTGAATAACTCCTATTTCGTTATTTGCCAACATGACACTAACCATAAATGTATCTTCCCTGATATTCTTTTTGAACTTTTCTTCTGAAATTAAACCATCTCTTTCTGGAGTAATTTCCGTAACCATAAATCCCTCTTTTTTTAGTTGATTTAGCGGCTCCAATACAGCTTTATGCTCCGTTTTTAAGGTAATAATATGTCCATAATTTCCGGTTTTTTTATAGTAATTTCTTGCAAAACCTATTAAAGCTAAGTTATTAGATTCAGTAGCCCCACTTGTAAAAATAACCTTTTTATTATGAAGAAATAAATTTTGTTCTATGCTTTCTCTTGAGGCTTCCAATATAGCGCTTGCGTTTATACCTGCCAAATTAGATTTGCTTGAAGGGTTAGAAAAATGCATAGAC
>JFLJ01000058.1 GCA_000634115.1 Prochlorococcus sp. scB241_528O2 | reverse complement strand
AAAGAGTTCCCAAATAAAAGGTTTTAGCCCATTTTTGGGTTTCTTTACGGCATATCTCATATGCTTGATCTAGTTGAGAAATTGAATTTTTCAGAAAGTTGTTTAGTTGAAATTTATTTTAAATGTTATTAAGAATATATTTAAAGGAAATATTAAATCGGAATTAGATGCAGTTCTTTTAGATACTATCGAAAAATATCCACAAAGCATCCAACCTTACCTAGATATGATAGATGGTCAGCGGATGGATCTTAATAAATTTAGATACAAAAACTTTGATGAATTAAAACTCTATTGTTATAGG
>JFLJ01000057.1 GCA_000634115.1 Prochlorococcus sp. scB241_528O2 | reverse complement strand
TGGCAAGTTGCCAATGTAAATGCGAATACTCATAAATTTTTAAAAATGATTTTGAAGTCTAAACTTCTAAACAAAACTAAGCTATGTGTATTTAATCACATTTTGGCGCATTTTGTTCAATCCATTGCTTTGCTTTATAAATAGCTTCATCAAAATTATTTAACCTTTTATATGCCAGCTCCTTTGAAAGATACTGTAAAAGCTCTCCTGT
>JFLJ01000056.1 GCA_000634115.1 Prochlorococcus sp. scB241_528O2 | reverse complement strand
TGGCTTATTAACTCGCCCATTTTTTTGACGAGTCCCATCAATAAAAATTCCAATACAATTATTATTTGATAATTTTCTACATGCCGTTTTAATAGTATTTTTATCAGCAATCCCCCTCTTCACAGGATACGCACCACAAGCCTTGATAACAAAGCCAAGCAAAGGTATTTTAAAAAGCTCTGCCTTGGCCATAAAAGATATATTTCGCCCTAGAGCATGACCTAATAAAGGAGGATCAAGTAA
>JFLJ01000055.1 GCA_000634115.1 Prochlorococcus sp. scB241_528O2 | reverse complement strand
AACCATGATTAGAAACCATTATAAAAGAATCTTTTTGCGGAATATTTTCTCTACCTATTAAATGACCTTTAAATGCAAATTTATAAATAGGAAATACAATAAGTTTGCTAACTAATTGATAGATTAATTTTTGAAAAATATCATTTTTCATACGAATTAATAACTTATTTGTTCAGAAGATGAAACTTGAGAAATTTTTATATCCTTGAGATGTCTTTTCCCTAAACCGCTAAGTACATTTGAGGGGCCAA
>JFLJ01000054.1 GCA_000634115.1 Prochlorococcus sp. scB241_528O2 | reverse complement strand
TTACTTATTACTGGAGAAGAAGGGTTTTTAAATTTAATCTGTTTTAAATACTCAGAAAATTTTGCTGAAGGCTCAACCATGAATGGTGAATGAAATGCACCTGAAACATTTAACTTCAGGAATCTTTTACAAGAAATTTCTCTAGATAAATTATCTAACCCTTCCTGAGATCCTGATAAGACAACTTGGGAGTCGCTATTATCATTAGCAATTACAATATCATCAATTTTTTTTACTAATAAATCAAGTTGATTCCTATCAAAACCAATTACTGCTGCCATAGATCCTTTACCAGCATTTACCATTAATTGAGACCTTACTTTGATAAGTGACACACAATCTTCGAATGAAAAAACATCCGCACAATATAGTGCCGTGATTTCTCCTAAACTATGACCAGCAACACAAGTTGGTTTGAAACCATTATCCTTTAAGGCATCTAATAAAATAGATTCAATTAAAAAAAGACAAATTTGTGTATTTCTTGTGTTATTCAAATCATAAAGAGGATTTGTTGGATCAGAATTT
>JFLJ01000053.1 GCA_000634115.1 Prochlorococcus sp. scB241_528O2 | reverse complement strand
TAAATTTCTCTCAAATATTTCAGAAGCATAACTAAACCTCTCCTTTGTATTAGGCAAATCTTCAATTTGTTTTGCCATTCCAATTTTTTGCGAACCCTGTCCAGGGAATACCCATGCAACTGTCATAATGTTCCTATTTTGTTTTTAACCCCATTTAATGAGGGCTGCCCCCCAACTTAGCCCAGCACCAAAACCACTTGTAGCAATAATATCATTTTGTTTAATTCTATTATTTCTAATAGCCTCATCCATCATTAGTGGAATAGTTGCTGCTGAAGTATTGCCATATTTTTCTAAGT
>JFLJ01000052.1 GCA_000634115.1 Prochlorococcus sp. scB241_528O2 | reverse complement strand
ATCAACCGTTTGAATATCCCAATCAGCCATTTCAATAGCCTCTAGTGCCGCCTTATAACCCATCTCAGTCACATTATCTCCTAAGCTAGAAATTCTTCTCTCAGAAATGCCAGTTCTAGATTTTATCCATTCATCACTAGTATCTACTTTTTCACTTATTTTTTTATTGGTTAATATTTGATCGGGTACATAACTTCCACTTCCT
>JFLJ01000051.1 GCA_000634115.1 Prochlorococcus sp. scB241_528O2 | reverse complement strand
TGTGCTAAGCGAAGAGCACTAACGACTGATAAAGACTTACTACTACCATGGCCGATTACGCAAATACCGTTTACCCCAAGTAATAAGGCACCACCGTGTTCAGCATGATCTAACCTTTTCTTTATTCTGAGTAGATTACTTTTTAAAAAAGCTGAACCAACTTTTCCCCTCCTCCCTCTTGGCAGCTCAGCTCTCAAAATATCTAATAAAACGCCTCCG
>JFLJ01000050.1 GCA_000634115.1 Prochlorococcus sp. scB241_528O2 | reverse complement strand
TAGACTTGTTAATTTTATGTACAGTTTCTTTCCTCATTTATTTACCATCAAAAGGAGCAATATCGACAATCCTTTGAAAAAGATATCCTGTTCCTCTTGCTGTCAATATCAATTCAGGATTTGCAGGATCAGCCTCCAGTTTTGATCTTAATCTTGAAATGTGAACATCTACTACTCTAGTATCTACATGTCTTTCGGGTGTATATCCCCAAACCTCTTTTAAAATCTCTCCTCTACTAAATGGCTCTCCTGACCTACTTACCAAGAGCTCTAAGAGACTAAATTCCATACCA
>JFLJ01000049.1 GCA_000634115.1 Prochlorococcus sp. scB241_528O2 | reverse complement strand
AAGAGACTAAATTCCATACCAGTTAATCTAATTCTCTCATCGCTTTTAAAAACTTGTCTTCGATTTGTATCAATTTTTATATCAGTAACTAAAATTAATCCTGAATTAGGCATTCCAGGAATTTGTTCTTTATCAATTCTTCTTAGTACGCATCTAATTCTAGCTTCTAATTCCTTGGGACTAAATGGTTTAACTACATAATCATCAGCCCCTAATTCTAAACCTGTTATTCTATCTGCAACATCTCCTAATGCAGTTAACATGACAATTGGAACATCAGAATCTTTCCTTAATTCTTGACAAACTCCATAACCATCTAACTTTGGCATCATGACGTCAAGTACTACTAAATCAGGCTCATAATCTTTAAATAACTTCAGTGCTTCTTTCCCATCACTTGCAGTTGCAACTTTGTAACCAATCATCGAGAGACGTGTCTCCAGAATTCTTCTAATACTTGCCTCATCATCTGCGACAAGGATTGTTTCTTTAGTTTGACTAGATAGAG
>JFLJ01000048.1 GCA_000634115.1 Prochlorococcus sp. scB241_528O2 | reverse complement strand
CCAAACATTCTAGTTCCATTACTTTATTCAAAAACTAAATGTCTAGCAAATTGTCAACTTTTATTTGTCAAAATTGCGGAACTGAAACTTCTCAATACTTTGGAAAATGTCTGAATTGCAACTCATGGAATTCCATTGTTGAAGAAATTAAAACCAAGAGATCTAAATATCAAGACATAAAAAATAGTAAGCAAGCTATAACCTTTAATGAAATTTCATCT
>JFLJ01000047.1 GCA_000634115.1 Prochlorococcus sp. scB241_528O2 | reverse complement strand
TTACAAATAAGGAAAACATTTCAGGTGTTACAACTACGATAACTAATGAAGGCACTCGACCTTTCGCAGTAGATATACAAGCACTTGTAAATAAAACTTTTTATAGTAACCCAAGACGAACTACAACTGGAATTAGCATTAACAGATTACATCAAATTCTAGCTGCTATTGAAAAACACGTAGGTATTAAATTATCTGAATTTGATTGTTATGTAGCTACTGGAGGTGGTTTTTGAGATAAATG
>JFLJ01000046.1 GCA_000634115.1 Prochlorococcus sp. scB241_528O2 | reverse complement strand
CCTGAAATGGCAAATATCTTTACAAAAGATAATCAAATAAAGTCAATAAGAGTAAATGCTTTAAAGCCTAATCAAGAGATTCAAGTTTTAGCAGGAGACAGAGTCCCTGCTGACTGCATTGTTACTCAAGGTCATTCATATGTTGATGTCTCACATATTACTGGAGAATCTAAACCTGTAGAAGTAAAAGAAGGCAAAAATTTATCCAGTGGATCTTTAAATCTAAATTCAACTCTAAGACTAAAAGTACAAAAAGTTGGAGGAGATTCCT
>JFLJ01000045.1 GCA_000634115.1 Prochlorococcus sp. scB241_528O2 | reverse complement strand
CACTCAAGCCACACTCTTCATAGCTCGCTTGGTAGCAATGCTGAAAATTTCCTAAGTTTAGCAATTCAATTGTCAATTGCAGTTTTAGTAATAGCTTGTCCTTGTGCACTAGGCTTAGCAACACCTACAGTAATAACTGTCGCATCAGGTAAAGCTGCAAAAAAAGGAGTTTTATTTAAAGGAGGGGATAAAATAGAGATAGCTTCAAAAATTGATCATATTATTTTTGATAAGACTGGTACCTTAACAAAG
>JFLJ01000044.1 GCA_000634115.1 Prochlorococcus sp. scB241_528O2 | reverse complement strand
TGGCTTTATTCTCTTAGGAGATTTACTTAGGGATGATTCAATTAAAACAGTTCATGATTTGAGAGAAAACAAATTTAAAATTAATATTTTAAGTGGCGATAGAAAACAAACAGTTTTAGCTTTAGCAAAAAAAATTGGTTGTGAAGAAACGGAAGTAAAATGGGATCTTCTTCCTCAAATGAAACTTAAGATTATAGAAAATTTAAAAATAAATAATAAAGTAGCAATGATTGGTGATGGAATAAATGATGTACCAGCCTTAGCGTCCTCAGACTTAGGCATTGCAGTGGGATCAGGTACTCAAATTGCGAAGGCAAATGCAGATGTAGTGTTAATGGGGGATCAACTAAATGGATTACCTTACGCATTAAATCTTGCAAAAAAAACTATAAGAAAAATAAAGCAGAATCTAATATGGGCTTTTGGTTATAACTTAGTAGCTATACCAATTGCCGCTGGTATTTTATTCCCTAAATACGGAATTCTTCTTACTCCCTCAATAGCAGCATTATTAATGGCTACTAGCTCTATTACAGTTGTAATTAATGCTTTATCTTTGGATTAAATGAAAGGAAAATTTATTGTTATTGAAGGGATTGAT
>JFLJ01000043.1 GCA_000634115.1 Prochlorococcus sp. scB241_528O2 | reverse complement strand
TTATTGAAGGGATTGATGGATGCGGAAAGACTACACAGATAGATGAACTATCAAAATGGCTTCCAAATAGTGGTCTATTAAAGAAAGAATCTACGTTAATCACAACACGAGAACCAGGAGGCAGTCTGCTAGGCAAAAAACTAAGAGGACTGATTCTTGATAACAATGAGAATAACAAGCCTTCATCTCTGGCTGAATTATTGCTTTATTCAGCTGATAGGGCTGAACATGTCTCAAAAATTATTTCACCTGCCTTGAAAAACAATAATTGGGTAATTAGTGATAGATTCTCCGATTCCACCATGGCTTATCAAGGTTATGGAAGAAACATAAATTTAGAAATAATTAAAAATATTGAATCTAT
>JFLJ01000042.1 GCA_000634115.1 Prochlorococcus sp. scB241_528O2 | reverse complement strand
ATGTAGCAGGAATTAATACTGGAAGCAATACAGTGGCAGCAGCATGTGCAGGAGCAGTTCCATTTGGAATGATGGCTAAAAAAGATTTATCTTACGGTTATGAAATGGAAATTATTGTTCCTTCTGATAGTCCAATTAATTCTCCTGCAGATTTAAAAGGTAAAAAAGTTACATTTACATCTAAGACATCTAATTCAGGATTTAAAGCACCATCGGCCATTCTTAGAGGAGAATTTGGTCTTGAGGCAAATAAAGATTTCACCCCAGTCTTTTCTGGCAAGCATCAAAATTCAATAATGGGTGTTGCAAACAAAGATTAT
>JFLJ01000041.1 GCA_000634115.1 Prochlorococcus sp. scB241_528O2 | reverse complement strand
AAACAAATCATTTGCTAATGGTTATATCTTTTATGGTGCCGAAGGAGTAGGAAAACAACAAACAGCTCTTGCATTTATAAAAGAGATTTTCAAACAATCTTCCCCAAGTGAAAAAATTGAGGAGAGAATTACAAATAATAACCATCCTGATTTCTTAATTATCGAACCTAATGCTCTTTTAGAAGCTAAAAGATCAAAAAGTCCTGATCTTGAAAAAACAACCAAAAATGGATCTGAGATTATAAAGATTGCTCAAATTCGTAATATCAAAACTTTTCTTGGTCAAAAATCAATAAACTCCGAAAAAAAAATTGTTTTAATTATTGATGCACACCTTTTAAACGAAGCTGCCTCTAATTGTCTTTTAAAAACCTTAGAAGAACCTAGTAATGGCATTTTTATTTTACTAACATCAAAATTAAATCTTCTTCTAGA
>JFLJ01000040.1 GCA_000634115.1 Prochlorococcus sp. scB241_528O2 | reverse complement strand
TTGCTGGTTAGTAGAATTTAACTGTGCTCTATTTGTTCTCCTTAATAAGGCTTTTATACGCACATGTAATTCTTCTAAATCAAATGGTTTTGTAATGTAGTCATCAGCTCCAGAATTAAATCCAGTAACTTTATCTTTAATGCCACCCAATGCAGTAATCATCAAAATTGGAATATTTGATGTTCTTTCATCTCTTCTAAGTCGCTGGCATAAAGTTAGTCCATCAACACTTGGTAACATTAAATCTAAGAGTATTAAATCTGGTAAGTATTGAAGAGCTAATGCTTGCCCTTTAATGCCATCTTCAGCTTTTTGCACATCAAAACCAGAATGTTCTAGATGCCTAGCTACTAAATCACGCATATCACGATCATCTTCAATTAAAAGGATTGAAATTTTCATATTTATTGACTATTAAA
>JFLJ01000039.1 GCA_000634115.1 Prochlorococcus sp. scB241_528O2 | reverse complement strand
TTTTATATTTTCTTTCGATTTTATTAACTATTTCTTAATAATTAGAAGAATTTTTAAAATAAGAGGTGATTAAATTATAAAAAATATCAGATTAAATTTTTCTTAGTAAGACCTCCGAAAATGAAATGGGATTGTAATTAAAAAGTTTAAAAGAAGTCTAAAGATGCTTTTTAAATTCGGATTTTTTCTACGCGTTTCAGCTAAGAATTCTGTCTATATTAAAAAAAATTTAATTATTTATGAAAAAGAAGTCATTTATCTATTCTGATTTATCGAAAAAACAACTGGAAAATCTTAAAGAATTTTACATTCAAAAAAAAGTTGAATCAATGAGTCATATAGAACTTAAACGATATGTGCTAGAAATTATTACTCATCAGATAAACGATACTATTGGCAAAGAAGAAGAAATGGAAGCTTGG
>JFLJ01000038.1 GCA_000634115.1 Prochlorococcus sp. scB241_528O2 | reverse complement strand
CCGCTGAGCTACCGAGGAATATAAGATGAATTTAGCTCTTTAAAGTGCCTTATGACAAGTAAAAAAGTTAATTATATTTAAACTTTGATGGTTCTTGCCATTTAGATAAAACACCATTTTTCAACTCTGCTATTGCATCAGCATAAGTTAATTCTTCATTACGGTGAGTAATCCATAAAGCAGATAACGGTTTTTTATTGTTATTTGTAAGATTTTTAATAGTTTTTAAAACTTTTAATTGGCTGGTATGATCAAGTAAAGCTGTAGGCTCATCCAAAAGAATAAAATTTCTATTACTAATAAGAGCGGATGCGATAGTTAAGCGTTGTTTTTGACCACCACTTAAAGTATGTACTGGTCTTTTTTCAAAACCAGTTAATCCAACCTGATCGAGTACATAATCAATTTTCTTAGT
>JFLJ01000037.1 GCA_000634115.1 Prochlorococcus sp. scB241_528O2 | reverse complement strand
GAGTACATAATCAATTTTCTTAGTAATTTCATAATCACTTAAATTTTGATTAATATTAATCAGCAGTTCGCTCCTGCAATTTGGCATCAATATTTGATGATCAGGGTTTTGAAATACCATCCCAATATTTGCTTTACATTTAACAATTCCATTGTTGGGTTTAATTATTCCATTTATTAATTTTAAAAGAGTACTTTTCCCACTTCCGTTTTCCCCGACGATCATCCAAAATCCAGGTTTTCTTATTGAGAAATTACATTTTAAAATTAGGTTTTCTTTTTTTTCAGGATAAGAAAAAGAGACATCTTTGAAATGTATATAAGGTATTTCATTTTCAAAAGAATCACTCATTAAATTTATTAATCTATGTTCAAAGAGAATCCTGGTCTTTTAGCCCCTCCAGCTACTGATGATTTTTCATATATTTGTACAGAAATAATTTCTTGAGATCTAACAGCAATTAATTTATCTTGAACTTTATCACACCTTAATTCAATTATATTTGAAGTTTCTAGAGTTTCATTCATAGAATTTTTTATTTCATCATAAATTCTTTTAACATCCTCTAATTCTTTCTTCTGAATTGAAAGAGGAAAAGGGGAATATCTAAGACTTAGTTCAAGTGAATACATAATAATTATCAAAACTACCTTTAATAATAATCATAATTTTCTTACGCACAAAAATATTTTAAATTAAATTCTTTTGAAAAAATTATATAAAAGATCTTTAAATACAATTACTATGTAAATAGTAGATTTACTCTTGCAATTTTAATAATTTTTTCATGGAAATAGCAAATGATATCACTTCTCTTGTAGGTAATACCCCATTAGTTAAATTAAATCGAATCAGAAAGTACTTTAATAGTTATCCAGAAATAATAGCCAAGCTTGAAAGTTTCAATCCATCAGCATCAGTTAAAGATCGAATTGCTTATTCAATGTTGTCCAAAGCTGAAGACGAAGGATTGATAATGCCAGATAAAACAACATTAATTGAAGCTACAA
>JFLJ01000036.1 GCA_000634115.1 Prochlorococcus sp. scB241_528O2 | reverse complement strand
AAAACAACATTTATTGAAGCTACAAGTGGCAATACTGGAATAGCATTAGCAATGGTTGCTGCAGCCAAAGGCTATAAATTAATATTGACTATGCCAGATACGATGAGTATTGAGAGAAGAGCAATGTTAAGAGCTTACGGGGCAGAATTACAGCTAACTCCAGGTAAAGAAGGGATGAAAGGAGCTTTAGATTTAGCTAATGAGTTGTCGTCAAGCATTGCTAATAGCTATCAATTTAATCAATTTGAAAACTTCGCTAATCCAGATATTCATGAAAGAACAACTGCACAAGAGATATGGGCTCAATCTAATAATAATTTAGATGGCCTAGTTACAGGAGTAGGAACAGGAGGAACAATAACTGGTTGCGCACGTTTTTTAAAAAAAGTTAATCCAAGTTGCAGAATTTATGCTGTTGAGCCAAAAAAAAGTGCTGTTATTTCTGGAGAACAAGCAGGATCTCATTCTATTCAAGGAATAGGAGCTGGTTTTGTACCAAAAGTTCTGAATACTAAATTAATAGACGAAATCATAACAATAGATGATGATGAGGCATTTTATTACGGACGTTTATTAGCTAGATTAGAGGTTCTTTTATCCGGTATCAG
>JFLJ01000035.1 GCA_000634115.1 Prochlorococcus sp. scB241_528O2 | reverse complement strand
ATTAGCTAGATTAGAGGGTCTTTTATCCGGTATCAGCAGTGGTGCTGCTTTAGCTGCAACTATAAAAATCGGAGAAAGGAAAGAACTTATGAATAAAAGATTGATAGTTATTCTTCCTAGTTTTGGTGAAAGATATTTATCAACGGCAATGTTTGAATCTAATACTTCAATTCAAGCAAGAGAAGATGGTTACCTTTAATCCCTTATAAAAAATGGAAAAAAACTTTTATG
>JFLJ01000034.1 GCA_000634115.1 Prochlorococcus sp. scB241_528O2 | reverse complement strand
TTTATGAAGAATTAGGCCTCGAGAAAAACTCGACCAAAAGTGAAATCAAATCTTCCTATCGTTCGTTAGTGAAGAAGCATCATCCTGATACCGGGGGGCAAAAAGAACGATTTCTTGCGATACAAAAAGCTTGGGAGACTCTAAATGATCCGATAAAAAAAGCTGAATATGATAGAAAGATTTTCACTTCACAAAGCTCATTTAATTCTTTAAATGATAATTGGGAAGATAAATTTAATTCAAAAAAATATGATTCATCGATTAAAGACAAAGAAGTTGAAATATGGATAAAAGATATTTACATA
>JFLJ01000033.1 GCA_000634115.1 Prochlorococcus sp. scB241_528O2 | reverse complement strand
GATGGTAAAGCAATGATTAAAGAAGCAAAAAGAATTCAATCAAAAATGGATGTAGAGAGAAAAAATAAAATTTTTTAGATACAAAAGTCTATTGAATATATTCTTTAAGTTGATCTAGTTTGAACCAAACATCTGGAACAGGTCTTCGCCATCTAACTTGAGCATATTCGTCTTTGACAACAAGAATCTCTCCAGGCCCTTCAAAGACATAATTAGGTAAATCATCATCACTTGCACGAGCCTCAATACTTTTTATATAAATTTCTCTATCGACAAAAACTAAGCTTCCTTTCTTGAGAGGTTTCTTTGGAATAGAATCTGTCATCATAAAGTAAAGGAAGTTATTTGAAATTAATTATACAAAATCTAGTTTAAAAAATATTAAAAAAAATTAATTGCAGAATAATAATTACAAACTTCCAAAAAATTCAATAGCCTTAGATAACAAATACCTAAAAAATATGCGTCTTTTACTACTTGGCTGTACTGGATTTATTGGGAAAGAATTAGTGCCAGCTCTAATTAATGAAAATCACGAGATATATATTGTAAGTAGAAAACCTATAAACAAATTAAAGCTTGATTTAGATTTCAATAAATTTAAATTTATTCAAATAGACTTATCAAAAGAACAAAATTGGAATAACAAAAATCTTCTAAATATTTTAAGAGAAACAGATGGAATTATTAATTTAATGGGAGAGCCCATAGCAGAAAAAAAATGGACTTATTCACAAAAACAGGAAATTGAAAATAGTAGAATTAACACTACAAGGTTTTTAATGAAAACCCTAAAAAACTTCAAAATTAACCCAAAAGTTATCATAAATGGATCGGCAATAGGTTATTACGGGACAAGTTTGTCGGAGGAATTCTCTGAAAATAGTATTGAAGGTAAAGACTTTTTAGGTAATCTTTGCAAACAATGGGAAGCAGTTGCTAATAAAAAACCATTTTTCTCAAGGTTAGTTATTTTCAGAATCGGTATTGTTCTGGAGGCTGATGGAGGAGCATTAGGGAAAATGCTTCCTGTATTTAAAATTGGATTAGGTGGACCAATTGGTGGTGGTATGCAATGGATGAGTTGGATTCATAGAAGTGATTTATGTGCCTTAATAACTAAGGCATTAGTTGATAATAAATATTCAGGAGTATTTAATGCTGTCTCACCAAATCCAGTATTAATGAAAGATTTTTCTCAGACTTTAGGAAAATGCCTTAATAGACCTAATTTACTCCCAGTTCCAGGAGCAGTTCTTAAAGTATTGTTAGGAGATGGAGCAAAAGTTGTATTAGAAGGGCAAAAAGTAATAAGTATTAAACTCAAAAATTTTAAGTTTAAATATCCTCTTCTTGAGAAAGCAATTTACGCCTCCACCAAGAATTAATACCGTTTACTAAAGCACCAACAATTAGAATAGTTATTAATGGAACTATAAGAGGATTCCAAACTCTCTGAATAAAATCAATAAAAATGAATATTCCATTGATTTGCATAATTATTGCAAACACAAAAAATATTGCAAAAAAAATTACAGTAAATAAGTTTATTAATAATAAATTATCGATTATTTGTTTTAAGCTATTTTGATTCTTTGTCTCAGTCATTCTTTATTACAAAATTCATATCATCAACCATCTTAATACAAGCTAAGTTTTCACCTAGTCTTTGTTTTGCATTTTCATTACACGAAATCAAAAACTTCTTATTTAGCTTAATTAGATATATTACTTTGATAATCAAATTTATTGTCTGATCTATTTGATCATTCTTATTTCTATAATTAGTAGCACAAAAAACATACTTTCCAAGTAAGCGTCTTTGTGCATCGGCAAAAGATTTTGTAAATTGTGGCCCTCTACCTTCAATCTGAATAACTGGTTTTCCTAATCCAATCGCTTGCTCTGCAGCTGTTCCTGCCATACTTATACAAAATCTACTTTTTATTAATATTTCGTCAAAAGAATTCCAATATAAATTCACCTTTAAAGATTTATATTGAACTTTTAAAAGATTCTTCTGATTTATTTTTTGTAAGTATACCCAATTTCTTTTTTTAAATATCTCCAATATTTTAGATGAAGGAAGAGCATTAACAATTGCAAAATTAAATTCAATTTTTTGTAAAAAACTCGTATCTGAAAGAGCCTCTAACACTTCTAAAATTAAAACAAAATTATCTAAAACCTCAGGGAATCTACTTCCAGGAAATAGTCCAATACTAAATTCAAATTTCTTTGATTCTTTTTCTCTAAAAAAAAACTTATCCATAAATGGATTTCCCAAAAAAGATACTTTCTTTTTTAATTGCGCAGTTAAATCATTAGCCGTTAGAAGATCTCTTGCGTATATTTCTTTTGCATTTTTTGAGAGCAAAAAAAATTTCGAGGGCCATGGTAATTTTAACGTCCCTTCATAATGACTTGAATAAGCTACTAGATACGTAAAAAAACATTTTTTACATATCCATGCAAAAAATATTGGAACTATATCGCCAACGACAAAGAAATAACTATATTTTTTTCTTATTTTGTAAGTTAAATATAATCTTTTTAGAAGATAAATTATTTCTCCTCCAAATATCTCAATTAATCGCCCTTTAAATGAATTATAGCCAATA
>JFLJ01000032.1 GCA_000634115.1 Prochlorococcus sp. scB241_528O2 | reverse complement strand
GCCAATACCACCAGTAATAAATTCTTTAGTTTTACCAATAATCTTAATTTTTGCTTTTTTATAATGTATTCCTTTACCAACAATTGGCAAAGCATCCACAGAATAACCACTTTTTACCAATTGCTTAGCTATCAAGCTACCAGATAGATCTTCTCCATGCCCATTACTCAATAATAAAATTCTTGACAATTTAAAATTCCAACCATTTTTTAACTTTGTTCAATTCTGGCCAATCTGGATATCTACTAAATCCGTCTTTGACAGATTCTTTCAAATCACTTTTAACATCTGGCATCATCATAGACATCTTTTTTATTAACTCAATATGATCCCTCACACCTTTGTTATTGGTAGCCAAAAGAGCTAATGAAAGGTTCATTCTTGCTTGTGGATCTTGCTGATTTAATCGAACAGCTTGTCTCGCAGCTGCCAAAGCTTCTTCATTATTTTTCAATAATAATTGAAGCCATGATAGACAAGTCCAGGCAGCAAAATGGTTTGGAATTTGCTGTATGATTTTTTGGAAGTCTTGAACTATAGGAATTAAATCTTGCCCAGCTTTATACTTGGATAGAGCTGCATTGAAATCCGCTTCGATGGGATTATTTTCGTTGTTCATTATTTTTAAACTGCAAAAGAGCTTCCGCAACCGCAA
>JFLJ01000031.1 GCA_000634115.1 Prochlorococcus sp. scB241_528O2 | reverse complement strand
GCTTTGATCCGAATTCAATGAATAATCATAAACTTTATCATCGGGATTTATTTCATTACTTCCTATAAAATCCATTGTATAACTCATCCCACTGCAGCCTCCTGATCTGACTCCAACCCTGAGAGCTTTCTTATCAATTTGGCCTTTTAATAAATTTGAAATCTGCTCTATTGCATCATTAGTAATTAAGATACCTTTCCCATCATCTGAATTCTTGATTTCCTGCTTAAATT
>JFLJ01000030.1 GCA_000634115.1 Prochlorococcus sp. scB241_528O2 | reverse complement strand
CCTGAAGGAACTAAGACAGTTTTTGCCGATAAATTCCTAGCAGCATGTGATGTACCTGGAATTAAAAAAATAATTCCAAAAGAATGGTATCAATTTAAAGAATTTGCAGGTTTAAAAAAACTTAGAGCTGTAGCAGTTGCCACAATTCAATTAAGATACGACGGTTGGGTTACCGAATTACGAGAAGATAATACTGGAAACTCTCCTACTGGACTAGATAACCTGCTGTATTCTGCAGATGCTTCTTTCAGTTGTTTTGCTGATTTAGCACTAGCAAGTCCAACAGATTACAGAAAAAAAGATATGGGATCCCTACTTCAATGTGTTTTAACACCTGGTGATAAATGGATGGGAAGATCTACAGAAAGAATTACAAAAGAAATAGATAAAGAAGTTCGTCGTCTATTCCCTTCTTCAGTAAACCTTAAATTACTTTGGAGTAACGTAGTACAGATTCCTCAATCCCTTTATAGAGAATCTCCTGGCATGGAACCATTCAGGCCCGATCAAAAAACATCAATATCTAATTTCTTTATGGCG
>JFLJ01000029.1 GCA_000634115.1 Prochlorococcus sp. scB241_528O2 | reverse complement strand
AAAGGGAAGAAACTTTTGCAAGACGGTAATTATTTGGCATTATGATTGTAAATTTAATGGATTTGTCATCGCTTGCAAGACAAAATATACAGTTATGAAAGCACTTAAAACAGAAGAAATTAAACCTACAATTGTTAGTGGATTTGATCTATTCTTGAAAAAAAGGTTCAAGTAATGCAACAAGTCCCCCAACAATAATAGATATTAAATATTTAGGATATCTTGCAACATTAGAGAAAAATTCGCCCATTAGCTCCACT
>JFLJ01000028.1 GCA_000634115.1 Prochlorococcus sp. scB241_528O2 | reverse complement strand
TTACCACAACCCATCATACCTATCAAAAATATACTTCTGCCCTTGATAGACTTAACTGTTTTTTCGATAATGGATTGTTCCATAAAGACAAAAGAGTATATAAATCCTTAAGATAGTATTATCGCAGACAGGTATGACTTCTACACAATCCAAACCATTACATGGAAAAGGACGTGAATGCGTCATAACTCGACGTGCCTGCTTTAGTTCTAGTCACCGTTATTGGCTTCC
>JFLJ01000027.1 GCA_000634115.1 Prochlorococcus sp. scB241_528O2 | reverse complement strand
AGCCCAGAAGAAAACTTATCTCTTTTTGGAAAGTGCAGTTTTGCACCAGGTCATGGTCATAATTATGAACTCATTGTATCAATGGGAGGAGAACTAGACTCTGATGGAATGGTCCTAAATCTCTCTGATGTAAAACACTCTATTAAAGATAAGGTTACTGGACAATTAGATTTTCGTTTTTTAAATGATGTCTGGCCTGAATTTAATGTTAATCATCAAGAGGGTATACTACCCACAACTGAAGCATTAGTTCAGGTCATTTGGAGTCGTCTAAAAGATG
>JFLJ01000026.1 GCA_000634115.1 Prochlorococcus sp. scB241_528O2 | reverse complement strand
TAACAGTCCAAACTCATTTTGCAGCCGCTCATAGACTCGCAAAAGAAGAGATATCCTTTGCTGAAAATAAAAAAATCTATGGTAAATGTGCCAGAGTTAATGGACATGGTCATAACTATCTTGTCGATATAACTGTAAAAGGAGATATCGATAGTAGAACTGGTATGGTTTGTGACTTATCTTCTCTCCAAGAAATAATTAATGATTTGGTTGTTGAACAATTAGATCATACTTTTCTAAATAAAGACATCGAATTTTTCCAAAGTTGCGTTCCTACTGCTGAAAATATCGCTTTATATATTTCTGATATTCTTAAAAAACCAATACATGCACTTGGTGCAAAGTTGCACAAAATAAGACTCCAAGAAAGCCCAAATAATGCGGCAGAAATTTATGTTGATCAAAAGTTAACCAATTCATTAAATTTAAAATTAGAAAATAATTTAGTTACACAAACTTGAGTATCCCAAGAGTAATAATAGTTATAGCATCTAGTCTAGATGGAAGAATTGCATTTCCTGAAGGTGGAGAGTCACATCTTGGAAGCGAAGAAGATAGAAGAATGTTAAATCAAAACTTATCAATGGTTGATGCCACCATTTTTGGTTTAGGTACTCTAAAAGCTCATCAATCAACATACCTAATTAAAAATCGCTATGAGAATAACGAAGTGAAGATATCAAAAAGCCAACCAATTTCCATAGTTGCTTCAAATAGCAAAAAATTTAACAGAAATTGGAGATACTTTCGGCAACCAATAAGAAGATGGTTAATAAGCTCTAAAAAAGTTGATAATTCGTCAAATAATGACTTCGAGAAACAATTCTTTTTCGAAAATACATGGGAAAAAACTTTAATTTCACTAAAAAAACAAGGGATAAATGATCTAGCTCTTTTAGGAGGTGCAAAACTTATAAATTCATTTATAAAAGAGGATCTAATAACAGATATAAAAATTTCAATAATTCCGAGAATTATTGGAGGTAAATATACATGGATCCCTCCAGAAAAA
>JFLJ01000025.1 GCA_000634115.1 Prochlorococcus sp. scB241_528O2 | reverse complement strand
ACTGCCTAAAAGAAACTATCAAAATTCCTTCATTAGTAATATCAACTGGTGGAGGAATAGTTACCAAATCAGATAACTGGGGCATATTAAGACAGGGAATAATTGCTTGGATAGATCTCGATAAAGATATCGCAATTGAGAGATTGAAAAATGAAATTGAAAATAGGCCATTACTTCAGGGAAAGGATCTAAATGATTTATATATGAGTATCTTTCAATCTCGAGAAAATTTATATTCTCAAGCCGATTTAAGAATTCAGGTAAATATACATGGATCCCTCCAGAAAAATCAAATGAGATTTTTAATCTCAAAAGACTATGGGAAATAAAATCAATTAAAAATTTAATGAATAATGAAATCCAAGTTCATTACAAAAAAATTTGAAATAGATTAAATAATATTATGAATCAAAAAATATATAAAGTTGAAGTTAAATTGACCATTAAGGAAATCTCCAGAGAGATATGGAATGAATTAACAAATGAAGTCAAAAATCCATTTTATGAATGGGATTGGCTTAAAAACCTTGAAATATCAAAAAG
>JFLJ01000024.1 GCA_000634115.1 Prochlorococcus sp. scB241_528O2 | reverse complement strand
AAGTGTTTCGAGAGAAACGGGTTGGCAGCCTCTATATTTTATTGCTTATAAAAATGAAGAAATATTAGGTATTGCCCCACTTTTTTTAAAAAATCATAGTTATGGAGAATTTATTTTTGATCAATCATTTGTAAGATTAGCTCAAGAGCTGAATTTAAATTATTACCCTAAATTAATTGGAATGAGTCCTTATAGTCCTATAAATGGATATCAATTTCTTTATAAAAAAAATAAAGATAAGAAAGAAATTACAAATTCACTTATAAACCATATCGAAAGCTTTGCGATTACAAACAAAATTTTAAGTTGTAATTTTTTATATATTGATGAAAGCTGGGGCAACCATCTTAAATCTTTGGGATACCATGAATGGATAAATTCCAGCAGTGAATGGAGGAGTAATGGAGAAAAAACATTTGATGATTTTCTTTCTAGATTTAACTCTAATCAGAGAAAAAATATAAAAAAAGAGAGAAAATCAATCACTAAACAAGATATTAAAGTAGATATTTTTGAGAAAGATAATATAGACCAAAAAGTCCTTAAAAAGATGCATAATTTTTATGAGCAGCATTGTTTAAGATGGGGAGTCTGGGGAAGTAAATATCTAACCTCTACATTTTTCGAAAAAATTTTAGATAATAAAAAAAATCTTTTGCTTTTTAGCGCAGCAAAAAAAGACTCTAATGATATTTTTGCTATGTCAATGTGCGTTAGAAATAATAACAACTTATGGGGTAGATATTGGGGCAGTCAAGAAGAAATATCTAATTTACATTTTGAATTATGTTATTACCAGCCAATTGAATGGGCAATAAAAAATAGTATCCATTGTTTTGATCCTGGGGCAGGAGGCAAACATAAACGAAGAAGGGGATTTTTTGCAAAAAGTACAATAAGCCTTCACAAGTGGTTTGATAAAAATATGGAAAATATAATTAATCCTTGGCTAAATAAAGTGAATAGACAAACCGAAATGGAAATTGAATTTGAAAATAATTCTATACCCTTTAAATAAAAATTATTTAGCGTTAACAAAGATTATATTAGTAATATAGTTTGTTATTAACTTACCAAGATGGATTCTAGTAAAAATTTTGAGAAAAAAATAAAGATTGATAATGATCTATCCAATAGACATATAGACTTAGATCCAAACGGTTATTTTATTATAAAAGTAGACTTAGACGAAAAAAAAATAATTTTAGAGCACTTTTTAAATAATATTAATGAGGAGGGATATGCGCTTGACCCAGAAACAAATGAGCCAATTAAATGCGACACACAGAGTAAAAGGGTTAGTAATGAATTTTTTGAAGGTATTAGTGCCAAACAACTTGGAATAATGATCACTGAAGAAAGAAATGACTTAATAACAAGATTTGACCATGCTCTATATTTAGGCCGGGAATTACAAAAAGCAGAAGAATGTTTATACAAAAAATTACCATATATGCAAGATTAAGAAATTAAACGAAAAAATCTAATTTTTTGATCAGATGTTAAATTAAACAAAAATAAAAGAATTAATGAACATTATTTTCTATTTCGCATTTATCGGTTTTGGTTTTGGAGCAGCTTTCGCATTAGATAAGCTTCTAAGGGCAGTTAAATTAATTTAAAAAACTACAAAATTTTAATAGTCTCTCCGTACAAATCATATTCATCAGCAAAACAAATATTTGCTTCAACAAATTTGCCAATATAATTTTTCAGATCATTATTATCTTTAATAGATAGAATCACATTACCATCAATTTCAGGCGCAAAATGGTAAGAACGACCAATTAATTCATTATTATCAGATATTTTTTCTACCAAAATCTTCATTTTTGAACCTACATATAATTGATTTTTATTTTTAGAGATATTTTGTTGAAATGAAATAATGTTATCCTTTCTTGCCTCTGCGACCTCTGGGGAAACTCTATTTGGCAAGAAAAAAGCAGAAGTTCCTTCCTCAGGAGAAAAAATAAACACTCCTACGTGATCAAACTTATGTCTATCCAAAAATTTTAGAAGGTGTTCAAAATGTTCTTTTTTTTCTCCTGGGAAACCAACAATGAGACTGGTTCTTAATACAGCAGATGGAATTTCCTCTCTAATTTTACCCAAAATTGATTCATTCAAAGAAGCCTGCCAAGGTCTATTCATACTCTTCAAAATATCTGGATGACTATGCTGAAGTGGTAAATCGAAATAAGGTACTATATTTTTTGAATCTTTGAAAGCTCTAATCACTTCATCAGTTAAACCAGTTGGATAAGCATAATGTATCCTTATCCATGGAATTGGAACTTTTGAAAGCTCATTCAAAAGCTTGGCTAATGAAGGTTTTCCATAAATATCTTTTCCATAATTAGTTGTTATTTGACTTATAAGTATTATTTCTTTAATGCCCTGCTTTGCAAGACTTCTAGCTTCTGAAACTATAGATTCTATTGTTCTACTTCTTTGAGGACCTCTCAACTTGGGAATAATACAAAAAGCGCAATTGTAATCACAGCCCTCAGCAATGCGAAGATAAGCAACAAATTTTTTTTTATCTACATAACGAGGTATTACCTCATCTGCAATAAATTCCGGTATTTTTGAAACTTCATTAACGATTTCCCCTTGTTCTACTCTATTCAAAACATTGGCTATCTTTTGATAATCTCCTGTTCCAACCAAACCTTTTATTTCAGGAATTTCTTTTAGAAGTTCTTCTTTAAAATGCTGAGCCATACAGCCTGCAACAATTACTTCCTTCCCTTGATTTGTATATTCTAAAATTTTCCTAATTGATTCCTCTCTAGCTGTTTCAATAAAACTGCATGTATTTACAACCACAATATTTGCATCATTTAAATTGCTTTCAACTTCATATCCCTCTTTATCTAATAATCCTTGCATATGTTCAGTATCAACAAGATTTTTCTCACAACCAACATGACTAAATGCAACCTTAGAAAGTTTTTTATCTTTAATATTGAGATTATTTTGGTTCACAAACTTTAAAAATTAAAAATTTAAACAGCATTTCGTATACAACCCGCATACCAAGATAATATTAGGATAAATCATGTAAATTTCAAACTTTCATTTTGTATGGCGCTTAAGACTGTTAAAAGTAGAAATACTAAAGATTTGAAATGGCCAAAAATCATAATCGCCATTCTTAGTACGATAGGCTTAGTTGACACAGGGTCGATTTCTTTAAAAAGTTGGGGATTATTTACTTCACTTTCATGCCCTGGGATAGAAAATGGATGTGAAGCAGTTTTAAATAGTCCCTGGGGTACCTTATTTGAAAATAATCAAATTAATATACCTCTTTCATTAGCCGGGTTTATAACTTATTTATCAATATTAGTTATCACAATAATACTTTCAGTTAATTTAATTTCTCCAAAAGAAAAACTAAATAAGTTTTTATGGTGGTTAGTGTTTCTAATCTCTTGTGCATCCTCTTCATTTAGCTTTTTGTTAATTAATATAATGTTTTTTAAGATTCAAGCATATTGCTTTTTTTGTATACTTTCAGCAATTTTATCGTTTTCTATATTTATAATTTCTATGATTGGAGCAAAGTTTGAAAGTAGAGAACCTATGTTTTTTAGAGCTTTAATAGTAGCAATAAGTGTTCTGCTCAGTGGTCTAATTTGGTCCACTAACGTTGACCCTTCTAATGCTATTAATGTTCAAAGTCCTAATGTAAATTTATCACCAAGAATAACGACCTCAAGCTCTAAACAGAAAGTGAAATTTGCAGAATTCTTGAGAGAAAATAATATAGTCATGTATAGCGCTTATTGGTGTCCACATTGCCACGATCAGAAACAATTATTTGGTAAAGAGGCTGTTAAAGAATTAACAGTAGTTGAATGTGCTAAAGATGGTAAAGATAATCAGTTTCAACTATGCGAAACAAAAGGAATTAGTGGATTTCCTTCTTGGGAAATAAATGGAGAAATATTTAGTGGGACTCGCGACTTGAAAGATTTAGCGATAGAGACCAACTATCAAGGAGATACTAATTTTTAATAAATCTTTTATGAATTTTCTGATCTGACTGTTGTCTAGTATGGCATTCCCAATTCTTATTTTTATCTGGAAAATCATCTCTATAATGACCTCCTCTACTCTCTTCTCTAAAAAGACAAGCTTTTAATAAAGTTAAAGTTGTTATTTGTCTATTCTTTAAATCAAGTAAAAGATTAAGCACCCTCCTATTTCGTTCATTGAGTTTAATCTGTTGATCAAATTTAATTTTTTGAAGACTATTGAGTAAATCATTGTTTTGTAAATAAACAATATCATCTTTAATATAAGCTAGAAATTTGCTCATATCGAGCTTATTACGAGATACTCCTAGATTTGACCAACATAGTTTTCTAAGTTTATCAATTCTTTCAGAAATTTTAGAAATTTGATCTTCTTTGGAATCTTGAATATACAAATCTTTTAATGTTCTATCAAATTTTACAAATTTGGGTGGATCATTCAAAACAATTGAAGACATTTTTCTTGCAAAAACAAGGCATTCCATAAGTGAATTACTTGCCAATCTATTAGCACCATGTACACCTGTAGAAGCAACTTCTCCAACAGCATATAATCCTTTCCTTGTAGAAGATGCATGTAAATCAGTTTTGACGCCTCCCATCCAATAATGAGCTGCAGGAGCGACTGGAATTACCTCATTCAGAGGATTAACACCATAATCCTGACATCTACTCAAGATGGTGGGAAATCTTTCTACAATTTTTTCTGGATCAATATATCTAAGATCTAAGCCAACATGGTCAACATCATTGTCATACATATTCTTCATAATTGCTCTACTTACCTGATCTCTAGAAGCTAAATCTCGGTTCTTAAGATATTTAACTGGACTATTACCATTTTTATCAATTAGAATTGCTCCTTCTCCTCTCAGAGCCTCAGATATTAAGAAACAAGGGGCACCATAAAATTTTAAAGCAGTGGGATGAAATTGAACAAACTCTAGATCTTCAATAGCAGCTCCGGCATTCCATGCAAGAGCAATCCCTTCTCCTGAAGATTGAGCAGGATTGGTGGTATTAGCAAATAAATGCCCGCCCCCTCCAGTAGCTAAAACAACTGCTCTAGAGTAAATCCAATATAAATTTGCTCCATCAAGAACTTGAACGCCTTTACATTCTTTATTTTCAATGAGAAGTTCAGTTACTCTTACACCCCTACAATGAAGAACATTGTTTTTGTTTTCAATATGATCTTCTAAAACTTCAACTAATGCTCTACCAGTGCGATCTTTAACATGCAAGACTCTTCTTCGAGAATGAGCTGCTTCCAAAGTAGTCGCTAATTGATCAGAAGTCTGGTCGAAAATCATTCCTAAATTCTGCAACCTATCAACACAACCAGGGGCTTCTTTAACCAGCATTTCTACAGCATTCAAATCACATAATCCATCTCCTGCTTTTAAAGTATCTTCGGCATGCAGATCAAATGAGTCGTCTTGTCTAACAACTGATGCTATTCCTCCTTGAGCCCATCTACTAGAAGATACCTTGCTAGTATTCCTGTTTAAAAGAAGCACTTTTAAATTTGCAGGCAATTCAAGGCAAGTCATAAGTCCTGCAGCTCCAGCACCTACAACAATTACATCCCAATTATTTATTGGTATCAGTTCTTGCGAAAATGGAGGCCTCAACATTAAACCAAACCACTAAAAGTTGGTTGTAGAATCGCTAACAAAATGAAAATACCATCAACAATTAATGTCGTTTGAATTACATAACTAGAAACCAAGAGTGCTTTACCATTAGTCGTATTAAAGGTGGCAGAATCAAAAATTTCTTTTGCGATAAACCAAAGTATAACTGCGACAAAAATAATAATAAATAAGGATTTTATTTCAATAAGGTTCTCAGATGTTTTTTGAAGAATTAGGGGTGCATTTTCAGAATCAGCTTTTATGACTTCTCTCCATTGATCCATTATTCCGATCAAAAATATTGTAATATCAGTAACTGCAGTTCCAAACAAAGAAGAGATATAAAAACTAGAACCAATTTTCCAATTAGACCCAAGGCCAATTATAGCTAACGGGAGGACTACTGCTTCGACTGGAATATGTAGGATAGGAAATGGACTTAACCATCCCCAAAACAAACATCCACCAAGCCAACTCCCTGATACACCAAGTAATAATGAACTGACAATAAACCATTTATTTGATTGTTTTTTGTTCAAAACATATGCTGCTAAGAGGATTATAAAAGTAAAACAAAGAGCACTAATTGGTTCTAATCTAACCCAAGGGGCTTGAACAAATATAGGCAAAATTACAAAAAAAGAAGACCACAATCTTAAAGAAATTGGCCTTGATAAAAAGGTTCTTTCGTATGAATCAACTGTTTTATGCAATTCATAGTTGAATTTATCTTTCACTTCTAAATTTTTTGTAATTAATTCTTTCAATGAATAAGATTTATTAGGTTAATTTATTTAATTTAAATCGTGTTTTTAAAAACTGCGAATGCCTTATTTTAATAAATTAAGGGCCATAAATTTTAAAATTGTATTTACAATTTTAAAAGTATTTAATACACTTTGAGTCATATATAAGTTTAGAATAAAAATAAAGAAGAATATTTGAAATTTAATTGTGTGGCAAGAAATTAATTACAAAGAAGATTCTAATGATCTTTTGGTTCCCAATATTACTTATAGTATAAACCCTGCAGAAATTGAAAGTATTGAAGCCAATTCAATTGCTCAAGAAATAGGATTTGAATCAGGTGATGCCATAATTAGTATTAATGGAAAAAAACCAAGAGATTTAATTGATTATCAAATTCTCATTAGTGAAGAAATTTTAGACATATCAGTATTAGATAAAAATCATGAAATTCATAATATAAGTATTGAAAAAGATCAAGACGTCAATTTAGGTATTAATTTTAAAGATGCATTATTTGATTCAATCAAACAATGCAATAATAGATGTTCATTTTGTTTTATAGATCAACAACCAAGCGGAAAAAGAAAAAGCCTTTATGTAAAAGATGATGATTATAGATTAAGTTTTTTATATGGCTCTTATCTAACTCTTACGAATTTAAAAAAAGAAGATTGGGAAAGAATTTCTACGCAAAAACTATCTCCACTTTTTATTTCTGTTCATGCTACTGATCCTGCTACTCGAGAAAGATTATTAAAAAATAAAAAAGCAGGAGTAATTCTTGATCAAATTTCTTGGTTTAAAAAAAATTCTATTCAAATACATGCTCAAATAGTTGTATGTCCAGACATAAATGACGGGGAGATTCTTGAGAAATCAATTTTTGAACTTGCTGAATTCTACAAAAAAACTTCTCAAACAGTACTCTCAGTTGCAATAGTTCCAGTAGGACTCACAAAATTTAGACCTGAAAATGATGGATTGAAATCAATAAGTTCAGAATGCGCAATAAAAACGATTAAACAAGTAGAGAGAATTCAAGCCTCTCTACAAATTAGTCTTGGGACTCGTTTTTGTTGGCTAGCAGACGAATGGTATTTAATAGCCGGTAAAAATCTACCTAGTTACAAAACCTACGAAAATATGCCACAAGAATCTAATGGAGTTGGATCAATTAGAAGCTTTCTCAAAATATTAAATGAGAAGACTAAAAACCTACCGCGAAAAGTAAAACAGCCCAAAAAAGTTAGCTGGATTGTTGGTAAATTAGTTTATGAAGCCTTAATTCCTATAGTCAAAAAATTAAACTTAATTGATGGATTGAAAATTAATTTATATGGTTTACCAAGCATTTATTGGGGGCAAGAACAAGTTGTTACTGGTCTTCTTACAGGTGAAGATCTAATTTTCGGGTTACAAAATAAGGATTTAGGAGAGGCTATTTACATACCGTCAATCATGTTAAAACTTAATACTGATTTATTTTTAGATGATAAAAATATCAAAGAAGTGGAGGATCGATTAAATACCAAAATTCACGTTCTTGATGATTCGAATGATATTATAAATACTCTGATTGGAAAATCGAATAACACCTATACTTAAAAATGCTTAGAAGAGTAATAAATTCTATCTTATTCTTGCCACTTGCTCTATGTATCAACTCTATCAATGTACTTTCGAGCGAAACAAAAGATTACATAGATACAGTTTTAGAAGAAAAATCAAATGAGACTTTTATTAATTATCAAGAAATAGAGAAACTTGTATTAAATAATCAAGAGTTAAAATCATTACAAAATTTAGTTACCTCTGCGAGCTTTAATCTTTCAAGTCAAATTGCTCAAAGATACCCATCATTAGATTTTCAAGCCAATGGATTGCCGAAATATGTCTCAGGTAAAAAGTACAGTAGCAATTCTGCAACTTTAAAAACCTCACAATTCACAGCTAATCCTTCTCTAAATATAAAATGGGATTTAATTGATCCCCTTAGAGGGTCCGAAATTAAAATTGCCAAAGAAAATTATGAAATTGCAGAAAATAATTTTGAGATAAAGAAAAAAGATTTAATTCAAGAAGCAAGAATGAGGTATCACAAATACCAAAAGTCACATCAAGATATCAAAAATAAAAAATATACACTTGATTTATCAATTACAAGTTTAGATAATGCTAAAGCCAAATTAGATGCTGGAATTGGTACAAAATTTGAAGTTCTTGAAGCAGAAGCTCAATTATCTCGAGATAAACAATCTCTTAATGAAAAGAAAATAGAACATAAAATTAATACAATTTCACTTAAAGAGATTCTCAACATCAAGGGAGATTTTAAAATTAATAAAGAGCAACGTCTAACGGGTTTCTGGAATTATAAATTAAATAAAATTATCAATGAAGGTTTAGATAAAAATATTTCATTAAAAAACCTCCTTCTTCAAAAATCTATAAAAAAGAACCAAGCAAATAGTTTTTTATATCAGAATAAACCTAATATTTACATCAGCAACACATTCTCTAGTACATTTTCCAAAGGTGAATCTCTAAGTACAAATATTGATTATGACCAATCTGGATCTAACTATACAAATACAATAAGCCTAAATTTAGCATGGAGTCTATTTAATGGAGGACAGAACAAGAACTCTTACAAATCAAAAATAGCAGACGCAGAAGCTGAACAATATGCTTATGAAAATCTAAGAAATATTTTGACTACAAATATTAGTAAAGCCTATTTGAATCTTAAATTGAATGAAGAGAAAATAATTTCGTCTCTAAAAGAAATTGAATCTAGTAAAGAGTCTGTGAGGCTTTCTAGACTTAGATATGATGTGGGAATATCCACTCTCAAAGATGTACTTGTTAGACAAAGTGAATTAAGTAATGCGAAATCAAAAAATATTAATGCTATTTATAATTACAACTTGAATTTAGATGAATTAGAAAGATTAACTTTTCTTGAAATAAGTAAAAATTGTTTGAATAACAATAATAATAAAATTAATGAAAGAGAATCTATTTGCAATATTCTAAAATGAATCAACCAAATTTAACTAACAAGCAACTAAGTGAATTAGATTATTTATTTGAATTAGTTAGTCAACGTCAAATAAAAGATTTTGGAAATATCAGTGCTAGCAACAAAGCAGATGGATCATTAATAACTAGTTGTGATTTATGGAGTGACCAAACTATCGTAGATGGTCTATCTTCAATAACTCCAGAAGAGGGAGTCCTTAGTGAAGAAGGAGGGAAGTGCATACCTAATACAAAAGCATATTGGGTGGTGGATCCACTTGATGGAACAACAAACTTTGCTGCAGGAATTCCATACTGGTCTATATCAGTAGCTAGGTTCGTTGATGGTAGACCTCAATCTTCTTTTTTAATAATTCCTACATTGAAAAAAAAGTTTTTATCAATTAAAGGTAAGGGTGTTTGGTTAAATAATAAGAAAATAGAACCTAGCCAAAATAATCACCAAAGTGAATGCATTTCATTGTGTAGTAGATCTATAAAAATTTTACAAAAACAACCAAACTCAGTATTTCCTGGCAAAATCAGACTCTTAGGTGTATCAAGTTTAAATTTAACAAGTGTAGCAATGGGACAAACTTTCGGAGCAATAGAATCAACTCCAAAAATATGGGATATTGCAGCTGCCTGGCTTTTATTAGAAGAACTAAATTGTTCTATAGAATGGTTAGAAAAAGATCCTTTGAATTTAGTTTCAGGGCAAAACTTAAGCGATGTTAATTTTCCATTGATTGCTTGTAGATCAAGAGAAAAAATTGAGATCTTAAAGCCATGGGGTAATTTATTATTGGAAAAATAGTTGCATCATAAATAAATAATTACTTGAAAAATTTCTTAATTAGATACAATAAAAAAAATACATAAGATAGATATTTGAAGAAAATTAATATTCAGCGCAGTTCAACCTGGATACTGAAAAGTTTGTGGGGTGCCTGTGAGAGATGGAGCAAGTCTGATTGCATTGATCTAAGCGCTGCATTTGCCTATTACACACTACAATCATTCTTTCCTATTCTTCTAATTTCTCTTTCAATAGCGTCATGGTTCCTAGGAAAACAAGAGGGCTTAGATCAAGAAATAATTGCTATTGCAGCACAAATTTTACCGCCTTCGGTAGTTGAATTAGTAGAAACAACATTATTTAAATTAATTGATCAAGGTTTTGGAGCAGGTATTCTAGGGGCTATGTTTTTGCTTTTTACAGCCGGCAATGCATATTTATCTCTCCAAAGAGGTGCGGATAGGTTATGGGAGGACGAACTTCCCTCAAAAAAAATTAATGCTGCTTGGAGAGCGCAAGCTTCGCGGTTTCTCCGTAATAGAGTTGAAGCTTTTTTAGTAGTTTTCTTTATAGGTTTCTTAATGGTACTAGATCAGATTAGTGCGAATCTTAGAATGATCCCGAGTAATGTTTTAGAAAATCTTTCAAAATCTAATAATTTAATTTCCGACTTATTACTTAAGTTACCGCTATTACAAGTTGGACAATTTGCAATACCACTAATTGGCTTTTCTTTAATGGCCCTTTTATTACAAGCCCTGTTACCTAGCAGAAAAGTACCTTTGAGACCACTGTTGCCTGGATCTTTTCTTATTGGAATTGGACTAACTACTTTAAACCTCGCAGTAAGTAAAAGTATTCTCTCGCTGGGAACAAGATTTCAAGCATATGGTTTTATTGGAGGTTTCCTCGTACTGACTTTGTGGGTCTGGCTACTAGGAGTAATTTTATATTTTGGACAGTGTTGGAGTGTTGTTATTGCTAGCATGTCTATAGTAAATAAAAAAAGACGTTAGGGATAGTTAAACTATCATGAATTATTTTCTTAGAGCTAATAAAAATTTACTTACGTATACATTGATATTATTGATAGTTATACCTTTAGTTGGGATTAACTTTATTATAAACTTTCTTGGAAATATACTTCTTCTTTTATTTCTAATTCCCTTTTTTTTGTTCCTTCTAGTATTTATAGGTTTTAATTCTTACAAATCAAAAATTAATACATGTAGTAATTGTGGTGCAATATCCCTAGGATTAAGTGAAACTTGCATGAATTGTGGAGCAAACTTAGATAAGTCTAATAAGAAAGATCAATTAGGCAAAAAACCGAGCGAAAGTACCATAGAAGTAAAAGCGGAAGAAATAAAATAAAAATCTAACCTATGCCAATTTGTCTAAGGATACTTTGTCCAGTAATTAATTCAGTACCCAAACCAATCAAAATACCCATCATTGCCATACGACCATTCCAAGTTTCAGCGAAATTTACAAAGCCAAATCTTTGTTGATTGTCATCATTCATAATTAACTACACTATCAATACTTATATTTTAGCGTTTTAAGGAAGAATTTATGATAAATAATAAATTAATTATTTAACATGTCTAACGCCATCGACAGGTCTATACTCATCTCCAGTTAATTCCTCATATATAATTGCTGGCAACCCAGTATCAAACATTGTTTGCAAGGCTTCTTTTAGCATAGGATTCCATCCTCCAGTACTTACTTTCCCATGTCTAACCGTCCAATCCCAAGTTCCCTGAAGATCTCTCGGTATTCTACCCTCTCTATCTCTTCGAGCGACTAAGTCTAAAGATTCTACTAAACCAACAATAATTGGATTTTTACCATAAGAAGGAGTAAGGCTTAGTTCAAGCCTAACAGGATCTTCTTTAACCAGCCTCAAACGAAACCTTGGGGGTAACTTAAGAGATCTTATTACCGCTGAGACAATTTTTGTTCTTAATTCCAATTTTTTTTACCTTAATTCTAAATCGACTATTCAGTTGTTGAACCCTTTTCTTCTAATGAAGAGTCATTATTGTTTGAAAATCTTACTGTTAATAGTTCCTCATCAGTTATATTCCCTGCTTTATCAAGAAGTTCAGGATGTATTGTGTATTTTTTTTGTTTTGAATTTGATTTGTCAAAATGTTTTTTTTCTGTACCAGAAATACCCCAACCAGTGGACATCACTTTAAAAGCTTTCCATACTAAATAGGTTAAAGCTGCAGAATATATAATTGAAAATAAAATGGTCATTAACTTATTAATTAATTAGAACTATGATATATATAATAGCCTGAAAAAAAGAAAATTAGCTATTTTAGATAAATAAATTCTTCTATTAACTAAATTATTTTTTTAAGTAGTTATAGTGAAATTACACAAAAATTGTGTATCAAATGTATTCGAAGAAAATAAGAAAATCAAAATTGAAAAACTATATTTACAATAAATTATTGCTTTCTTCGGCAATTATGATTGGTCTCTATTCACCATCAAATATAGTCTCCCAACCATTAATAAATCCAAAATTTAATGAAATTAATAATTTTCAATATTCAAACAAATCTTTCGTTACTAAAGCGGTCGAAAAAACTGGTTCTTCTGTAGTAACAATCGAAACTCAAAAATATATAAAAAAAAGAAAATTCCCAAGAGATTCTCAAATATTTTCAGATCCATTTTTTGAAAGATTCTTTGGATTAGATTTACCTAACGAAAATCAGCCAAGCATAGAACAAAGCCAAGGAAGTGGATTTATATTCGCAGATGGACTTGTAATGACTAATGCTCATGTTGTAAATGGATCAGATTATGTAATTGTTGGTTTAACCAATGGAAAAAAGTTAAAAGGGAAACTTATAGGGCAAGACTCTTTTACCGATTTAGCTGTACTTAAGATTGAAGGGAAAGGACCTTGGCCAAAAGCAAAATTGGGGGATTCAACAAAAATTAAAGTTGGTGATTGGGCAATTGCAGTTGGCAATCCATTCGGACTAGAAAATACAGTTACTCTTGGAATTATTAGTAACCTAAAGAGAAACGTCACTCAATTAGGTATATATGATAAAAAACTTGAACTTATTCAAACAGACGCTGCTATTAATCCTGGAAATTCTGGTGGTCCACTACTGAATAGCAATGGGGAAGTAATTGGTATTAATACCTTGATCAGATCAGGTCCAGGGGCAGGTTTAAGTTTCGCAATTCCAATCAATAGAGCTAAGGAAATTGCCTATCAAATAATAAATAATGGAAAAGTAATACACCCAATGATTGGTATAAGCCTAAAAAATGAAAGTAATTTTGCAACAAATAAAAATGCTGTAATAGTTGATTATGTAGTACCAAATAGTCCAGCTGAAAAGAGTGGAATTATGGTTGATGACATAATAATAGAAGTAGGTAATAAAGATATTGAAATAGCTTCAGACGTCATAAGCCAAATCAGTAAGAATGGTATAAATAAAGAAATAAATATATTGTTAAAGCGAAGAAATAAATTTATTAGGGTAAATGTACTACCAACTGATATTAGAAATCTACAAAATAAATAAAAGTTTCAATTCTCATACTTCTTAAGTATGTCTACACACCTAGCAATACATGTGCCATCTTTAATATCACAACTTGAAATGCATTCAAAATAACTTTCAATTGGGTCAAAAATTTGAAACTGTTTGTTTTCTAAATCAGAATTTTTCATACGAAATATTAAAAACTTATTTTGTATATTTAAGATTAAAGAAAGACCCCAAACTATGTAAAGATAAATGAGTAATCTTGCTTAGATAAATGTAAACATTTTTAAAAAGTAATCAAATTATTGTGCAAAATAATTATTTCTTAATTGCTAATTTTTTTTGTGATTTTTATTTTTTTTCTAAAAAATATTCGTAATTACCATTATATGAAAATAACTTTGAATCTTTAATTTCTATAATTCTATTAGCAACTTTTGAAATAAAATATCGATCATGTGAAATCATTAATAATGAACCTTTATAGTTCTTAATAGCTAATTCTAAATTTTCTTTAGATTGAAGATCCAAATGGTTGGTTGGTTCATCTAATAATAGAAAATTACTTCGATTCATAATCATAAGAGCCAATGCTAATCTAGCCTTTTCTCCCCCACTAAGTTGTTTAACATATTTAAAAACAGTTTCATTTTGAAAACCAAAACCTCCTAAAAATGTTCTTACTTTTTTTTGTGACCATTCTGGAGATTTATTACATATTAAATCTATGACCCTTTCCTGAAGAGAGAGTGCTTCAGCCTGATTTTGTTCGTAATAGCTTGTAATTATATTATGTTTACCAAGATTAATTTCTCCAATTTCAGGAGAAATTTTTTGCATTATAATTTTAAGCAATGTAGATTTACCACAACCATTAGGTCCTAATATTGCTATCTTCTCTCCCGAAGAAATCTTTAAATCCACATCTAAGAAAAGAATTTTATGCTCATAACTATGAGATAAATTTTTGATATTTAGAACTGATTTTCCTGAGCGAGGACACTCTGGAAAATTAAAAGCAGGACTTTTTGATTTTGTTTTAGGTGCCTCAATTTTAGAAATCTTCTTTAATTGTTTTTCTCTACTCTTGGCTTGAGAACTTCTAGTGGCACTAGCTCTAAATCTATCTATATACTTCTTCTGAATCTCAATTTCTTTTTGTTGTAATTGATATGCTTTATTTTGTGATTCTTCATTTAAAGATTTCTGTTCAACAAAAAAAGAATAATTCCCATTGTATGTTTCAGATATGCCTCTATCTATAAAAATTATTTTCTTACATAATTTATCTAAAAAATATCTATCATGGCTAATTATAATAACTGCATTCTTAAGAGACAATAAATATTCTTCCAGCCAAAAAATAGTATCTAAGTCTAAATGATTGGTTGGTTCATCAAGTAAGAGTAAATCAGGTTTTTGTAAGATTATTTTTCCAAGTGCAACTTTCATCTGCCAACCCCCTGAAAAATTTCCAACTAATTTATCAGCATCTTCAATAGAAAACCCTAGTTTTGGTAATATTTTTTCTACATCAGATCGCATTTTATAACCACCTAAAGCTTCATATTTTGCTTGATATTTCGAGAGTTGATTTACTAATGTTTCAAGTTGATCGGCATGTTTGTTTATATCCATTGATTTCATTTTATTCTCAATTTCTGAAAGTTTAATGGAAACAATTTGTATATCTTTGAAAGAACTTTCTAACTCCTCTCTAACTGAACGATTCAAGTTACAATCTAACTCCTGTTTTAAATGGGCAATTTTAGGATTACCCTCTTTGATAATCGTTCCACTCGTTTGCTCTTCATCTCCAATTAAAATCTTAAATTGGGTTGATTTACCTGCACCATTTGAACCAACTAAGCCAACTTTTTCTCCTTTCTTAATCTCCCAGTTAATACTTTTTAAAACAACATCAGTAGAATAAATTTTGCTTATACCTTCAAATCTAATCACTTTTTTAAAAATAGAATTTACAAAATTTGAGTCTTATTTACTAAAAAATTTTTTCTGGAATAAAATTGAATTATGAAAAGAATAGAACAAATTGTAGTAATTTTCATAGCTGCAGCTCTTGCAATACCAAGTTATTGGTTTTTTTGGACTTTAGCTGGTGGAGGTGGCTACAACAAAAGAATAAAACCGATGCCTAAACAAAACAATAATTTTTCGAAACCTTTTTCTAAAGACCTCCTCGAGCCTTAACTAACCACATCTTAGTCGCCTCATCGTCAATAGTGCTTAAATATTCAATAACCTCTTCTTTAGTCACAGAAATATTTAACTCGTTGCCAATATCACATATTTTATCTAAGGCTTTTTTTGGATTAGTCAAGGCTGTCATAAACAGACTTTGTTTCTTTTTGGAATCGTTTGCTATTACTTTATAGAGCTTTTCTGCGTTACTAGACATGTTTTTAAAAATCTATTTATTAATAGATTATTACTTCAAGCTACATTTTGTTCATTATATTTATTAATAGATAAATCATTATCTTTATCTATTATTTCCTTTGCAGATGCATCTGCCATACTTCTTGCGTCTAAACATAAAACCTTTCTTAGCTTCGCAAAGTTGGCTGCATGAGATTTTCTACCATCTTTTTGTGCGAAATACTCAGACTGTTGAAGAGTATGGTGAAGATGAGTTAACAAATATGGACTAATTACTGCTGAAACCAAAACATCGCTATTTTCATTTTCATGAGAATCAGAATTAACTAATCTTTTTTTCTTTTTATCAATTACCGACCTTTTAGGTGAATCAAGTTTTCTTGAATTTTTCATGGGGCAATAAAAAAAATTAATTGATACGGACATATATTTCCTTACTAATAATATACACAAAGATAGTATCCTTGACTAACTGTGTATACTTATAAGTAACAGTTATCAACTTTGACTCATGGCTACCCGTCAAAACTCATCAAATGGGAAGCCTAAATCACCTAGGATTCAAGTAGTCCTTCCAGAATTCATTTGCGAGCAATTGACAATTTTAGCCACTAATGAGTCTAGGACAGTTAGCAATATGGCAAAGGTGTTAATACAAGAAGGTATAAAAAAATACTTTGAGAAAGAAGGCAAAGTTCTTGTCTCAGAACATAATCTAAACACAGAGCAAATTAGAGACGAGCTTGAAAAACAAAGCGTCAGAAGATTAAAAAGAGCTCCTCAAAGGATTAGATATTATAAAAAATTTGACTAAAAATCATTAATTTTTAGGTAATTTCTGTAAATCTGCAGTTTTTCCCATAACTACCAAAATATTCCCTCTTTCCAAAATATATTTGGCAGGAGGATTAACTGTTAATTCTTCAGCAGGTCCAGCTGCGAGAACGTTTACTAAATAATTTTTCCTCAAATTTAAATCTCTCAAAGATCTTCCAATAAATTCCTCTGGAACAGTTATTTCATCTATACCAGTTTGGTTATCTAATTCCAATCTTTCAATTAGATTTGGTCTAACTAATTCTAAACCTAATCTTTCTCCTTGCATTCTGGAAGGGAAGACAACTTTATCTGCACCAACCCTTTTTAACATTTTTTCGTGTAAGTCACTCGTAGCTCTAGCTATTACTCTTTTCACTTTACTACCTTCACTATCCTTAGCAATAAGTGTTGTAGTTATACTTGCTTCAATAGGTTCACTTATACCTACTACAACAGTATTCATTTCAAGTATTCCAGATTCTCTCATAGACTCTTCATCAGTACAATCTACAACTCTTGCTTCTATAGAGGGTTCCAATTGTCTCAAATCATCAATAGCTTTTTCCGAATAATCTGCAGCCAAAACATCTGCACCATTATTTATAAGTTCTCTACAAACTGCAGTACCAAATCTTCCAACGCCAACAACTGCAAAAGTCAGGGCTTCTATTTCTCTCTTTTGAGACCACTGCCACCAATCAGCCATAATAAACCTTAATCAATCCTAAACATAAAGATCAGCTCTAGGATAGCCAATTCTCTTTTGTCTATCTATTCTACTCTTATAAAGAGCTTGCCAAAGAGCACTTAATAGCAATAGGATGCCAAGTCTACCCACAAACATACCGACAATAAGAATAAATTGGCCAAAATGATTTAATTTTGCGGTCAACCCAATATCAAAACCTACTGTTGCGAATGCTGATATACAAGTGAACAGAATTTCTAAGAAAGTGAAAGATTCTTTTTTAACAAACGTATTAGTTGTACTTAGCAACATTGCCATTAAAAGAACAAAAAGCAATGAGCCTACTGTTATTCCAACTGCCTTTAGAATAACTTTATCTGAAATTAATCTATTACTAATAATTACATCTCTTTCACCTCTTAAAGTTGATCTAGTTGCAGCCATTAAGGCAATAAATGTAGTAGTTTTTATGCCTCCTCCAGTGCCCCCAGTACTTGCTCCAATAAACATCAGTGTCATTAATAGCAAGAGGCCTGTATCTGAGATAGAGTTCAAGGAAATCGGATAATTTGTAAAGCCTGCAGTTCTTGCACTTACTGTTTCAAAGATTGATGATAATAACCTTTGAAACAAATTTAAATCATTGAAAAATTGACTATTTAGCAATGATTCAGTGATGAAGAATCCTAATGATCCGAATAATATTAGAGATAAACTTGTCCTAATAACTAGTCTGGAATGAAGACTCAATTTTTTATATGAAAGATTTTTTTTATTACTCCAAATATCATCAATAACCCTCCATCCTATTCCACCCATAACAATTAGAAAAACAAACACACTATTAACCAAATAATTTGTTCTATAGTCTTGAAGACTATTTGACCATAAAGAAAAACCTGCATTGTTATATGCAGATATGCTGTGAAATATCGAGGACCAAAGTCTTTCCCAATTATTATGAATATCTACAAATCCAAAAGAATATAAAACAACTGCTCCAAAAGATATGATGCAAGCTGCCGTAATAGCAATGCTTTGAAAAGTTCGACCAATTCCTCCAACTCCAAATTCATCTAAAGTCTTTCCTTTATCTAATCTAGTTTTAAGCTTTGTACCCTTTACAACAAAACCCTGTAAAAATGTTGTAATAGCCATTAATCCTAGACCACCAGATAAAAGCATAAAAGCCAAGAAAACTTGGCCAAAGAAATTTAAATCAACACCAATATCTATTATGGTTAGGCCAGTAACGGTTATAGCAGAAGTAGATGTAAAGAACGCTTCCCACAAACCAACCTTTGAAGATGAACATAAAGGAGAACTCAAAATTAAAGTTCCAAAAAAAATAATAAACAATCCTGTAACAATAGTAAATTGAGGTACAGATAGTTTTCTGTAAGCATCTTTTAACGTGTAAACATTATTTGTGAATTTCACTTTTTTTTATCTGAAATTTAAAATTATCAATGCTGGCACAGTCAATGACATTATAAGTGTTAGGGCAGCTCCGTATTTTGCAATGTCAAAAAATTTATATCTTCCAGGACCGTAAACCATTAAATTTGTTTGATAACCCATTGGAGTCAAAAAAGATTGACTTGCTCCAAATAAAACAAGCATTATTAAAGCGCTAGGTGAAATGCTTAAAACATTTGAAAATTCAATAGCTACAGGCAAAATCAAAGCAACCGAAGCAGCATTACTAATAAATTGTGTAAGGATTACGGTCGATACAAAAATTATGACTAGTGCAAAATACAGAGGCATTCCATTAAGAGCAAAAGTGAGGTTAACTGCTATTAAATCTGCTAATCCTGTTACTTGCATAGCAACACTAAAACATGATAATGATCCCAACAATAAAATAACGTCTAACCTAATTGATTTTTGTATTTCTGCAGGTCTTAAACATCCAGAAGCAACCATTGCAATAACTGCCAAAAGAACTGAACCTACTAATGGAATATTAGTAACCGAAGGTAAAAACACCATTCCGATTGCAATTGCAATAGATATAGGTTTTTTTATCAATACAGGTAAATCATCCTCGAATTGATCTAAAATAAGCAAATCATTACTAGCCTGCAAACCTCTTATTGAATCTAAGGGAGCTTGCAATAACAAAACATCTCCAGCTCTTAAAACAGCTTGTCCTAGTCTCTCCTGTACAGTTTGCTGACCTCTTCTTAGTGCTAAAACCGTTGCATTATGACGCTGCCTGAATCTTAATTCTCTCAAACTGGCACCAGCTAGAGTTGAGCCAGCGGGTAGCAAGGCTTCAAAGGTTTTAGTTCCTTCATCATCTGAGAAAACATTAGCTCCTCCCAAAGATCTTTTATTCTCTCCTAATAAAATGGTGTGTTCCTGCTGTAGTCTAAATAAATCGGCTCTTGTAACACGGATTATTAATCTATCATTCGGTTCAATCTTTCTATCTGCCAAAGGGGGAAGAATAACTTTCCCATTTCTTTGCAACTCCAGAACATCAACGTCAAATCGCCTTTGCAATCTACTATTTCTAACAGATTGTCCAACTAATTCAGATGAAGATGGAATAGTAACTTCAGTAAAGTAAATATTCATATCCCCATTTTTAATAAAATCTTTATCTCTCCCTCTATCTGGTAAAAGCATGTCAGAAACTAAAATCATATAAGTTGTGCCTATCAGCCACACAGGGATTCCAATTGCAGTTAAGCTAAATAATTCCAAAGCTCCATAACCTAATTGCTGACTAATATCACTTACAAGAAGATTTACTGAGCTACCTAATAATGTCAGAGTTCCACCCAGTAAAGTAGCAAAAGAAAGAGGTAATAAAACCTTAGATGGTGATATATTTCTTCGCTCGCACCAACCTTCAATTAAAGGTAACAAGGATGCTACTACTGGAGTATTAGGTACAATTCCAGATATTGGAGCAATCAAAAAAGCTATTAATGAAATTAATCTTCTTGGTGTTCTAATACTTTCAGAAGAAATTAATTCTCTTACTCTGTCTAAGGCACCACTTTTAAATAATGCAGAGGAAACTGCAAATAAACCCATAAGAGTAATTAAGGATGGGCTGCCAAATCCAGCTAAAGCTTTTTCAGGGGGAAGTACACCTGTAGCTATAAATAGTCCAACACATAACAAGCCAGCCAATTCTGGCGCAATGGTATTTTTAACAAATAAAATAATTGACATTATTAAAACTACTACCGTTACAAACGCATCAAAATTATTAATAATAACTGCAATTAAATTCATATTAAACTTATTTAACTCAATATACCCAAAAACAATATTGCAAAAAAGTTTAATTAAAATTATCTGTTTTTAGAAACTTTGTAAAAATAGATTTTTTTTGGAATATCCATGAAGATGCAGATTTTAAGCTTTCATTAATATCAGGTAACTTGGAGGTATATATAATTCTTCTTACCTCAAAAGCCAATTTCCCCGATAAAGTAACCCCAAGGGCAGAAATTGAAGCTTCCCCTATTCCTAAGCTAATCATTTCACCATTGTCTTTAAATTCAAAAGGTAAAGGATCTTTACCTTGAATTAATAGTCCTATATTTTTAGCGAGATGATTTCCTTCCTGCATAGCGACCTGAGCTGTTATAGGTAAATCCTCTAACCCCGAAATAATTGAAATATCGCCAATAGCAAAACAATTGTTGATGTTTTCAATTTGCAATTTCTTATTAACTAAAATTCTTCCATACTTTTTTATTATTTGATCAGTTTCCAAATAAGATAAATTAGGTTTAACCCCTGCAGTCCAAATAACAATATCTTTATCCAAAGAAGTTTTTTGACCCTGACTTGAAATACTAATTTTAGTTTCTGAGACTTCTTCAACTTTGGAATTTAAAAGAACATTAATTTTTCTTTTTTTTAATGACTTCTCTGCTTCTTCTCGATTAAAAATTGTGTTTTTATTAAGAATTTCATTAGATTTTTCTATTATATGAATTTCAAATTGTTCTAAAAATATATCTTTAATTTTACATGCCAACTCAATGCCAGAGGGACCACCTCCAACAATGAATAACTTTTTTTGAACCGAAGTTTTTTGTGATTCTTTTAAAAAAGATTTTAATTTATTTAAATCATTTAGATCATTAAAAAAATAACAATTTTCTTCTACACCTTTTATTAAATAACTATTTGGAATAGATCCTGTACAGATCACAAGATATTGATAACTTAATTTTAATTCATCACTAAATTCAAGAGTATTTTCTTTGAAGGAAATCTTTGTTAAACGATTTTTTAAAAAAGTTATCCCTGCATCGGAAAAAATATTTGCAAATTTTGGTGCGGCTTCCCAAATTCTGATTTCTTTGCTTAAAACTTCATACATTAAAGGTTTAAATATAAATTTGGATACAGAATCAACTACAAGAATCGGTAAGGAAGGATTAAGATTCTTTAAATTCAAAGCAACAGTCATCCCTGCAAAACCTGCTCCAACTATTACTATTGGTTTTTGTATTAATTTCATTAGCGAATTATTGTTATGCGTAAATGTAATATTAAACTAGACGAATAATTTTCAAATTGAGCGAAATAACTTTAATCTCATAAACAACTAAAAGAATGATTGCAAATTTCCACAAAGATATTCAACCTAACTTAAAGAAATATAATCAAGAGCTAGTAGATATGAAGGCTGAAGAAATGCTTTCATGGGGTCATAAAAAATTTGATAATCAATTTGCAATTACAACCAGTTTTGGTATACAGTCATCAGTTCTTCTAAATATGATCAGTAAATTATGTCTGGGAAAAAAAATCAAAATATTTTGGATAGACACAGGTTACCT
>JFLJ01000023.1 GCA_000634115.1 Prochlorococcus sp. scB241_528O2 | reverse complement strand
GGTTACCTGCCTCCAGAAACATATCATTACGCAGAAACGCTTATTAATGATTTGTCCTTAGAGATAGAAGTTCTACAAAGTGAATTATCCCCAGCAAGAATGGAAGCTATTCACGGAAAACTTTGGGAAACGGATAAAGCAAGTGATTTAGATAAGTATCATGAATTGAGAAAGATAAAACCTTTAGAAAATGGTCTAGAAAAATATAATGTTCACTGTTGGGCAAGCGGTGTTAGAGCAAGCCAAACAGAAAACAGAAACAGAATGAAATTCCTGGAAATAATTCGTCAAAGATTTTCTTTGAGACCTTTATTAAACTGGACAAATAAAGAGATTTTTTATTATATGGAAGAAAATAATTTACCTGCCCACCCACTTTTTATCAAAGGTTATTCTACTGTGGGTGATTGGCACTCTAGCTGTCCTGATGGTACAGAAATAAAAGGCAGAGCTACAAGATTTGGGGGGATTAAACAAGAATGTGGAATACACACTAATAATTAAATTGATCATAAAACAATGATCTCAGATATAGATTTTTTATTAGTGGGCAATAGTAGGCTTCATTGGGCTATATATTCTAAAAATAAATCTAAATTCTTCCATACAAAAAAAGAGGATAAAATTCCAGAAAATATAGATCTTGATAAATTAATTTGGTCATCAGTAGGGAAATTACCTAATTTTTTGCTTAAAGAAGAAAATGAAATCAAAACAAAAGATATTCAGTTAGCAAATCTCCCTGATTTTTTTGGAGTTGATAGAGCTCTTGCTTGTTTTGCATCTTTAAATACTATTGAAAACCCTTATAAAAAAGATTTAATAATTGCAGATTTTGGAACAATATTATCAATAACAAAATTAAATTCAAATGGATCTATTCTCGGAGGGCAACTTATTCCTGGTTTTCTAACACAATTAAAATCAATGGAACAAAACACAAAAAATCTCAAAGTCCCAAAGAAATACTATATTCCAAACAAAGATTTTTCACTAAATACAGAAGAAGCGAGTTTAAAAGGAGTAATTAACTCTTTGACTGGAGTTATTAATAGTTCATTTAATCCACTCAAGGATATCTTAATAACCTGTGGAGGAGACTCTCAATTCCTCACCAAATCTCTAAAAATTAAGGGCAAAAATATTATTAATGCTCCTAATTTAGTTATGGAAGGAATGATTATTCACCATCTAGCTATGAAAAAGTTACTTTAATCCAAGGTCCGCAATGATATGATCAGCCATTATTGCAGCTTTTACCTTTAAATAAATTTTTTCGATGTTCCCATCAGTATCAATCAAAAATGTATTTCTCATCATTCCCATATATTCTTTGCCCATAAATTTCTTCAGTCCATAACTATCGTAATCAGAAGAAACTTTAAAAGGTTCAGTATCAGTTAAAAGAATAAAAGGTAAATTAAATTTTGCTATGAACTTTTGATGAGAAAGTGCATTATCTTTACTAATACCTAGAACAACAATGTTATTTTTCTGGAGCAAATCCCAATTTTCTTTAAAATTGCATGCTTCTTTAGTACAGCCTGGAGTATTATCTTTGGGATAAAAATATAGTATTATTCTTTTACCTTTAAAATCATTAAGAGAAACTTCTTTCTCAAAAGAATCTTTTAATTTAAATTCTGGTGCTTTATCACCAACCTTAAGAGCCATTGAAATTATTAAATGAGTATGAATATAAAATACCAAAAATTTGGTTTTATGAGGTTAAAGGTGTACATGATGTCGTAACAGCAGAGGAAATTAAAACTGCAAAAAAACTTTCCAATTTAAGATCAAAAGTTTTTTTAGAAACAAGAGCTTATTTAAGACAATCACTATCAAAACTTTTTGATTTAGATCCCCTAGAAATTCCTGTAAATGCTGATCCCGGGGAACCACCAATATTACCTCCTAGCATGGGCAATATAAGTTTAAGTCATTGCAAAGATGCTATAATTATAGTCTGGCATCAAAGCAAAATAGGTATAGATATTGAAAGAACAGATAGAGACTTTAATCATATAAAAGTTGCGGAAAAATATTTTTTTCATACCAATAAGTCAATTCATAAGAAAAAATTAACAAAGTACATGATACTAAATCAATGGTGTGCTGTTGAAGCAGCAATAAAATGGGATCATGGAAAATTATCTAAAGACATAAACCATTGGCAATATTATGAAAAGCCAAAAGAGTTAATTAATAACAAGAAAAACCTACATTTAAGTTATTCTCAAATTAATTTTCATGATTGGACTATAGCTTTAGCATACGAAGAAAAAAATTTTTTAAATCCTGAGATTATTTGTTCTTCAAAAAATTTTTAGTTTTCTTTTCTTCTAAGCAATTCTTCATATTTCTTTTTCTCCCATCCATTATTATTGGGTTGCCATATTTTTAAACCTTTTACAGATGTAGGAAGATATTCTTGTGCAACCCAATTGCCTGGATAATTATGAGGGTTCTTGTAACTATTAGAATTATTTTTCAAATGACTTGGAACTTCATAAGCATTGATAGATTTGATTGTTTCAATTGCTTTGAAAATATTTTTGGTACTATTACTTTTTGGAGAAATAGCTAAATATAATGAAGCTTGTGTTAAAAAATATAATCCTTCTGGAAAACCAACTCTATCAAATGCATCACAACAAGATTGTACAATTACTATTGCATTAGGATCAGCGATTCCAACATCTTCACTGGCAGAAATAAGAAGTCTTCTAAAAATAAAATTAGGATCTTCGCCAGCCTCCACCATATTTGCAAGCCAAAATAAAGTGGCATCTGGATCAGAACCTCTAATGGACTTAATAAATGCACTTACTATATCGTAATGATTTTGACCATTTTTATCGTAAACAATATTTTTCTTCTGAATTGCATCCTCGGCTATTGAGAGATTAATGTTAATTTCTTTAGCATCATTCTCACCAGTTGTTCCTATAGCCATCTCTAATGCGTTGATTAATGTTCTTGCATCACCCCCAGAAAATTTAATTAAATGACTTATTGCATCCTCGGTTAAATAAACCTTTTTTGAATCTTTTAGTTTTGAATAGTAACTTACAACTTTTTTTATTATTTTCTGTAAGTCATTTTCACCTAAAGGAATTAATGTAAAAATACGAGACCTACTTACAAGAGCTTTATTAACTGCAAAGAAAGGGTTTTCAGTTGTAGCTCCTATAAAAGTTATAGTTCCATTCTCTATTGACGGTAATAAAGCATCTTGCTGCACTGATGTGAATCGATGTACCTCATCAATAAATAAAATTGTTTTTCTTTGAGAATTTATTAATCTTTCTTTTGCACTAGAGATTTCATTTCTTAATTCTTTAATACTTGATAATACTGCATTTAACTTAATTAATTTTGAACGAGTATTAGCGGAAATAATTTCAATTAAAGTAGTTTTCCCTACGCCAGGAGGGCCCGAAAAAATAAAATTACCAATCCTATCATTTAGTATCGCACTTCTTAAAAGCGAATTCTCATTTAAGATTGATTGTTGACCAACAAAATCTTCTAAATTCTTTGGTCTTAATATATCTGCCAAAGGAGCATTACTTTCTATTTGAGCGTAATTGGTAAATAAATTTTCTGAATACATCTAATTAAATCAAAAAAATCATTCCTTTAAGAATTATGTAATTACCGTAGGAGTTTCCATTTGAGTTAGTTTTGATATGTTTAATAAATCATCTAGATCATCTATTAGAGGTTTCAAAGCGACTTGAGGATTTAAAGAAAAATTATGTTTAGAATTGAAAAATTTCTCAAAGTAGAGCCTTAATGTTGCTCCTTTAGTTCCAGTTCCAGAAAGACGAACTATAACTCGAGAATTATCATCAAGAATCAATCTTAAACCTTGATTTTCACTTATAGAATCATCAACAGGATCTAAATATGAAAAGTTATCTGCAACTTGAACTACTTGACCAGCAAAATTACTTCCTACTAAATTTTCAAGATTAGATTTTAAATTACCAAAGATTTGATTAGCAATATTTGAGGGAATTGCCTCGTAATCATGCCTTGAATAATAATTCCTACCAAATTCTTTCCAATGGTTCTGCATTAATTCAATTACTGAACAATTTTTTTCTGCTAAAACTTGTAACCAATACAAAACTGCCCATAATCCATCTTTCTCCCTTACGTGGTTACTACCTGTTCCAAAACTTTCTTCACCACATAAAGTAATTAAATTAGAATCTAAAAGATTGCCAAAAAATTTCCAACCAGTCGGTGTCTCATAACAAGGTATATTTAATGCACGCGCAACTTTATCAACTGCTGAACTAGTTGGCATGGATCTCGCTACTCCTGTAATACCATCTTTAT
>JFLJ01000022.1 GCA_000634115.1 Prochlorococcus sp. scB241_528O2 | reverse complement strand
AGCAGCACCAAAGCTATACGATTTTTTATTTAATAATAAATCAGCTAAATGAGATGCATAAGTAAGATTGGGATCAGGATGTAGGCCACCAAAATCTTTTAACGGATTACCATTCATAACACAATCATTTGCGAGACCCATTTTTTCAATAAAAATATTTTTTGCATATGGGCCTGTAACAGCATTCATTGCATCAAAGATTAATGTGAAGTCTTTTTTTAAAAAATCACTAATTTGATCAAAATCAAAAATTTTCTCCATCAAATTAGAGTAATCTCTCAATCCATCAATAACTTCTAAGGTAGATTCCCCGTAAGAATACGTGCCATATTCACTAAAATCAGGTAGTTGAATTTTACAAATTTTATAACTAGTTAGTAATTGTGAAGCTTTAAAAATCTTATTAGTAATCATCTCAGGAGCTGGACCGCCATTAGAGATGTTCAACTTAACTCCAAAGTCACCATCAATCCCTCTAGGATTATGACTTGCAGAAAGAATAATGCCACCAATAGCATTTTCTTTTCTGATTAAATGTGATGTCGCAGGAGTAGATAATAAACCACCTTTTGGAACAATAACCTTTTGCACTTTATGAGCAACGCATATTTGCACAATTTTTTCTATTGCTTCAATATTTCCATATCTACCATCCCCCCCCACTACTAATGT
>JFLJ01000021.1 GCA_000634115.1 Prochlorococcus sp. scB241_528O2 | reverse complement strand
TTCCATATCTACCATCCCCCCCCCACTACTAATGTTGAGCGTTCTAAATCATCTAGTGATCCTAAAATTGCTTCTATAAAAATTTCTAGATAATGTTCTTCTTGAAACTTTAAAGTACTTTTTCTTAAACCAGAAGTTCCTGGTTTTTGATCTAAGAAAGGAGAATTGATATTTATTACATTTACTTCTGTCATGATTTTAAAAAACTTACAAAAATCTAACTAAATTAATGAGGCATTTCGGATGTTCTTAACATAGCGATAAACCATAATGAAGAAATCAATAACGCACTTAGGATTCCGTAGTTAACACCAAATTTCGAAATTGTAATTGGCACTATAAGAGGAAAAGTTAATGCTCCAAATAAAGGTGTAAAAGCGACAATTTTTTTCAACATTAATTTAATTGACTAAAACCATTCAGTGTCAACATTATCCTTGTCATTAGTATTATCAAGCGGAGTATTTCTATCAAATTTCATTGATATAACTTTTGCTTGCTTACCAGATACATCAACAGCTTTAATATCGTATTTCTGAGTACCATCCCTAAACGGCACTTGAATTCT
>JFLJ01000020.1 GCA_000634115.1 Prochlorococcus sp. scB241_528O2 | reverse complement strand
ACATCTTCTCCACCAATTGTTAATTTTGCAGAAGGTTCAGTAGCTCCATAAACAATTAATTCAGCATCTGCAACAAGCCAAAAAGATCTACTTTTAAGAATTCCACTTCCAGATTCATTTAAACCTGAAGACAATTTACCAGCTCCTGAATCAGTAAGATTGCTATTTGTTGAATTTACATTTTCCATAAATTCTTCTGAGCCAACTTTTCT
>JFLJ01000019.1 GCA_000634115.1 Prochlorococcus sp. scB241_528O2 | reverse complement strand
TGAAGAAAATGCCAAAGACATCCAGTTAAAACCATATTTATAACCTAATTCAACTTTATAATCCCTATCTGCAAGTGGAATGGGTAAGTACCACTCAGTACTATAACTATCCACAGCAATTTCCCTTAGTGTTCCTTGATGTAAATTGCCCTGGTCAGAACCAGATGCATCAAATAATCGTAAACATAATTTGCTAGCCCCTAATGATTGTGCTTTTTCTCTATCAGTATCAGAAATCTGCCAAAAAACATATGCCCAATCTGGATCACGTGGTAAGAAAACTACATTTGTTTTAACCTCTTCGCTACTGTTTACAGTATAAGAATCAATAATACTTTTAG
>JFLJ01000018.1 GCA_000634115.1 Prochlorococcus sp. scB241_528O2 | reverse complement strand
TGACTACTCAAGAAATTAAAAAATCCATATTTCTCTTCAAAATAACTGGTATCAAAGGAATTAATTAATTTTCATAGAAATTTCACACGTACATTAATTTTCTTTTTTTTTAAATTTTATTACCTAAATTTGTTAACAACTCAACAAAAATATATTTTTTCTTTGGGATCAATTAAAAGCTATATTTAACTTTGTTCCACTAGAAGAACCAAATCATCAATCTCTAAATCCTGAATATTTTTACCTATTCTTTGTGAAAAAGTATTTAACTTTTTTGCAGTTGATTCCAATTGCTCATAAAAAAGATTACTAAATTTTTTATCATCAAATTTTTTGGATTGATTATCACACCATGCTCTCAGGGTATTGTTATCACTGAATTCAGAACTATTATTTGAGGTTATATTTTTTAAAATCTGGAGGCAATG
>JFLJ01000017.1 GCA_000634115.1 Prochlorococcus sp. scB241_528O2 | reverse complement strand
GGAGGCAATGAGCAAGTATTCTTACATGATGTTTCTGCATTATTGAAAGATCTAGACGGTCAATTGCTTGAATAGTTTGAATGTTTAAAGGATTTGACAAAGGATCAAGTTGATTAGACATTAATTTTTAATTTTAATAAAGGAAAAAACTCAATATTTGGGGGCATCTTTCGTTAGAGTATATAAAGCTAATTGTAATAGGTTATTTTTGAATAACATGGTTAACGAAAATTTAGTTAAAGATGTAGTAAAGGAGCCTTATAAGTATGGTTTCGTTACAGATATAGAAACCGAAAAAATTGCAAAGGGATTGAATGAAGACATTATTAAGTTAATTTCACTTAAAAAAGAAGAACCCAAATATCTTCTTGATTTTAGATTAAAAGCCTTTAAAAGATGGCAAAAAATGAAAGAACCTGATTGGGCAGAATTAGGTTACAAACAAATTGATTATCAAGATATAATTTATTATTCTGCTCCCAAACAAAAAGAAAAAATTTCTAGTTTGGACGAAGTTGATCCCAAACTTCTAGAGACTTTTGACAAATTAGGTATACCTCTTACTGAGCAAAAAAAACTTACAAATGTAGCTGTAGATGCTGTCTTTGATAGTGTTTCGATAGCTACAACATTTAGAGAAGAACTTGCTGAACATGGAGTTATATTTTGCTCAATCAGTGAAGCCGTAAAAAGTCATTCACATTTAATTGAACAATATTTAGGCACCG
>JFLJ01000016.1 GCA_000634115.1 Prochlorococcus sp. scB241_528O2 | reverse complement strand
CACCGTAGTTCCTGCAAGTGATAATTATTTTGCAGCACTAAATTCTGCTGTTTTTAGTGATGGTTCGTTTGTTTATATTCCAAAAGGTGTTAACTGTCCAATGGACTTATCTTCCTACTTCAGAATTAATAGTGGAGATTCTGGACAATTTGAGAGAACATTAATCATTGCTGAAGAATCAAGTTCTGTAAGTTATTTGGAAGGTTGTACCGCACCAATGTTCGATACAAATACCTTACATGCTGTAGTTGTGGAACTAATTGCCCTAGACGATGCCTCAATAAAATATTCAACAGTCCAAAATTGGTATGCTGGAGATGAAAAAGGTGTTGGAGGAATTTTTAATTTTGTCACTAAAAGAGGAAAATGTTTAGGTAAGAGAAGTAAAATTAGCTGGTCTCAAGTTGAAACAGGTTCTGCAATCACGTGGAAATATCCTAGCTGTCTTCTTTTAGGAGAAGAATCTATAGGAGAATTCTATTCAGTAGCACTTACAAATAATCTTCAACAAGCAGATACCGGCACAAAAATGATCCATATTGGTCCCAAAACCAAATCAACTATAGTCAGCAAAGGAATAAGTGCCGGCAATTCAATAAATAGCTACAGAGGTCTTGTCAAAATGGGAACAAAAGCTGCTGGATCAAGAAATTACAGCCAATGTGATTCAATGTTAATAGGAGATCAAGCTTCTGCGAATACTTTCCCTTATATCAAATCTCAACAACCTAATTCTGAAATTGAGCATGAAGCAAGCACATGTAGAATCTCCGAAGATCAACTTTTTTATCTACAAAGCAGAGGTATAGAATTTGAAGAGGCAATATCTATGATGGTCAGTGG
>JFLJ01000015.1 GCA_000634115.1 Prochlorococcus sp. scB241_528O2 | reverse complement strand
TTTGCATCTACTGATAATCTTCCAATATTAAAGGGGGTTTCAATAACTGTCTATCCTGGGGAAATCCATGCCATTATGGGAAGAAATGGCTGCGGTAAAAGTACTCTTTCAAAAATTATTGCAGGACATCCTTCATATCAGGTTACAAAAGGAGACATAAAATTTTTAGGAAAAAATATTAATTCTCTAGAACCTGAAGAAAGAGCTCAATCAGGAATTTTCCAAGGCTTCCAGTATCCAATAGAAATTCCAGGCGTCAGTAATCTTGAGTTTCTTAGGGTTTCAACAAATGCGTGAAGAAAATTCCAAAATAAAGAAGAACTAGATATTTTTGATTTTGAAGAAT
>JFLJ01000014.1 GCA_000634115.1 Prochlorococcus sp. scB241_528O2 | reverse complement strand
ATATTTTTGATTTTGAAGAATTAGTTAAAGAAAAGTTGGAACTTGTAAAAATGGATCATGCATTCCTATCAAGAAGCGTAAATCAAGGATTTTCTGGGGGTGAAAAGAAAAGAAACGAAATTCTGCAAATGGCTTTACTTGAACCCAAGATAGCAATTTTAGATGAGACCGATTCTGGTTTAGATATTGATGCTCTTAGAATAGTCGCATCAGGAATTAAAAAAATATCTAATTCAAAAACTGGAATTATATTAATTACTCACTACCAAAGACTATTGGATGAAATTGAACCAAATTATGTTCACGTTATGGC
>JFLJ01000013.1 GCA_000634115.1 Prochlorococcus sp. scB241_528O2 | reverse complement strand
GAGTGATCTTGCTTTAGAGCTTGAAAAGAAAGGTTATGAATGGACTGATAACTTTGTAAAAGAGACTTAAATATGGAAATTATTGAACGAATAAAAACCAATCAATTAAATGTCAATCCAACAGAAATACAAAAAATCTGTCTTGATAAATTACAATCAAACCCCTTACCTAATCCTAGAAGTGAACTATGGCGACTTTCAAATAAATCAAAATTTTCAAATTTGTTAGACTACTCAATTAATGAAAAAGATCAAAAATTTGAAATACCATATCCGCATCAATCTCAAAATATAATTAGATTAGTAATTGGTGAGAATAGTCAAATTTCATTAATAGAGAAAAATTATTCAATACAGGAATTAAGTAAGGATAACTTAGATAAATATATAAAACAAAAGATATCTTGTTTTGATCAAAACGAAAATTGGATTGATCTACTTAATCTGTCTTTAAGTTGTAAAAAAAATATTTTGGGGTTAAAAATAAACGGATCAAAAATCCCTCCTATTGAAATCTTTAGTCTTGCATCAAGTGATTCTTTAAAAGCAAAAACCCTAGTAATATTTTTAGAAAAGAATTGTGATATTAAATTATTACAAGTAAATCTTGGTAGAGAAAACTCTTCATTATCTCAATCAACATTCTTTTGTTTAGAAGAAAATAGTTCCCTAAATCATGGTATTGTTTCTTACGGTGAAAATAAATCAAATCTATTAAATTCTCTCAATGTAATTCAACAAAAAAATAGTGAATACAACTTAGGGTCTTTACATTTCAAATTCAATTATGCAAGATTTGAAATTCGTATTCAACAATCAGTAGGAAATGCTAAAACCAATATCAAAAGTATGCAAATAACAAAAAACGATGAGCAAATTTCTACTCATACAAAAATAGACTTTAATGGTCCAAATGGATTTTTAGATCAAATCAACAAATCTCTTGCTGACGATAAATCGCATGCAATATTTGAAGGTTCAATAATTGTTCCGAAAAGTGCCCAGAAAACTGATGCTTCGCAATTAAGCAGAAATTTACTTCTATCAAATCTCGCACAAATAGATACCAAACCTCAATTAGAAATCATTGCTGATGATGTCAAATGCAAACATGGAGCTACAATTTCACAATTAAATGAAGAAGAACTTTTTTATATGAGAACAAGAGGTATCACATTGGCAGAAGCAAGTAAACTACAATTAAGTTCTTACTTTCAAGAAATAATCTCATTTCTTCCCGTTTCAAAAGATAGATGGGATTTGCTTGATAAACTTTTAAATGAGAATTAATGGTAACGATTCAAAATTTTCCTGAAATAATCAAGAAAGACTTTCCTCTTTTAAATAAGAATGCAAAAATTAATGAGCCAATCATTTACTTAGACCATGCTGCGACCACTCAAAAGCCGATTCAGGTCTTAAACAAAATTGACGAATATTATAGAAACTTTAATGCCAATGTACATAGAGGTGCACATCAATTAAGTGCTAAAGCAACAGAAGAATTTGAAAATGCAAGATATTTAATAAGTAAATATATAAAAGCCAATTCAACAAAAGAAATTATTTTTACAAGAAATGCCACTGAAGCAATCAATCTCGCAGCTAGATCATGGGGTGAATTTTCATTAAAAGAAAATGATGAAATTCTCTTATCAATAATGGAGCATCATAGCAATATTGTGCCTTGGCAAATGGTTGCAGCTAAAAATAAATGCAAATTAAGATTTATAGGTATAGATAATAATGGGAAATTAGATTTTGACGATTTCAAATCTAAATTAACATCTCGAACAAAGCTTGTTAGCTTAGTACATATTAGTAACACGCTAGGTTGCTGCAATCCAATTAAAGAGATAACTAAATTAGCCAAGCAAAAAGGTTCTTTAGTTCTAGTAGATGCATGTCAAAGTTTAGCGCATCAAAAACTGGATGTGATTGATCTTGATATAGACTTTTTGGCAGGTTCAGGACATAAACTATGCGGTCCAACCGGTATTGGGTTCCTGTGGTCAAGACAAGAAATTCTAGAAAAAATTCCTCCTCTCTTTGGAGGTGGCGAAATGATTCAAGATGTTTTTGAAGAGACAAGTACTT
>JFLJ01000012.1 GCA_000634115.1 Prochlorococcus sp. scB241_528O2 | reverse complement strand
ATTTATTTAAAAAATTAAATCAAATAGAAAATATTCAAATTATCGGTCCATCTCCTGATATAGATCCAGAAAGAGCTTCACTTGCTACTTTTCATATAAAAAATATACATTCAAACGATATTGCTGAAATTCTTGATTCGAAAGGAATTTGTATCAGAAGCGGGCATCATTGCTGTCAGCCTCTTCACAGATACATTGGAATCAAATCAACGGCTAGAATTAGCATGAATTTCACAACCAATACAGAAGAAATTGATATATTTATCGAAAAATTGACAGAGACTATTAATTTTCTAAAGATGAATTCTTAAATTTTCAAAACATTTTTTAAAAATTGCTGAGTTTTCTTCATTACTACTTCCTTAGTGTCAATATGTTTAAAACCATGACCTTCATTTTCGAAAAAAATAGCTTCTGAATATTTATTATTTCGAATAAATATTTCTTGAATTTTTAACGTTTGTTTAT
>JFLJ01000011.1 GCA_000634115.1 Prochlorococcus sp. scB241_528O2 | reverse complement strand
GTTTGTTTATATGAAATAACTGAATCTTTTTTTCCATGAAACAACAAAATAGGTTGTTTTATTGTCTTAATTCTATTTATTGGTGATCTATGTACATATAAATCATGGTTTTTTGTATAATCTCCTACCAAAGAATTTAAATAATCTTTCTCAAACCTATGGGTGTTGTAATGCATATCCTTAAGATCAATAACAGGGTATTTACAAATTGCAGCTTTAAAAATAGACCAATATGAAAGGCAATTTAGAGCGGTTAGTCCACCAGCACTATTACCAAAAATTACTACCTTTTCACTATCAACTAAATCTAATTTAAGTAATTCAAGAGCTAGCGCTTTGCAATCATAAGAATCAACAATACCCCACTTATAGTTCAACCTCTCTCTATACACTTTCCCAAAACCAGATGATCCTCCATAATTAACTTCAGCAACAAAGAATCCTTTAGCAGTCCAATATTGAACTTCAGTATTATATGAGCTATCAAAAAATGAAGTAGGTCCGCTATGAGCTCTAACAAAGAGCGGTGGTTTTCTAAATTTTTCAACAAGCGGCCTATACAGAAAAGAATGAGTCAATTTATCTTCAAAACCTTTAAACCAAAAAGATTCAGGTTTAGAAAAATCTTTTATATGTTGAACATTTATTTCCTCAAAAATAGTTGATGAAACTTTTTCTGTAAAATCAATTTCAAGTACATTCCCAAAAAAATCAGATCCATTACCTTTTAAAACAACTTTCTTCTCAAAAACACTAAAATCACATACTGCAGTAAAAGGAGTAGAAAATTCTTGAATAAATTCAAGATCTTTATATTGTTCCACTATCAAATTATTTTCTTTTTTTGCTAAACAAAATAAATTTTTGATGGTTCCTGAAAAAAATGTTATTCCAGAGATCCATTGCGGCGCTCCATATTCAATCATATTTCTCTCTACTCTTTTCTTAATAAGAATACTCTCAATTTCACTTACATCTAGAAACAATAAGTTCCACCATCCAGAACTATCCTCAGAACATACTAAAAGTTTCTCACTTATCCAATGAGGTTGAAAAAAAGAAACGTTTTTGTTGGCATTAACAAGCTTATTTGAGA
>JFLJ01000010.1 GCA_000634115.1 Prochlorococcus sp. scB241_528O2 | reverse complement strand
ATTAACAAGCTTATTTGAGAATTTTTTTATTTTATTTATCTCTCCATCAACCTCTATTTGAGCAAAAAACAACTCATTTTTTTCCCAGGGCATATATGGAGAATCCCACTCGATCCATGAAAGTAAGCTAGCAGAAGTATTAGAAGATAAATCTCCCGCGAAATTTTTAAATTTTTTTATCCGATGTATATCTTGTTTAATTTTTTTTAAGTTTAAAGAAAATAAATAATCTCTATTATTTATTTCGCAAATACCATACAACAAATTTTTTTCAGAAATAACAAATGAAGAATCAAAATTTCCCTCGATTGATTGAGATAGTTGTCTAGGTTCTTGAACTGAATCAAGATATTTATTTTGACTTCTATCATTTGGTGCTACTTCTTTAAAAATTTGAAACCATAATGCATTTGAAAACTGATCTATCCATATCAAATAAAAATTATTTTTAAATTCTAAACACTTATAAGATTTACCACCATATCCATGAAAGTTATTTTTAATATTATATTTTTTACTAGTTAATTTGTGAGGAAATGCATCTTTCTCATTAAATGGCCTTGCAAAAATAGCATTTTGATTTTGACCTTCACCAATAACATCAATCCAAAAAATGGTATCCCTAATAATAGTTAAT
>JFLJ01000009.1 GCA_000634115.1 Prochlorococcus sp. scB241_528O2 | reverse complement strand
TCCTTAAAAGCTTTTTTTTTAGATACATTTTGAATAACTTTTAACTTATCATCATTACTCATTTAAAAAAACTATAAAGAAAGTAAATTAAAGTGCTAGTATTTTTATAGCTAAACTATTTAGTAAAAACTTTTTTTATTAACGTGGCAAACCATTTTTCACAACTTGCAAAAAAGTCAAGAACAAATGGTGACTCGGGGAAAATTTCGAAAGAACAAACAGGTAAGCCATCTCTAGAAATTTTTAAACTTGGTGATGATGTTTTAAGAAAAAATTCCAAAAGAATAACTAAGGTTGATGAATCGATTAGAAAACTTGCTAGAGAAATGCTTCAAAGCATGTATGCAGCTAAAGGAATTGGACTGGCTGCACCTCAAATTGGCATTAATAAAGAGCTTCTTGTAATAGATGTAAATTTTGAAGATTCAGCAGCAGAACCTTTAATATTAATCAATCCAGAAATTACAGACTATGGAACAACCCTTAATTCATACGAAGAAGGCTGCTTGAGTATTCCTGGTGTCTATTTGAATGTAGTGAGACCATCAACTATAAAATTAAAATTTAGAGATGAAATGGGGAGACCACGTAAAATGAAAGCAGATGGGCTTCTAGCTAGGTGTATTCAACACGAAATGGATCACTTAAATGGAATATTATTTGTTGATAGAGTTACATCAAAAGATGATTTAAATAAAGAACTTATAAAAGAAGGTTTTCACAAAAAAGACGTTATTTCTATTAATTAATTTAATGACTGAGACTACAATATTTCAAAAGATAATAAATGAAGAAATTCCTTGCGATAAGCTTTATGAAGATGATTTTTGTATTGCATTTAATGATATCCAGGCACAAGCCCCAATACATTTTTTAGTGATTCCTAAAAAGCCAATTGTAAGTTTATTAGAGTGTATTGAAAAAGATGCAAATTTATTAGGGCATTTACTATTTGTAGGTAGCAAAATAGCGAGGACAAAGAATTTAACTACTTGGAGAACAGTAATTAATACTGGAGCAGAATCAGGACAAACAGTTTTTCATTTACATATTCATTTTTTATCTGGAAGAAAAATGAATTGGCCCCCAGGTTAAAACTCTCGAAATAAATGTTTATGGGTTATAAATAAATAAAAATCAAAATGAATACACCCGAATCTCTAAATTCAGAATCAAAAAATTCTTTAAATTTAATTTTAAAAAATTGGGAAGAATTGGATGATTCACTCAAAACTAAATTAAAA
>JFLJ01000008.1 GCA_000634115.1 Prochlorococcus sp. scB241_528O2 | reverse complement strand
CCACAAAAAGGAGACTTATTATTTATACCTCAAAAACCATATATGACATTAGGTTCCTTGAGAGAGCAATTATGCTACCCGTTAAGAACAAGCAGATTTAGTGATGAACATTTACGAGCAGTTCTTAAAGAAGTACAACTTCCAAATTTAATTGAAAGATATCCTGACTTAGATATCAAACAAGATTGGCAAAGAATATTATCTCAAGGAGAACAGCAAAGATTAGCATTTGCAAGATTATTATTAAATTCACCAAAGTTTGTAATTCTTGATGAAGCTACAAGTGCTTTAGATATAAAAACAGAACATTATCTTTATAATTTATTGAAAGATAGGAATATTGCTCTTGTTAGTGTTGGTCATCGTCCAACTCTTAAAGGCTTTCATGACAATGTCCTTGAATTAAGTGGTAAGGGTAATTGGTCTCTAATCCCTTCAAATAATTTTGATTTCAACTCTAGTATAAATTAATAAATTATGACAAAAGAAGAATTTGACAATGAACAATCTACAACTGAGGAACTAACCAAAGAAGAGAAAGATGACAAATTATCTGAAGTAGTAGATAAAAAACCATCTACAGCTGAGGAACTAACCAAAGAAAAGAAAGATGACAAATTATCTGAAGCAATAGAAGATAACTATAAGTTTGGATGGAGCAGTTATTCTGAAATAACTAATGGAAGATTTGCAATGATCGGATTCCTGGCAATAATAATAATTGAATTATTAAGCCAACAATCATTTTTAAAATGGGCAGGCATCTTATAATTAATCATCAAATCTAGAACTGTTATCTCTAGGTTTCCTTTTGTTTTTTCCAACGGCGTATCTACCATTTTGATTTTTTGAATTTGATCTATCTGAAGAGCTTACTCTACGACTCTCACGAGGTTTTTTTACTTGATTAACTTCTTTGAATGAAGCATCTTCTACTTGAGATGTAGCAGTTTGCTGTCTAATAGAAGATCTTGTAGGTTTTTTTCTTAATGGGGCAGAATCATCAGGAGCAGCAATATTATCTTGTCTAGAAACTGTCCGATTCATTCTAGGTCTTGATCCTGTTTTAACTTCATTGCGAGATAAGTTTCGTCTATCACCAAAGTTATTTCTTGCTGATTGATTACTATTTCTATCTTCAGGAGTTTGTCTTCTTCTTCTTAAAGTTTCATCATTGTTAAACTGATTTTCTTCTCTTGTAGATGACCTCCCTCTACTCACAGCTGCTGCAGGTATAGCTCTTGAAACATTCCTCCTACGAGATCTACCCTCCATATAGTCTTCTTCTAACTCATCTTCTTGAGGTTTAAATCTTCTTGATGGTCTTTCAGCTTCTTCAAACCTTTCATATTCGTCATTAAACCTACCTCTGC
>JFLJ01000007.1 GCA_000634115.1 Prochlorococcus sp. scB241_528O2 | reverse complement strand
AGCATTGACCACATTCTTTCTCCAAAATTTATTTTTAAAAGGGGGAAATCAATTACCCTACATATATAGTGTACTTAAAACTTCTACAAAAACTAGCGGCTAACTCGATCGAGAGAATCTTTCTGACTAACATAAATCAAAAATCCAGTAGCTGGTACCACTATAAGTACAGCAGCTGCAATAAAACTACCTATCATTCCAACTGCGGAATTACTTGCAACTTGAGCAGAAACATCTGCAACTAGTAATAAATTTGAGATTTGAAACACTTTTAAATATTAAATTCTCAATTTATAATACGAATTAAATACGTTTCAATGGGTTATTTATTAAGATGAATTAAAGAATTGTGATTTCCTTGCTTTTAAACGCTCTCCAAATTTTAGATGTTAGTTTAGGAATTTCTCTATCATATCTAACTATAATTTTTTTAATAAGATTAATTCTTACTTGGTACCCAAAAATTGATTTAAGTAAAGGTTTATGGTTATTTATTTCCATACCATCAAGCTCTATTCTTAATTTAACAAGAAAATTAATTCCCCCTATAGGAGGAGTTGATGTAGGACCCGTAATTTGGATTGGAGTTATAAGCTTTTTTAAGAG
>JFLJ01000006.1 GCA_000634115.1 Prochlorococcus sp. scB241_528O2 | reverse complement strand
CTGCATTTCCCATTTTTTTTCTTAGATCAGGGTTAATAGCAGGGCTAGGGGACTCCTCTAATAACTTCTGATGTCTTCTTTGTACTGAACAATCTCTCTCTCCTAAATGAACGACATTACCCGACCTATCAGCCAAAATTTGAATTTCTACATGTCTCGGCTTCTTTATAAATTTCTCCATATATAGACCATCATTACCAAAAGCTGCTTCTGCTTCACCTTGAGCTGCTTTAAACATTTTTTCAAGATTATCAGCATTTTCAACCAACCTCATGCCTCTTCCTCCACCTCCA
>JFLJ01000005.1 GCA_000634115.1 Prochlorococcus sp. scB241_528O2 | reverse complement strand
ACAAAGTCAAACAGTTTTTGGAAATTATTACTAAATCCATTTTCTTTTGCGAATTGGCCCAAAAAAGGGATAGTGATTTTTCTTGGTGGGGATCAATTTTGGAGCATTTTACTAGCTAAAAGATTAGGTTATACAAATATCACATATGCTGAACACATTTCACGATGGCCTCAATTCACAAACGGAATTGCAGCTATGAATGAAAAAGTAAAAGAGTTAATTCCAAAAAAACATCAAAACAAATGTAAAATAATCGGAGATTTAATGGCCGATATACAACTAAAT
>JFLJ01000004.1 GCA_000634115.1 Prochlorococcus sp. scB241_528O2 | reverse complement strand
TTTAACTAAATTTTTCTCATCTAATGGTTCAATATCTAACGTTTCATTTGCATTTTGAATTGGTCTTTTCGATACAAAACTAGAATTAATTTGTTTATTTTGTGTTAAATGAATATTTTTTTCTTCATCTAATTTATTAAAAGTATTTTGATTTTCTATCTGACTAGGATAATCATTTTCCATATATAACTTTTTTCTCTGATTGATTTCTTCTGAAGAACCCTTTAC
>JFLJ01000003.1 GCA_000634115.1 Prochlorococcus sp. scB241_528O2 | reverse complement strand
ACCTTTCATTTTGGACCTAATGTAGTCTGTGACTTTATGCGAATCATATTTATTTAACTTACCCTTTTCCAAAATTTGATCGCTACCTATAAATAAGTCAACGTCATTTAGATTGAATTTAACGCCAGAATTACCTGCAGCAGAAATGATTCGTCCCCAATTTGGATCACAACCATGTATCGCAGTTTTTACCAAAGCAGAATTACAAATAGATTTCGCGAGCATAATTGCATCA
>JFLJ01000002.1 GCA_000634115.1 Prochlorococcus sp. scB241_528O2 | reverse complement strand
GCTTGCATCTTGGGTTAGTCAAGCAAGTTTTTCTCCACCCGGGTTAAGTATTGCAGTAGCAAAAGATAGATCGGTAGAGTCTCTTCTGCAAATAGGCGATTTATTCGCATTAAATATTCTTAGTGAAAAAGATTTTAAAGAACCTTTGAAAAGATTCACAGAGCCCTTCGCACCTGGAGAAGATAGATTTGAAGGAATAAATATTG
>JFLJ01000001.1 GCA_000634115.1 Prochlorococcus sp. scB241_528O2 | reverse complement strand
CATCACAGATAGAAAAAAAGCTCGATTATATTTCTAGAAGCAAGCTCTCATGAATATGTTTGTTGAAAATTTATACGAACACTTCTGTTGCTGTAGTGATACTTAAAATTACAGAAATAAAGAAAATGTAAGGAACTACCTTAAAAGGAACATATCCTTGGCGTTTAGAAATAAAGTCCATTTAGACGAACCCAGGAATAATTTGACCTGTTGTTAAGTAAGCACCAATAGCAGCTATGAAGCCAATCATGGCAAATCTGCCATTGAGCTTTTCAGCAACAACTTTTTCCTTCTCAACTGTTTTTGTTTCGAGAACTTTAACTTTTTTTGAGTTCATAAGAAGAATGGAATTCTACATTTACAAATGTAACATTTATATTACTTACTGTAAAGTAATATTACTATTTATCTTAGATTTTAAATAAATTAAAACAAACTGTCACAGTTATGAGTCAAAATCATCAATATCCTTTATTTAGTTACCCTTTCTAAAATTTAATTTCTTTCAACAAATAATTAACTTTTTGCATCTTTTTTCACCCATTTTTGATGTTTTCTCTCTCTAACTATCAGTAAATCTTAATATTTTAAGACTAACATTCTTGCTATCAATTAAGTAGATACTTTTTTATTAATGCCATTAGACGTATTTCTAATGAATATGTGTGTAGTTGTTATAGCTTTACTAATTAGAAGAGAGATAAAATTAAAGAAAGCTAGATAGATCATGAAGACTAAAGTTTTTAAAGAGCATTACATTCCAAATGTGCATGCTATTACACTTTTTCTATTGATGCTTCTATGTCTGTGGTTACCGTTAGGACTCCGATTCTTATTAATAATCTAAAATCAAAGTTATATCTCAATAAAATGTAGTTTTAGAAAATTAGAACTTACTTTTTCGTAGCTCATATCCAAAATTGATTAATTGGTTAAATGTAGATTTTGTTTGTAAAGCGTTAAGAGAAAGACGTTTTTCTTCATTCTTATGTAAATAAAAAAATCCTTTGTTATCTATGTTTTTCTCAATAGTTACATATTCCTTTCCTTTCTTTAGAATTCAAGGCTCAAATTGGAAATTATCATCTCCTATTTGATAATCCCATGGATAAATACCATTAGTTTGATTTTTTAGTGACATATTGAATACCTTCACTTCAGTAAAGGCATACTAATACTTTGCGATGGAATTATTGTGTATCTAGAGAGACTGTTATATGTTTCTTTTGTTATTTTTTTCAATCCTTCACTTATTTGTTATTACAGGCAAAAAAAAAGACTCTT